>NZ_CP169555.1:311934-623868 GCF_041951745.1 Aeromicrobium sp. CTD01-1L150
GAGAAGATCGCGTGGTTCGGCCCCCCGATGAGCCCCACCTCGATGGCGACGGCGCGAATCATGGAGACGTGGGCCCACGGGCACGACGTCGCGGAGGCGCTCGGCATCACCCCGCCCCGGAGCGACCGATGCCGACACGTGTGCCACATCGGCATCCGGACACGGGGGTTCGCCTACCTGGTGCGCGGGCAGGAGGCGCCGGCCGTCGACGTGCACGTGGCGCTCACCGCGCCGTCGGGCGAGCTGTGGACCTGGGGGCCGCTCGATGCGCCGGAGCGGGTGACCGGTTCGGGGTACGACTTCGCCCTGCTCGCCACGCGCCGCCGCCACCTGGACGACGTCGACGTGCACGCCGAGGGGGAGCACGCAGCGCACTGGCTGACCATCGTCCAGGCCTTCGCCGGCCTGCCCGGCAACGACCCGCTGCGGCTAGCCGACCGCTGAGCCAGTGATCGACCCGGCATTCGTCTTTCTCGGTGCCCTGCTGTCGATGGTCGGCAGTGCGCGCCATGCGTGGCTCACAGTGCGAGGTAGGACTCAGCCGAACCGGGTGTCGTGGTTCCTGTGGGCCGCGGTGCCCATCGTCGGATTCATGGCGCAGCTGGACGAGGGAGTCGGTCCGCCGGCGGTGCTGACCTTGTCGATCGGTGTCGGTCCACTCATCGTCTTCCTCGCCTCGTTCGTCAATCCGCGCAGCGTGTGGCGTCTCACGAAGTTCGACCTGTGGTGCGGTGCCCTGGCCGTGGTCGCCCTGATGGTCTGGCTGGGCCTGGGTGAGGCAGCGACCGCGGTGCTGTTTGCCGTGGCAGCCGATGCTGCGGCGGCGATCCCGACGGTGCGCAAGGCGTGGCGAGCCCCGGTCACCGAGAGCCCGGTGGTCTACGTGCTCTCTGGTCTGAACGGGGTGATTGCCCTGCTGACGATCCGCGAGTGGAATCCAGCGACGTACGCGTTCCCGGTGTACATCGTCTGTCTGACGGCGATCCTGACGGCGCTCATCGTCAGGGCCCAGCCTCGGGCCATAAACAAGCAGGCTTGACTGTTTGTTGATTCGCGGTCATGCTCGGGGCGTGACCATTCGTGTGGGCAACTGCTCCGGCTACTACGGCGACCGGCTCTCCGCGATGCGCGAGATGCTGGAGTCGCCCGAGCCGCTCGACGTCCTCACCGGGGACTACCTCGCCGAGCTGACGATGCTCATCCTCGGCAAGGACCGGATGAAGGACCCCTCCCTCGGCTACGCCAAGACGTTCGTGCGGCAGATGAGCGAGTGCATGGCGCTGGCCAAGGAGCGAGGCGTGCGCATCGTCAGCAACGCCGGCGGGCTCAACCCGGCCGGTCTCGCCGAGACACTGCGCGGCCTCGCCGCCGAGCAGGGCCTGGCCCTCGACATCGCTCACGTCGAGGGCGACGACCTGCACGAACGCGCCGACGAGCTCGCCCAACAGATCGGGCAGGGCAGCGACGTGCTGACCGCCAACGCCTACCTCGGCGCCTTCGGCATCGCCGCAGCCCTCGAGGCCGGTGCCGACGTGGTCGTCACCGGCCGTGTCACCGATGCCTCCGTCGTCATGGGGCCGGCCATCTGGGCCCACGGCTGGGGGCGTGAGGACCACGACGCCCTCGCCGGCGCCCTCGTCGCCGGACACGTCATCGAGTGCGGCACGCAGGCCACCGGCGGAAACTTCAGCGGATTCACCGGCATCGACATCTCCTGTCCCCTCGGCTTCCCCGTGGCGGAGATCGACGCCGACGGGTCGAGCGTCATCACCATGCCGTCCGGCACCGGGGGAGCGGTCACGGTCGACACCGTCACCGCCCAGCTGGTGTACGAGATCCAGGGCCCCGCCTACCTCAACCCCGACGTCGTCGCGCACCTGGACACCATCGAGCTGAGCGACGAGGGCGAGAACCGCGTCCGCATCGATGGCGTCCGCGGCAGTGCGCCACCGCAGGACACCAAGGTCTGTCTCAACATGCTCGGTGGGTTCCGCAACAGCATCCAGCTGCTGCTCACCGGTCTGGACATCGAGGCCAAGGCGAAGTGGGTGCGCCGCCAGGTCGAGGAGGGCCTCGCCGCCTCGCCGCCCGATGAGATCGTCTGGACGCTGGATCGCACCGACGTCGTGGACCCGCCTTCGCAGGCCGCCGCGACGTCGATCCTGCGGTGCGACGTCAAGAGTGCCGAGCCCGACCCGGTGGGGCGGGCCTTCAGCGACGTCGCCGTCCAGCTGGCACTCGCCTCCTATCCCGGGTTCACACTGACCGCGCCGCCCGGCCGGGGTGCGCCCTTCGGCCTCTACCGCGCCGGCTACGTGCCCCAGAGCGACGTTCCGCACGTCGTCGTCCACAGCGACGGCCGACGCGAGGACATCGCCGCGCCCGAGGTCACCGCGGCCCCCGGACCCGATGTCGAGGGCGGGACGGTCGGCGCCGCGACCGGTGGCACGGGCGGTGCCGGGGACGCGGTCGAGAGTGAGGCTGGCGCCTCCGCCGGGACCACCCGCAGCGTCCCCCTGGGAAAGCTCGTCCACGCCCGCTCGGGCGACAAGGGCGGCAACGCCAACATCGGAGTCTGGGTGCCGGCCACGCATCCCGCGCGCGAGGCCGCAGTCACCTGGCTGCTGGCCACCCTCACGCCCGAACGCGTCCGCGCCCTGCTGCCCGAGGCACGCGACCTGGACGTCGACGTCCACCCGCTGCCCAACCTCGGCGGCGTGAACATCGTGGTACACGGACTCCTCGGTGAGGGCGTCGCGTCGTCGACGCGGCTCGACCCGCAGGCCAAGGCCGTCGGCGAGTGGCTACGCGCCCGCGACGTTCCCGTGCCGGAGGCCCTGCTCGACCTTGCATCCGAGGCGCCAGCGGTCGGCGCAAGCGCAGAGAAGGTGCTGCCATGACGTGGGAGACACCGGAGCGACAGGCGCTACGCACGGCCGTCGAGGCGTTCACCGAACGCGAGCTCGTGCCGCACCTCGCGCAGTGGGAGGACGACGGCGAGCTCCCGCGCTCGCTGCACCGCACCACGGCCGAGGCCGGGTACCTCGCCGTCGGATACCCGCAGGAGGCCGGAGGCGCGGGCGGTGACGTCGTGGATGCGTGCATCGTCACCGAGGCCATGCTCGCCGCCGGGGGTTCCACCGGGCTGCAGGCCAGTCTGTTCACCCACTCCATCGCCGTGCCGCACATCATCGACTCCGGCAACACTGCCCTCATCGAGCGCTACGTCCGGCCGACCCTGGCCGGCGAGCTGATCGGCTCGCTCGCCGTCACCGAGCCCGGCGGCGGGTCGGACGTCGCGGGCCTGCGCACCCGGGCCGTGCGCGACGGCGACCACTACGTCGTCAACGGCGCCAAGACGTTCATCACCTCCGGTGTGCGCGCCGACTTCGTCACCACGGCCGTCCGCACCGGTGAGGAGGGCCACGCGGGCATCAGCCTGCTCGTCGTCGACAAGGACACGCCCGGGTTCACGGTCTCCAGGAGTCTGCGCAAGATGGGCTGGCACTGCTCCGACACCGCCGAGCTGGCCTTCGACGACGTCCGGGTGCCCGTGGAGAACCTCGTCGGGGAGGAGAACGGCGGCTTCTACCTCGTCATGCAGCAGTTCGTGGGGGAGCGGCTCGGCCTCGCCGTGCAGTCCTACGCCACCGCCCAGCGCGCCCTCGACCTCGCCGCGGCGTACGCCCGAGAGCGGGACACGTTCGGACGTCCGCTCATCACCCGCCAGGTCATCCGGCACAAGCTCGTCGAGATGCACCAGCGCACGGCCGCCGCCCGCGCCCTCACCCGCGCTGCCGTCGAGCGCTCGCTCACGACGTCCAAGACGGACCCGTCGCTCATCCTCGACGCCGTCACCGCCAAGAACGTCTCCGTCGCGGCCGTCGAGCACGTCGTCCACGAGGCCGTGCAGATCTTCGGCGGCATGGGATACATGCGCGAGTCCGAGATCGACCGTCACTACCGCGACGCGCGCATCCTCGGCATCGGTGGTGGCGCCACCGAGGTCATGAAGGACCTCGCCGCCAAGTTGCTGGGGTACTGAGATGCCTCGTCCCAGCAGCCCCACGCGTATCGCTGATTCCCATGACGTCATGGGAATCAGCGACGCGTCCCGTTCATTGGTGCTTGCGCCACCGAATGAGCGCCCATTCGGTGGCGTAGGCACCGACTCGACCCTCTTGCCGAGGAGCGCGTCCTGCGCCGCCCGCACCCACGATGAGGAGCGAGCATGAAGACCACCGTGGACCCGACCTCGACGGGCTACGCCGAGAACCGTGAGGCGATGCTCGAGCGGGTCGCCGACCTCGCCGAGCAGCACGGCAAGGCACTCGCTGGCGGCGGTGAGAAGTACGTCGAGCGCCACCACGCCCGCGGCAAGCTCACGGCCCGCGAACGCATCGAACTGCTGCTCGATGCCGACGCGCCGTTCCTCGAGCTCTCCAGCCTCGCCGCCTGGGGCACCGACTTCGCGGTCGGCGGCTCCATCGTCACCGGCATCGGCGTCGTCGAGGGCGTCGAGTGCATGATCGTCGCGAACGACCCGACGGTCAAGGGCGGCTCCTCCAACCCGAGCACCCTGAAGAAGGGCCACCGGGCGGCGCAGATCGCCGCGGAGAACAATCTCCCGACCATCCAGCTCGTGGAGTCCGGCGGTGCCGACCTGCCGACTCAGAAGGACATCTTCATCCCTGGAGGCAAGTCGTTCCGCGACATCACCCGCGCCTCGGCCGCCCGCACCCCCACCGTCGCGCTCGTCTTCGGCAACTCCACGGCCGGCGGCGCGTACATCCCCGGGATGAGCGACTACGTGGTCATGGTGAAGGAGGGCGCCAAGGTCTTCCTCGGTGGGCCCCCGCTGGTCAAGATGGCCACCGGCGAGGAGTCCGACGACGAGTCGCTCGGAGGTGCCGAGATGCATGCCCGCACCTCCGGTCTGGCCGACTACCTCGCCACCGACGAGCGCGACGCCATCCGCCTCGGCCGCCAGATCATGCGCCGTATCAACTGGGAGAAGAAGGGCCCGGCGCCCGCTGCCGACTACGCCGAGCCGGTGCTCGACCCCGAGGAGCTGCTGGGCATCGTCCCCACCGACCTCAAGGTGCCCTTCGACCCGCGCGAGGTGATCGCCCGCATCGTCGACGCGAGCGAGTTCGATGAGTTCAAGCCGCTGTACGGGTCAAGCCTCGTCACGGGGTTCGCCCAGCTGCACGGCTACCCGATCGGCATCCTCGCCAACGCCCAGGGGGTGCTGTTCAGCGAGGAGGCGCAGAAGGCGACGCAGTTCATCCAGCTGGCCAACCAGACCGATACTCCCCTGCTGTTCCTGCACAACACCACGGGCTACATGGTGGGGGCGGAGTACGAGCAGGGCGGCATCATCAAGCACGGCGCGCAGATGATCAACGCCGTCTCCAACTCGCGAGTCCCCCACCTCTCGATCGTGATGGGCGCGTCCTACGGCGCCGGCCACTACGGGATGAGCGGCCGTGCCTACGACCCGCGGTTCATGTTCAGCTGGGTGGGCGCGAAGTCCGCCGTCATGGGGCCGGCGCAGCTCGCCGGAGTCATCTCGATCGTCGCGCGCGGCGCGGCCGAGGCCAAGGGGCAGCCCTACGACGAGGAGGGTGACGCGCAGATGCGGGCCTACGTCGAGCAGCAGATCGAGGAGCAGTCGCTCGCCTACTTCACCTCCGGGATGCTCTATGACGACGGCGTCATCGACCCGCGGGACACCCGCAGCATCCTCGGGATCTGCCTGTCGGCCATCCACACCGCCGAGGTTCGCGGTGCCGAGGGCTACGGGGTGTTCCGCGTGTGACGAACCGTGCCGATGTGCGACTGCCGCAGTCCCTAGATTCCCAGGAACTCATGGGAAACCCCTGCTCACCACGGTTTGCCAACGCCGGTGAGCAGGTGAATCCCGTGGTGAGTCCCCCTGATTCCCATGAATTCATGGGAATCAGGAGGACCGTGAGAAAGGCGACGTCATGATCCGTTCCGTCCTCGTGGCCAACCGGGGCGAGATCGCCCGTCGGGTGTTCCGGACGTGCCGCGACCTCGGCATCGAGACCGTGGCCGTGCACTCCGATGCCGACGCCGAGGCGCCGTTCGTCCGCGACGCCGACCGCGCTGTGGCGCTGGCGGGCAACGCCCCGGCAGACACCTACCTGCGCGGCGACCTGGTGATCGAGGCCGCCCGGGCCGCCGGGGCCGATGCCATCCACCCCGGCTACGGGTTCCTCTCCGAGAACGCCGACTTCGCCCGGGACGTCGCGGCTGCGGGACTGACCTGGATCGGCCCCACGCCGGAGTCGATCGAGGCGATGGGCAGCAAGATCCGCGCCAAGGAGCTCATGGCCGACGCCGGGGTGCCTATCCTCTCGGTCGACCCGGCGGTGCTGCTGGAGGAGGGGGCGAACCCCGACGCCCTGCTCGAACGACATGGCCCCCTGCTGGTCAAGGCGTCCGCCGGCGGCGGCGGACGGGGCATGCGCGTGGTGGAGGACCCGGCCGACCTGGCCGCGGAGCTCACCGCAGCAGCTGCGGAGGCGGCCTCGGCGTTCGGTGACGAGACCGTCTTTGTCGAGCCGTACCTGCCCACCGCGCGTCACGTGGAGGTGCAGGTGATGGCCGACGTCCACGGCACCACGTGGGTCGTCGGTGATCGGGACTGCTCCATCCAACGACGCCACCAGAAGGTCGTCGAGGAGGCCCCCGCCCCGAACCTGAGCGAGCCGGTCCGTCGCACGTTGCACGAGGCCGCCCGCGCCGCCGCCGAGGCCGTCGGGTACGTCGGGGCCGGCACGGTGGAGTTCCTCGTGGCGGACGGCCACCTGGACGGCGGCCGCGTCCACTTCCTGGAGATGAACACGCGCCTGCAGGTCGAGCACCCGGTCACCGAGGCGGTCACCGGTCTCGACCTCGTGGCACTCCAGATCGCCGTCGCCGAAGGCCGAGCCCTCGAGGGTGAGCCCCCGGCACCGGTCGGGCACGCCGTCGAGGTGCGCCTCTATGCCGAGGACCCGGCCACCGACTGGACCCCGCAGACCGGCACGGTGCGCTCCTTCGACATCGACGGCGCCCGCTTCACCGGCCCCGAGGGGCCCGGGTTGCGCATCGACTCCGGTGTGGAGCCCGGCAGCGAGGTCAGCGTCCACTACGACGCGATGCTCGCCAAGGTCGTCGCGCTCGGGACGGACCGGCCCACCGCCCTGCGCAGGCTCGACGGCGCACTGCGTCGAGCCCGCGTCACGGGCGTCACCACCAACATCGACCTGCTGCGCGCGATCGTCAGCGACGAGGAGTTTGTCGCTGAGCGCGTGCACACCGCCCTGCTCGGCGAGCGGCTCGAAGCATGGACCGTTCCGGTGCACGACGACGCCGCCGTCCGCCGGTACGCGCTCGCCGCGGCGCTCGCCTCGGCCCGCGCCGCCACGGCCGCCGCGCCAGTGCTGGGTCGCATTCCCACGGCCTTTCGCAACGTGCCGTCGCAGCCCAGGACGCGGACCTTCCGGCACGGTGACGCTGAGGTCGAGGTGAGCTATGCGGCCGCCGGACGGGCCCTGGTCTCCGATGCCGTCGAGGGGGTCGACGTCGTCGACGCGACACCCGACACGGTGCGACTGTCGGTCGGCAGCGTCATGGAGACCTACGACGTCCGCGTCGGCGACGACGCGGTCGACGTCAGCGGACCCCACGGCACCCTCTCGTGGGAGCCCGTGCCCGACTTCGTCGACCCGGCCGACGTCGTGGCCGAGGGCTCGCTCCTGGCGCCGATGCCGGCGTCGGTCGCGACGGTCGCGGTCAAGCAGGGGCAGGACGTCGTCGCAGGCCAGACGGTCGTCGTCCTGGAGGCCATGAAGATGCAGCACACCATCACGGCGCCGAGCGACGGCGTCGTGCGCGAGCTCGCGGTCACCGCGGGCGCGCAGGTCGAGTCCGGCGCCGTGCTCGCCGTGATCGACCTCGGCGACGAGGGCACGGCAGAAGGAGAGACGCCATGAGCACCACCCCCACGACTGCTGCGTTCAGTGAGACCGAGGAACGCCAGGAGCTGCGCAAGGCGGTCCGCGACCTCGGTCGCAAGTACGGCCGCGACTACTTCATCAAGGCTCACGCAGAGGGCCGCAAGACCACCGAGCTGTGGACCGAGGCCGGCAAGCTCGGCTACCTCGGCGTCGCCGTTCCCGAGGAGTACGGCGGCGGCGGAGGGGACATCGGTGACCTCGCCGCAGTCTGCGAGGAGCTCGCGGCCGCAGGTTCGCCCTTGCTGCTGATGGTGGTCTCGCCGGCCATCGTCGGCACGATCATCGCGCAGTACGGCACCGATGAGCAGAAGCAGCGGTGGTTGCCGGGCCTGGCCGACGGCACCGCGACGTACGCGTTCTCGATCACCGAGCCGGACGCCGGGTCCAACAGCCATCGCATCACCACCACCGCCCACCGTGAGAGCGACGGCGGGTGGCGCCTCACCGGAGGCAAGACATACATCTCCGGTGTCGACGAGGCCAGTCACGTGCTGGTCGTCGCACGGACCGAGGATGCGAAGACCGGCAACCTCAAGCCCGCGCTGTTCCTCGTGCCGACCGACGCGCAGGGCCTGGAGTACACCGAGATCCCGATGGGGATCGTCAGCCCGGAGAAGCAGTTCACACTGTTCTTCGACGACCTGCGGGTGCCGGACGACGCGCTCATCGGCAGCGAGGACGCCGGCATCGAGCAGCTCTTCGCCGGACTCAACCCCGAGCGCATCATGGGGGCATCGTTCGCCCTCGGCACCGCCCGGCTCGCCCTGGAGATGGCCACCGAGTACGCCAAGGAGCGGCAGGTCTTCAAGGCCCCGATCGGTGCCCACCAGGCCATCGCGCACCCGCTCGCGCAGACGTACATCGAGATCGAGTCCGCTCGCCTGCTCACCCAGAGGGCAGCGGCGCTGTATGCCGCGGCCGACCACATGGCCGCCGGGGAGGCGGCCAACATGGCCAAGTACGCCGCCGGCGAGGCCGTCTGCAACGCCGTCGACCGGGCCATCCAGACCCATGGCGGCAACGGGCTGGCCGAGGAGTACGGACTGGTGCAGATGCTGGCCGGGTCACGACTGAGCCGCATCGCCCCGGTGAGCCGCGAGATGGTGCTCAACTTCATCGCCCAGTTCTCGCTGGGCCTGCCCAAGTCCTACTGACCGGAGTGCTGATTCCCATGTCGACATGGGAATCGGCACTGCTGCACGACTTTCCTTCAGTTGCACGGGTTGCTTGCCATGCATCTGAAAGGTTTCCATGACCGGGGAGTCAGCAGCAGGTCCGAGTCCACCCCACCCACCCATGGAGGTCCGCATGACCGAGCTGGTGCACCTGAGCATCGACGATGCCGTCGCCACGATCACCTTGGACAGCGAGCACAACCGCAACGCCCTGAGCCGTCAGCTCGTGGAGGAGCTCGGCGGGCACCTGACGACGGCGGAGACGGACTCGACCGTCCGAGCGGTCGTCGTGCGCTCGGCCCACCGGGTCTTCTGCTCCGGTGCCGACCTGTCGGAGGCGTCCTCCGGTGGGATGGAGCAGGGGGCGCGTGCCATCGTCGCGCTGCAGCGGACCATCGCGACCATGGGCACACCCGTCGTCGTGGAGCTCGGCGGGCCGGTGCGTGCTGGTGGGCTGGGCATCGTCGGCGCGGCCGACGTCGTGGTGGCTGCCGAATCGGTGAGCTTCGCGCTCACCGAGGTCCGTCTCGCCCTCGCCCCGGCGGTCATCTCACTCACGTTGCTGGAGCGCTTCACCGACCGGGCCGCCGCGGACCTGTTCCTCACCGGCCGCACGTTCGATGCCGCCGAGGCCGCGGCTGCTGGGCTGGTGACCCGGACGGTTCCCGACGACGCCCTCGCTGACGAGGTCTCGGCGGTCGTCGCCGAGCTCGTCCAGGGCTACCCGCAGGGCCTGCGGGAGACCAAGAGGCTGCTCAACCACGACCTCGTCGCCCGCATTGACGCACTGGGCGAGCGGGTGGCCGCACAGTCCGCCGAGCTGTTCGGCAGCGAGGAGGCCCGCGAGGCGATGACGGCCTTCCTGCAGCGACGCAAGAGCTGACCGGCGTCTGCGGACCGGGCGCCGGTGGCTGCGTCCCGGTGGGCGCCTAGACTGGATCGTTCCCATGATCGAGCCCGGGACTGAGGGAAGAGCCGTGAGCGAGCGCCAGCGAGTGAGCAGTGCCGAGCAGCGTGCGATCGCTGCCGAGCAGGCGTACGTCGACGTCGTCTACGACCGCCTCGATGAGTCCGCCAAGGTGGCCACGTCCCTGGTCAAGGAGGGCTACGCACGCGGCCACATCGGCAACGAGGGCGGACTCGTCGAGCGTGACGCCATGGTCTTCCAGGCACAGCGCCGTCTCTCCGCGCTCAACGCCGCCCACGACGGTCTGGTCTTCGGACGGCTGGACCTCGACGACGCCAGCGCCCGCTACATCGGCCGTATCGGGGTGCGCGACGCCGACCGCGAGATCCTGCTCATCGACTGGCGGGCCCCCGCCGCCTCACTGTTCTACCAAGCCACGGCGCAGGAACCACAGGGCGTCGTGCGGCGCCGTGTGCTCCGATCGTCGGGACAGCGCGTCGTGGGAGTGGAGGACGACCTGCTCGACGCCGACGCGGCTCCCGATGACATGGAGATCGTGGGCGAGGGCGCGCTGCTGGCCAGCCTGAGCCGCGCCCGCGACACGACGATGCACTCGGTGGTTGCCACGATCCAGAAGGAGCAGGACGAGGCCATCCGCGCCCCCGTCCGTGGCGCCACCATCATCGGCGGTGGCCCCGGCACCGGCAAGACGGTCGTCGCTCTGCACCGTGCCGCGTTCCTGCTCTACTCCGACCGACGTCGTTTCGAGCGGGGCGGGGTCCTGGTCGTCGGCCCGTCGTCGGTGTTCATGGCCTACATCGAGCGCGTCCTGCCCAGCCTCGGCGAGACCGCGGTGACGTTGCGTTCGCTGGGGGAGATCGTCGACGGGGTGGGTGCCTCGGACCATGATGAGTCCGTGGCCGCGGCCGCCAAGGGATCGGCACGGATGCTCACGGTGCTGCAGCGTCTGGCCCGTGCGCCCCAGCCGGGTGAGCCGACGTCGTTCCGCTACTTCTACAAGGACGACGTCCTCACCCTGGACGCCCGCCAGCTGTCCGGTATCCGGCGCCAGCTGTTGGCGAGCCTCAAGCGCAACCGCGCCTACACCCGCGCGCCGGCGGCTGTGGCCGCCGCGTTGTGGCGCCAGGTGCATGGTGAGCGGGCGCTGGAGAACGGCGAGGAGGAGTTCCTGGAGGTTCTCACCTCTGACCACCGCTTCATCGACTTCATCGAGGCATGGTGGCCACCGGTCGAGGCCGTCGAGCTGTGGCGCACGCTGCCGCTCCGGTTGGCCGAGCTCGCCGACGGCGCCTTCGATGCCGAGGAGATCGCGGCCCTCAAGGCGTCGTGGGCGGTGTCGGCGCAGGAGGGGGGCAGGCCACGCATCGAGGACGTCCCCATCATCGACGAGCTGCGCTACCTCCTCGGTGAGGTACCGCCTCCGCAGGAGGAGGACGACGACATCCCGCGCCAGCTGATGAGCTTCGAGCGACGCGAGCGGGAGGCCGACGACGAGCTGCGCGCCACCACCAGCATCGAGGACGACGGCTACGCCCACGTGCTCGTCGACGAGGCGCAGGACCTCTCTCCCCTGCAGTGGCGGATGCTGGGCCGCCGTGGCCGGCAGGCCAGCTGGACGATCGTCGGTGACCCGGCACAGTCGTCGTGGCCGCACCCCGAGGAAGCGGCCTCGGCACGTGCCGAGGCGCTCCGGGGCAAGGACGAGCACGTCTTCCGGCTCTCCACCAACTACCGCAACTCCGCCGAGGTCTACGACCTGGCCGCCCGGGTGGCCAAGGTGGCGATCCCCGACGCGGACCTGGCCGATGCCGTGCGTCGCACGGATGAGGAGCCGGAGCACCGGTGGGTCGCTGATGCGGACCTGCAGGACTGCGTCGTGGACTCCGCTCGCGAGCTGCTCGGCAGGGTCGACGGGACGGTCGCCGTCGTGACGCCGCGCGCCGCGCTGGAAGAGACCCGCGAGTCCGTCGCTCCGCTGCTCGCCGAGCATCCGGACCGGCTCCGCGTGCTCGACGGCCTGGACACCAAGGGCCTGGAGTTCGACGCGGTCATGGTGGTCGAGCCCGATGCCATCATCGCCGAGTCCGAGGCGGGGTGGCGTACGTTCTATGTCGTGCTCACCCGTGCCACGCAGCTGCTCGTCACTGTCGGGACCAGCGAGACCTGGCTCTCCCGCGTCGGATGAGTGAGTGCCAGCAAGTGAAGGATCCAGAGCACGTCATGCGGTCACGTTCCTACGGCGGTTCTTCTGAGGACGTGACCGCATGAGACGCGTCGTCCTCGGAGCGCTGGCGGCGCTCCTCCTCGGTCTTGCGGTGGGTGTTCCCGTCGCCCTCGCCAGTTTTCAGAGCAGCGAGCGTGAGCTGGCGATCGGTCCTCACCAGGCGACGGTTCGTCCGGCCTTCGACGGGCAGGCGACGATCGACTTCGGGCCCCTGCTGCCGTTGGTGCGTCTTCCCGTGGATGCTCCCGGCGGGATCGGGGTCGACATCCGGCTGGGCGAGGCCCAGGTCGCCAGCATCGAGGAGCTGGTCCAGCAGGACGCGGTCATCGCGAGCCAGCCGCAGGGTGAGATCGCGGCGGTGCGAGCCGAGGTCATGGACATGGCCACCGTGGCTGCTGCGCGTGGGCTCGGCACCACCCTGATCGTCACCGTGGTGGCGGCCGCGGTGTGGCGCGGGCTGGGTCCGATGCGCCGCCGCAGGCTGATGCACGACGCCATGCACCCTGGACGCCGGCAGGTGGTGGGAGGTGTCGCCGTGGCATCCTGCGTGGTCCTGGGCATCGTGCTCATCGTGGTGCCACCGCCGGATGGAGAGGCGCCCCAGACGCGGTGGGTGCCGGCCCGCGACGTCTTCCCGGAGCTGCCCGCCAACGACGTCCTGGAGGCGCTCGAGATCAGCTACGGCTCCATCACACGGGGCAGCCGGGCGCTCGTCGAGGGCGCCTTGTACCTCTACCAGGACTCGGTGGACTTCTATGGCGAGCTGGTCGAGGCCGCCCAGGAGGCCGAGGTCAGGACACCGCAGGACGATGAGTCCACGGCCTTGGTGGTCGCTGACCGTCACGACAACATCGGCATGGATCCGGTGGCGCGTGCGATCGCCGATCAGGCGGAGGCGAACCTGCTCATCAACCTTGGCGACGACACCTCCCAGGGAGACACCTGGGAGCGATTCAGCATCAACTCGTTGGCGGGGGAGTTCGAGGAGTTCGATCGCGTCGCCGTCGCGGGCAACCACGACTCTGAGACCACCATCGGTCAGCTCGAGGACGCCGGCTTCGTGGTGCTGGAGGGAGAGCCGGTCGAGGTGGGTGGTGTGCGTTTCCTCGGTGAGAGTGATCCCCGGGGTACGACGATCGCTGGCTACGTCGGCACCGCCGAACAGCGTGACACCCAGCTGTCGGACCAGGACGTCGCCCTGACCGAGACGGCCTGCGAAGCGGACGACGCCGGTGAACGCGTGGGTGTCGTGGCCGTTCACTCGTGGGCGTCGGTCAAGCAGGTGGCGGCCAGCGGCTGCGCCGATCTCCTGCTCAGCGGCCACCTGCACTACCAGGTGGGTCCGCAGCCGATCGAGGGTGAGGGCGAGGTTCCCTCGACCCGGCTGACGATCGGCAGCACGGGCGGCGCCGTGCTGCCGATCGCGCTGGGCAGCAGCCTGCGGCGCAACGCCCAGGTCAGTGTCGTCACCTTTGATGCCGAGGGGGTGCCAGTCGGTCTGCAGGTGGTCACCTTCACCCCGTCGGGCTCGGTGGACGTGGATGACTACGTCGAGCTCCCGCTGCCGGAGGAGGAAGCGGAGGTGGCCGACGACCCCGACGAGCCGGACAACCCGGAGGATGAGGAAGAGCGGGCACCGTGAGTGGCCGCCGTGGGCCCAGCGCCGACGCCGCCAACGTGAGCACACCCCCTCGATCAGAGGACCTTCGAATCGCTGTTGTGGTCCGATGCAGACGACCCCGCCGACACCACCAGAGGCGCGGTTGAGCCTGTGGACAACGGCGCAAGTCGCCGGGGTCAGCTCGGGAACCGGTCAGCCGCAGAGCTCCAGCAGCAGCCGGGCATAGGTCTGTGCGCTGCGGACGACCTCCTCGATCGGCACGAACTCGTCCACGGCGTGTGCCTGCTCGATGCGTCCGGGCCCGAACTGGAGCGTGGCGATGCCGTGGGCCGCGTACTGACGAAGGTCCGAACCGTACGGTGCGCCGACGAGGTCAGGGCGCTTTGCACCGACGGCGGCGACGGCATCCGCCACCTGCTGGCCGAAGCCGTGTCCGTCCGGCAGCGATCCGGCGGCGAATCGACCGCCCGGCCACGTCACCTGGACGGGATGCTCGCGCAGCCATGGTTCGTCGATGGCTGCCAGCGTGTGCTCGAAGAGGCCCGTCGCCTCGTCGAACGACTCGCCCGGCCTGACGCCGAACCGTCCCTCGGCGACGAGCAGGTCTGGCACGGTGCTGGCCCAGTCGCCGGCGTGGACGATGCCGATCGAGATCGGCCACGGTCGTGACCCGAAGGGCGCGGGGGGATCGACGTTGCGGCGGACGTCGAGCGCGTGCAGCTCGGCGTTCACGCGCTCGAAGAGGTCCAGTGCGCTCAGCCCGCGGCCGGCCATGGAACCGTGGGTGGCGCGGCCGCGGATCTCCAGCCGGAAGGTCAGGGCGCCGGCGTTGGCGGCGACGATGTTGCCGTCGGTCGGCTCGGCGATGAGGCAGACCTCGCCGGTGTGGCCGCGCTGCAGTGTGGCGAACGTGCCGAGGCCGCCGTCCTCCTCGCCGATCACGGTGTGGACGGCGAACGGCCGGGTCAGCTGCTCCCCGACGGCGCGGACCGCTGCGAGGATCGCGGCGACTCCGCCCTTCATGTCGCAGACACCGCGGCCGTACCAGGTGTCGTCGTCCTCATGGAGGTACCAGGGGTCGTGGCCGGTCCACCACTCCGGGTCCCCGGGCGGGACGACGTCGAGGTGGCCGTTGAGGATGAGCCTCGGTGGGCGATCATCGGCAGGATCCGGGCGCCACGTCCCGACGCACCCCCAGGCCTCCTCGCGCTCGACCTCCTCACCCGGGTACTCGGGGTCGGCGCGCAGCGCCTCGAGATCGAGCGGCCACAGGTCGACCTCGAGCCCGAGGCCCTGCAACGTGGCGGCGCTCCACCGCTGGACGGCGGCCTCCGACTGGCTGCCGCCGATGCTGTCGTAGCTCACCAGCTGCGCGAGGTCGCGGCGGATCAGGTCGACGTCGATGTCCATGCACTGATCTTGCCCTGTGGATCAGAGATGAGGTCGCAGCCTCGACGCGATGTCGGCCACTTCCGTCAGCTCACTCGTGGCGACGACCATCACGAGGTCGTAGGCCTGTGACTCGTCGTCCAGCGCGAGCGGTGCGCCGTTCAGGGTGAGGAACACCGACGTGCAGGCGAATCCCAAGCGCTTGTTGCCGTCGATGAGTGCGTGGTTCAGCACGAGCGACTGGAGCATCGCCGCCGCCTTCTCCTCGAGGGTGGGGTAGGCGTCGTCGCCGAACAGACTGGCCTGAGGGCGTGCGAGGGCCGACTCCAGGAGACCGATGTCGCGCACCGCGGGAGTCTCGCCGATGACCGTCTCGGCAACGCGCAGTGCCTCCTCGAGCGTGAGGAAGCGGGTCACTCGCCGAGGCGCCTGATCGTGCTGGGGTATCGCTTGATCGTGTCGTCGATCGCTGCGACGAACTCCTGTTCCGCGTGGGTGGCGGTGAGACGTTCGACGATGGCGCGAACCGCAGCTTCGTTCTTGCTGACCCCTTCGGCCTCGGCGAGCGCCGCCAGCGCGGCGTCCTGCTCTTCGGTGAGTCGCAGAGTCATGGCCATGCCTCCCATGGTATCTAGGTGGTATCACTCGGACAAGACGTTAGTCTGCGGTCATGACAGTCCGCTCGCTTCGCCGTTGTGGTCCCGGCAGCCTCGCCGTGGCCAGCTGGTGGCGCCTCCCGTAGAGGAGGACTGTCGACCAACCCGCGCCCAGACTCCCGATCCGGTGGTCTGGGCGTTCGCCGTCCACCGGACGGCACGATCCCGAGGAACCCCATGACTCTGCTGGACGAGCTGCTCTCCCAGCCCGCGTTCGCGCTCATCCGCGGCCGCGACGCCGAGACCGTCACCCTCATCGGCGGTCCGCGCGTCGACGTCGACCGGCTCGCCGACATCCCGCTGTCCAGTGGGGGAGCCACGGGCCGTCCCGAGTGGGACTCGCTCGTCCTGGTCCCGTTCGCGCAGGTGCGTGAGCGGGGCTTCGCAGCCCACGACGACGGCACGCCGCTGACCGTCATCGAGGCCCGGGTGCGCCACGAGATCGCCCTCGACGACCTGCTCGAGCAGCTACCGGACGTCCCGATCGAGCTGGCCGAGCCGGGGGGCTTCGAGACCTCCGACGACGACTACGCCGCCATGGTCCGCCGTGTCATCGACGACGAGATCGGTCATGGTGAGGGCGCCAACCTGGTCATCGGTCGGCACTACCGGGCGCGCGTCGCCGACTGGGGGCACGAGCGGGCCCTCACCGTCCTCCGTCGGCTCCTGGAGCGTGAGCGCGGCGCGTACTGGACCTTCTGCGTCTTCACCGGCGACCGGCACCTCATCGGCGCGAGCCCGGAGCGGCACGTCAGCGTCGAGGCCGGCAACGTGCGGATGAACCCGATCAGCGGGACCTTCCGGCTGCGTGGTCTTCAGACGTCTGCTGACCGCAAGCGCGAGCTGCTGCGGTTCCTGTCCGATGAGAAGGAGATCTACGAGCTCTTCATGGTGGTTGATGAGGAGCTCAAGATGATGTGCGACATCTGCCACGAGGGCGGCCTGGTGCTGGGCCCGTACCTCAAGCCGATGAGCCATCTCGTGCACACCGAGTACCTGCTCGCCGGCCGCACCGACCGCGACGTCCGCGACGTCCTGCGTGACTCGATGTTCGCGGCCACCGTCACCGGCAGCCCGGTGGAGAACGCCTGCCGCCTCATCGAGCGGTACGAGGAGCACGGCCGGGGGTACTACGCATCGGTGGCGGCGCTGGTCGGGCGCGACGCCGACGGTGCGCCGACCGTCGATGCCCCCATCCTGATCCGTACCGCCGACATCGACGCCGACGGCAACGTCAAGGTCACCGCCGGCGCGACACTGGTGCGTGACTCCGACCCTGACTACGAGACCGCCGAGACGTGGGCCAAGGCGTCCGGGATCCTCTCGGCGTTCGGACTCGTGGACGCAGCACCCGCGGCCACCGAGGACATGGACGCCTTCACGCGCGACGACGAGGTGCTCATCGCCCTGGGCTCGCGCAACCAGCGGCTCAGCCAGTTCTGGCTCTCCGACCAGTCCGGCGCCGCCCCCGAACCGTCGTTGCAGGGCAAGCGGGTCATGGTGCTCGACGCCGAGGACGACTTCGTCAACATGTTGGCGCACGTCTTCGGTGTCCTCGGCATGAGCACCGATGTCCTGCGGCACGACGCCCAGGCGGTGAAGGAGGGGGAGTCGGCCGCGCTCGACGGGTACGACCTCGTCGTCGTCGGTCCCGGCCCGGGCGACCCGCGCGAGGAGGACGACGCCAAGATCGCCGTGCTCGACACCGCGGTGGCCGACCTGCTCGCCCGCGAGCAGCCGTTCCTCGCGGTGTGCCTCGGGCACCAGGTGCTGTGCCGAAACCTCGGACTCGACCTGGAGTTCAAGGACATCGTCTTCCAGGGCACGCAGTCGCGGCTCGACGTCCTGGGCCGGCGCGAGACGGTCGGCTTCTACAACACCTTCGCGGCGCGCGTCGGTGCCGCAGGGCTGCCCGCAGGGGTCACCGTCGAGCGTGACGAGGCCACCGGCGACGTGCACCACGTCGCCGGGCCGCACTTCCACGGCATCCAGTTCCACGCCGAGTCGATCCTCTCCCAGGACGGCTTCGGTGTCCTGCGCGACCTGGTCCTCGACCTTCTGGAGTGACGTCCGCTGCCCCCCCCCACGCGGGTGGGAGTCGCCGGACTGGGGCGAAGCTCGAGGGTCGCTTCCCCGCCTCGTCCTGGTTCCGGTATTGCAACCGTCGAACGTCAAGGGGCTTCGCGCGACTGCAGAGGCGGCTTTGGGACGTTCATCCCAACTCGGTGGCGACACGATGTACCGTGGCGAGATTGCGGCTACCTTCTCGGTACAACGGGGAGAAACGAGGGCCCATGCTCCGATCAGCTCGCCGCCTGAGTGGCGTCTTCGCAGCTCCAGTAATTGTCATGGCGCTGACGAGCGCTCCGACTGCTCAAGCAGACCCCAGGACTGATCCTCCGCTCATCCGAGAGGCCGTTGAACCGGCAGCCTTCGTGGTCGAAGGGATCGGAACGTATGAGCCCTCGGAGGACGAGCTCAGGGACCTCAAGGCGTACATCGAGGCTCACGGTGACGATGATCGAGCTGAGGTGATCAAGTACCAACTACCGTTCGCCGAGCTTCTGGAGGAAGTTGAGAGGACCTACCCCGACATCTATGTCACGGGAGGCCTGGGCCCGGTCGACGGCGCTGACGCCTGGATATCGTTCACGACGAAACCTCCCGCCCCGGTGCTCCAGCAGATGGAGAGCCTTCCACTCGAGATCGAGGTGCGTTACGGGCATCCTGCCAGCCGCGTCGAAATCGAGGAGGCGGCGGATGCTGCGACGGCAGCGCTGGCGAATGCTGGAGGTGACACCGTCCGGGTCGCGAGTCACGTGACGCCTGAGTTCGATGCGATCGAGCTCGAGTACGTGGCCCATGATGGTGCCCGGCTCACATCAGAGTTAGAGCATGGCCTGGCGCATAGCACGACCGGCGCCGTCGCTGCCAAGGCCAGTGACGGCAAACTGCCGGTTCCGGTGAGCGTCGAGCACAATCCTGAACTCGCCATGGAGCAGCATGGGGCGACCTTCGGTGGTGGTCAGTTGCGGACGACGGGTGGGGCTGCCGTGTGCACATCGGGCTTCAACGGGATCCGCAATGGTCAGCGAGGGCTGGTCACAGCCCGGCATTGCATCGACAGGCTTCGCTTCGGAAACAACGTCGGGTGGATACAGTTCGCCGGAATAGCCAGCGGCACCCCGAACGGAAATCACATCGACCTGCAGTATCACCGTGCGATCAACAACACCACCACGCCCGCCAGGTTTCGCGCCGAGTCGATGAACAACTTCCGTAACGTGACCAGAAGGTCGAACCCGCCGCATGGCAACTGGGTCTGCAAGTGGGGGATGTCCACCGGTTACAGCTGCTCGACGGTGTACTCAACGAACGAGTGCTATCAACCAATTGGGTTGGTATATTGCGGGTTGCTGGCTACTGCGCAGGACTACGGTGCTGTGGGAGACAGCGGTGGGCCTCTCTTTTACGCATCCACAGCCCACGGATTCGTCTCTGGCGCCAAAGTCATGAACGGTCGGTGGCGTGGGCTCTTCACGAAGGTCTCGATGGCTTCCACCTACATGAACACCACGGTGAGGACGAACTGATGGTCTCGCGGTCACGGCGGGCGAGGGTCGGCGCGGTGCTCGCCGCATTGACTGCGGTCGCGGTGTTGTCAGGGTGTGGCGATGAGCAGGAACCCGCTGTTGTTGAGCGTGACGCTTCACCACCCACGTTGCTGATCAACGAAGACGCCGACGGCGCCTTTCTCGCACGTGTGCATGGAACGACCGCCGTCAATGACCAGGGATGCATCACTATCGACGACCGACTGCTCATCGCTCCTGAGGGATCACACCTTGGCAATGATGGCAAGACCGTCGAGCTCGAGGGATACGCTCCCTTCGTCATCGGTGACGAGGTTGAGCTCGGTGGCGGCCACGAGGAAGTGGAACCCTCGAAACTGACCGATCAGCAGCGCGACTGTGCACCTGATGGGGCGGATCTGGTTCACGTAACTGGAGTGGCTCCGGCGCGCTAGGTGACAGTGATGCGGCGGGCCATACTGCGCTGAGATGGTGCGCCGGTCAGAGTGCCCGCCAAGGGGGCGGGCGGCCCGAGCGTCGTCCTGTCGCGGGCCGCGACCGCCAGCGCGTGACGGCCACGCCGATCAGGCACAGTCCACCGCCGGCGAACGCCAGGGCAGCGGGGATCTCGGCCAGCAGCACCCAGGAGATGAGGGTGGTCACCGCCGGCACCAAGTAGGTGGTGGAAGCGACCTGGCCCGAGGTGAGGCGCTTGCTGGCATAGGCCCAGGCCGCGAAACCGATCGCGGTGGGGAAGACCCCGAGGTAGACGAGCCAACCGACATCTGCGGCGTCGGCCCGCCCCAGCTGCTCGGTGAGCCGCGGCGCGAACGGAAGGCAGACCACCGCGCCGACGGTGCACGCCAACCACACCGACATCGACGGGTCGACCGCGGCCAGCGTCGGCTTCTGCACCAACGCCCCGACGGCATACAGCAGCGCGGCACCGACGGCCAGGACGACGCCCACGATGCTCGTCGTCGCCACCCCGGACGGGTCGCGTGTGCTGGCCGCGATCAGCACGACTCCGGCGAACGAGATGGCCATGCCGACCATGAGCGGCCGCGGGAAGCCCTCGGAGAGGAAGATGCCTGCACCCAGGGCGATGAGGATCGGACCGATGTTGACCACGAGCGCCGTCGTGCCGGCGTCGAGCGTGACCTCTGCGGCGTTGAGCGCGATGTTGTAGAGCCCGAACCAGGCGATGCCGTAGACGACCACCAGGACGAGGGTGCGTCCGCGGGGCATCCGGTGGCGCCACGGACGGGCGATCAGCGCGAGTGCGAGAGCGCCGACGGCCAGCCTGCCGAGCGCCAACGGTCCGGGATCGAAGACGTCCGACACGGCGCGGATGCCGACGAAGGCGGAGGCCCAGAAGATCACCACCGCGGTGAGCGCCAGCAACGTGAGGTCACGCGTGGGCACGCGCGGTGAGGTGGAGGTGGTCACTCGGACCACGGTAGGCACCACCACCGACACCGACGAGCCTGGATCCGGCCGTGCCAGCGCGAGATCCCGCCAGTGTGCTGCTTGCCGCCCGCTCCCGGCACCTCCGCCGGGGGCCTGGCTGGTCTTGGAGTGCGTCGTGTGGCCGGTGGTGGCGGTCTGGGGCCGGGTTCCGCCCGACGGCCGGCTTAGGACTCAGGCTGTTGCACGGTTCCTTCACGTCTGCTCGGAGAACTTGCCGAGCAGACGTCAGGAAACCATGCAGTCACCGCCAATTCCCATGACTTCACGGGAATTGGCGGTGACGAGGGGGCGGGTCAGCCGGTGTTGCCACCGTCGGAGTCGAGCGTGATCTCGGCGGTCTGCTGCTCGCCGTCGCGCAGGAACGTCAACGTGACGTCCTGGCCGGGCCGGTAGCCGCGGATCGCGGCGACCAGCGCGTTGGAGCTCACCACAGGAACGTCGTCGAGCGCGGTGATCACGTCGCCCTCCTGCAGGCCGGCGTCCGCGCCGGCGCTGCCGTCGGTGACTTCGACCACCTCGGCGCCGATCCCGGTGATCTCGTCGTTGTCGACGGCCGGGCGGACCGTGACGCCGATCTGCGCATGCTCGACCGTCTGGCCCTCACGCAGCTGCTCGGCGACGTTCTCCGCGAGGTCGACAGGAATGGCGAAGCCCAGACCGATCGATCCTGCCTCACCCGCAGTGGGACCACCGGATCGGATGGCGGAGTTGATGCCGACGACGCGACCCTGCAGATCCACCAGCGGGCCGCCGGAGTTGCCGGGGTTGATCGCGGCGTCGGTCTGCACGCCCGGGAAGACGGTCGACTCGCCGCCGGCACCGTCGGAGGAGGCGACCGGGCGGTTGAGTGCGCTCACGATGCCGCTCGTCACGGTGCTCTCCAGGCCGAACGGCGAGCCGATCGCCACGACCTCCTGACCCACCGTGAGGTCACTCGACGAGCCGAGCGTCGCCGGCTTCAGCTCGCTCTGCCCCTCGGCCTTGATGACGGCCAGGTCCGTCTTGGGGTCGCGACCGACGACCTCGGCCTGCGCGTTGGTCCCGTCGCTGAATGCGACGGTGATCGACCCACCGTCGGCGGCGGACTCGACCACGTGGTTGTTGGTGAGGATCTCACCGTCGGAGCTGATGATGATGCCCGTGCCGGAGCCGGCATCCCCGCCACCGGCCACATTGACCTGGGTCACCGACGGCAGCACCGATGCTGCGACCTTCTCGACCTGGCCCTCGGGCGCCGACTCACCCTTGTCGCTCCCGAGAGAGCTGACGATGCCGGTGTCGTCGCCGCTCAGCTGGTCGTAGAGGGCGGCCCCGCCAAGCCCCGCCGCGCCGGCCAGCAGGACGATGGCCAGGCCGCCGGCGAGGAACCGCCCGGTCCTGCGCTTGCGCTGGGTCGGGGCGGGCTGTGCGGCAGCCTGGGAGTCGCCCTGCGCCCAGGCACCTCCCGCGCCCGCCGCAGCGAGCTGCTGGGTGTCGCCCTGCTGGGCCTGACCCCACTGGTGGGCCCCCTGCTGGGACGCGTACGGGGCCTGTTGCTGGGCCGTGGCGCCGGCCTGCTGGTGCCCGGAACCCGCGGAGGTCGCTGCATGCTCGTCGTACCGATGGGTACGGTCGGCCGGCGGCTGCCCGGACGGCGCGGGCGTCGTCTGCTCGGAGGCGTCGCCCGTCGGGCCCACCGGCGCCGCATGCTCGGCCGCGTCGGCAGTGGGCTCGTTCCCGCCCGGCACCTCGACGGTGGGTTCGTCCTGACCCGGTGTCGTGGGCTCGCTCCCCGCGGGGGACTGGTCAGCGGCCTGCTCGGCGTCCGGCGTCGCATCGTCGCGGCGATGCGGTGGGACGTAGGGCGTGGCGGCGAACGGATCGTTCTCGTCGCTCATGCGATCACGTCCTCGACAAACCCACCATAGGAACGTGATCGCATGATGTGCCGTTGATTCACTCGCTGGCGCTCGCTCATGCGATCACGTCCTGGACAAACTCACCGTAGGGACGTGATCGCATGATGTGCCGTTGATTCGCTCGCTGGCGCTCGCTCATGCGATCACGTCCTGGACAAACTCACCGTAGGGACGTGATCGCATGGTGTGCCGTTGATTCGCTCGCTGGCGCTCGCTCATGCGATCACGTCCTGGACAAACTCACCGTAGGGACGTGATCGCATGATGTGTCCTTGGTTCACTCGCTGGCGCTCGCTCATGCGACCACATTCTTCCCCATCACTGAGAACGCGCTGAGCGGTGTGTGTGACCGCGCGAAGAAGAGCCGCTCAGCCTCCCACAGCCGCTGCGGTGCCGGGGATCTCCATCCGGAACTCGGTGCCGCCCGAGGGCGGACAGGTGGCGGTGACGCTGCCGCCGTGACGCTCCGCGGCCCGCCGGACGATGGACAGACCCAGGCCGGAGCCGGGCAGGGTGCGGGCCTCCTGCGCCCGGTAGAAGCGGTCGAAGACGTGCGGGAGGTCCTCCTCGGAGATCCCGGGGCCCTCGTCCGTCACGGTCAACACTCCACCCGTGAGCCGAACGGTCACCGTGGAGTGGTCAGGACCCCACTTGACGGCGTTGTCCAACAAGTTGGTGACGGCCCGCTCCAGCAGCGGCGGCTCGCCCGTGACCGTCCACCCCTCGATCTCGACGTCCAGCGTGAGTGACTGGGCACGCGGGCGCACACGTTCCACGGCCTGGGCCACCACGTCGGCGAGGTCCAGCTCCTCTGGAGCCCGGTTCATGGGCTCGTCGCGGGCCAGCTCCACCAGGTCACCGACGAGGGTCGTGAGCTCCTGCAGCTGCGCACGGACGTCAGCCATGATCTCGCCCCGCTGCTCGGCGGTGAGTGAGCGCTCGGGGTTCTCCGAGGCCTGCCCGAGCAGCTCGATGTTGGTGCGCAGGCTGGTCAGCGGCGTACGCAGTTCGTGACCTGCATCGGCGACGAGCTGGCGTTGGCGCGTCTGCGAGGCCTCCAGTGCGAGCAGCATCTGGTTGAACGACGTCGTGAGCCGGGCCAGCTCGTCGTGCCCCGTCACCTCGATCGGCCGCAGCTCGTTGGTGCGCGCCACCCGCTCGGTGGCGGCGGTGAGCCGCCGGACCGGTCGCAGCCCGTTGGCGGCGACCACCCACCCGGCGAGCCCGGCCATGAGAACCCCCGCCATGGAGGTCAGGATCAGCACGAGCTGCAGGCGCTCCAACGAACGCTGCGTCGACTCCATGGACTGCGCCAGCACGAGGGCCTGCCCCGGTCCGGCCTGCACCGCCACGACGCGGTACGGCTCGTCGTCGATCGTGGTGGTGCGCCGCGAGGTCTGGGCCTCACCGATGGAGACGGCGATCTCGCGACGGTCGTAGGGGAAGTCGGCGTCGGCACGCCGGGTGAAGACCTGGCCGCCCTCGACGGCGATGAACCGGATCCCGAACGCCGAGAGCAGGTCGGCGTCGTCCTCGTCCATCGCCCCCGGGTTGTAGCCGGCGGACACGGCCGCCTCGGCGCGCTTGAGCAGCTCGTCGTCGAGAGCGTCCTGCAGCTCGGCACGCACAGTCACGTAGAGCACGGCACTCGCGACACCCAGTACCGCCGCGACGGCTGCCGTGGTGAGCAGGGCGACCCGCAGCGCGAGCGAGGCCCGCGCCGTCCACGGGTGGATCACCCGGTGGGCGGCGTCCAGCGCCGAGCCCACGGGCCGGCGACGTGAGGTAGTCTGCTCCGCCTGGTCAGGCGTCGCGTCGGGCGAGGCCTCGCTCACGGGGGTGTCTCGCGCAGGACGTAGCCCACACCGCGCACCGTGTGCAGCAGCCGGTCCTCGCCCTCGGCCTCCAGCTTGCGGCGCACGTAGCCGACGTAGACCTCCAGCGAGTTGGCGGTGGTCGGGAAGTCGAAGCCCCACACCTCCTCGAGGATGAAGGACCGCTCGAGCACGCGCTTGGGTCGCTGCATGAACAGCTCCAGCAACGCGAACTCGGTGCGCGTGAGGGAGATCGAACGCTCCCCGCGGGTGACGTCGCGGGTGACGGGGTCCAGGGTCAGGTCCGCGAAGGTCAGTGGCGCCTCGTCCGCCTCGAGCTCTGCCTGGCGGGCAGCGCGGCGCAGCAGTGCACGCACCCGGGCCAACAGCTCATCGAGGGCGAACGGCTTGGTGAGGTAGTCATCGGCGCCGGCGTCCAGGCCGTCGACCCGGTCGGAGACGGCATCGCGGGCGGTCAGGACGAGGATCGGGACGTCGTTGCCGGCACTGCGCAGTGCTCGCGTGGCCTCCAACCCGTCCAGGCGCGGCATCATGACGTCCATGACGATGACGGCCGGGTCGATCCGGGGCACCTTGGCCAGCGCCTCGGCGCCGTCGGAGGCGAGCTCGACGGTGTAGCCGTTGAACTCCAGGGACCGGCGCAGCGAGTCACGGACGGCACGGTCGTCATCGACCACGAGGATCCTCATGACACCCATAGTGCCCACATCGCCTGAGTGTGTGCTGAACCGTGGTCAGTCGGTGGGCGGGTCGAGGGCTGCCTGGGCGGCCGCCGTGGCACGCGCACCGTAGCTGCCGCCGAACAGGACCGCGTGCACCAGCAGCGGGTGCAGCTGGTGCAAAGGGATGCGCTCGCGCCAGCCGTCCGCCAAGGGGGCGGCCTCGGCATAGGCATCGAGGATGCGTTGCAGGTGAGGGGCGCCGAACAGCGCGAGCATCGCGACATCGCTCTCGCGGTGACCGCCGTGCGCTGCCGGATCGATGAGCCAGACCCTCCCCTCGGTGGACCACACGATGTTGCCCGACCACAGGTCGCCATGGATGCGCGCCGGGGGTTCGGCAGGCCCCGCGACGTCGTGGATGCGCCGCATCGTGGCCTCGATGGTCTGCGCCTGCTCCACCGTGAGGGCCTTGCGGTCGACGGCAGCCCGGACGTAGGGCATGACCCGACGGGAGGCATAGAACTCCGGCCACGTCTCCAGAGGGCGGTTGGGCAGCGGTGCCAGGCCGATGAATCCGTCGGCGGCCGCCCCGAATGTCTCGGCACCGGCCGCGTGCGTCGCGGCCAGGCTGCGACCGAGGTCCTCGGCGGCCTCAGGTGTGGGCTTGCCAGGTTCGACCCACGCGAGCACGAGGCACTCGTCGTCGACGCCGAGGACCTCCGGCACAGGCGCGCCACCGGCCTCACCCAACCAGCGCAGGCCGTCCGCCTCACGCCGGAAGAGGTCCTTGGGCGCCTGCGGGCGGGTCTTGATGACTGCGTTGCGGCCGTCGCTCAGCCGCAGGCGCGTGGCAGTGCAGATGTCACCACCGGCCACCGGCGTCGTGGAGACGACGCCGTGTCCGATGAGTGCCTCGGCACGTGCTGCCGTGC
Organism: Aeromicrobium sp. CTD01-1L150; assembly: GCF_041951745.1. Lineage (GTDB taxonomy): Bacteria > Actinomycetota > Actinomycetes > Propionibacteriales > Nocardioidaceae > Aeromicrobium. The sequence goes on from NZ_CP169555.1 coordinate 338,327, forward strand.
CTGCCATTCGAGCCATGCGGGCAGGTTACCGGGGTGGGGCTCAGCCGTCGCGCCCGGAGCGCAGCGACGGCAGCCGTTCGACGATCGCGTCGGCGGTCCGCTCCACCATCGCGAGGACGTCACGGAACCCCTCGTCGCCACCGTGGTAGGGGTCGGGCACCTCGTCGTCGCCCTCGCGCGCCTCGGGGTCGAAGGACCGGAACATGCGCAGCTGCTCCTGAGTCTGGACCGAGGGTGCCAGGTCCGCCATGTCGGCGTGGTTGCTGGAGTCCATGGCCAGCAGGAGGTCGTGCTCGGCGTACCAGTCGCGGTCGAACGTCTGGGCACGGTGCCGGCTGGGGTCGTAACCAGCGGCAGCGAGCGTCGCGGCCGCACGATGATCCATCGGGTCGCCGCGGTGCCAGTCACCCGTACCGGCCGAGGCGACCACCACCTCATCGGCCAGCCCGGCCTTCTCCAGACGGTCCTCCAGCACGACGTGCGCCATGGGTGAGCGGCAGATGTTGCCCAGGCACACCACGGCTATCCGATATGGAGGGGTGCTCACCGGCGCTCGCGCCCGGTGAGACTGCCGAGGACGGCGTTGACGATCGAGATGACGATCGACGCGGCGACGGCCCACCAGAAGCCGTTGATCGCGAACTCGACGTCGAACAGCTCGGTGATGCGCTGCGTGAGCAGCAGCATGAGCGCGTTGATGACCAACAGCGCGAGACCGAGCGTGAGGATGATGAACGGCAGCGCCAGGAGCTTCACGATCGGCGTGATGATCTGGTTCACGATGGTGAAGACCGCCGCGACGGCGGCCAGGGTCAGCAGGCGCTGGTCAGTGGGATCGGCGTCGGTGCCGATGCTCATCTGCTCCCCGAGCAGCCACGCGGCCGCAGCCAGCGCAGCGGCGTTGAGCACCCAGGCGGTGAGAAGTCGGATCATGAGGCCATCTTGTCAGGTCCGGTGCCGCCGCTCCTCGGCCGACGGAACACGTTCCAGGCGTTAGCCTCGGCCCATGCCTGCACCTGGTCCCGGCCCGAACCCCCGCCGGGGTCCCTCTCGGCCCACGCCCCCGTACCCCCGCGCGGGTCTTTCTCGGCCCACGGCCCCGAACCCCCGCCCGGAGGTCGCGGACCTCCCGCTCTACCGTGCCGGCCGGCCGGCCGGTGACGACGAGCTCAAGCTCTCCAGCAACGAGAACCCCTTCCCGCCGCTGCCCGGCGTGATGGAGCGGGCCGCCGCGGCACTGGGCCGCGTCAACCGCTACCCCGACGCCGGCATCAACGACCTCTACGACGCCCTCGCCGGCACCACGGGACTGCCGGCCGACCGCTTCGCCGCCGGCACGGGGTCGGTCGCCGTGCTCTTCCACCTGGTGAGCGCCTTCTGCGGGCCGGACGATGAGGTGGTGATGCCGTGGCGCTCGTTCGAGGCGTACCCGATCGCGATCGCCTCGGCCGGAGCGACCGCCGTCCCGGTGCCGCTGCGCGCCGACGCCACGCACGACCTCGACGCGATGGCCGCTGCGGTCACCGAGCGCACCCGGGCGGTCCTCGTCTGCACCCCCAACAACCCCACCGGGCCCGTCGTCAGGCAGACCGACCTCGACCGGCTCGTCGCCTCCGTCCCGGACGACGTCCTCGTCGTCGTGGACGAGGCGTACGTCGAGTTCGTGCGGCACGTCAACGCCGCGACGGGTCTGTCCCTCCTGGCAGCCGGACGCCAGAACGTCGTGGTGCTGCGCACGTTCTCCAAGGCGTTCGGCCTGGCGGGGCTGCGCGTCGGGTACGCCATCTCGACGCCGGCCGTCGCCGAGGCGATTCGCAAGGTCACACCGCCGTTCTCGGTGACCGACCTCGCCCAGGCCGCGGCCGTCGCATCCCTCGAGTCGGCCGATGAGCTCGAGGAGCGCGTCGAGGCGGTCGTCGCCCAGCGGAGCCTGCTCGTCGACGGGCTGAGAGCCCAGGGGTGGGACCTCCCCGATGCCCAGGGCAACTTCGTCTGGCTGCCGCTCGGCGGCGACGCCGTGCCGTTCGCCGAGGCGATGCACCCCATCGCGGTGCGCCCCTTCGCCGGCGAGGGCGTGCGTATCAGCGTCGGCAGCACCGAGGCCGTGGACCGCCTGCTGGAGGCGTCCGCGTGGTGGCGCACCGGCCGCTGACGACCGTCGCGGCGTGCTGGCCGGGTGATCCGCGCTGCCGCACGGGGACACGACGCAGCGCTCGGCCGAGGCCGAGGCGGGGCGCTTGGCCCGGGTCCTGGGCACGGGGTACCGTGGAGGCGTGATGTGACAGTGGTCACGCCACAGGTCGGAGCCGACCACACCACCCCCGTGGACGGCGCCGTCCCCGCACCGCCAACCCGACCGGGAACCCCGTGTCGGCAGCGAGAGGACCAGCATGAGCGATCCCTTCCACCCATCGGTCCAGGCCGATGACGACCTCGTCCAGCTCCTGACGCCGGACGGTCGGCGCACCGAGCACCAGACGTACGCCTTCGACGGCGACGACGAGGCGATCCGCGCCCTTCACCGCGACCTCGTCCTGGTCCGCCGGATCGACGCCGAGGCCACGGCCCTGCAGCGGCACGGCGAGCTCGGCCTGTGGGCCCCGTGCCTGGGCCAGGAGGCAGCCCAGGTGGGCTCCGGCCGGGCCCTCGGAGCCAGCGACTTCGCCTTCCCCACCTACCGCGAGCACGGCGTCGCCTGGTGCCGCGGCATCGACCCCGCCAAGCTGCTCGGCCTGTTCCGCGGCGTCGAGCTCGGCGGCTGGGACCCGGCCCAGGCCGGCATGGCGCTCTACAGCATCGTCATCGGCGCGCAGACGTTGCACGCCACCGGCTACGCCATGGGCCTGACCCTGGACGGACAAGTGGGCCACGGTGTCGATGAGGACGGGGCCGACCAGGGAGGGGACGAGCGCAACGGCGCCGCGATCGCCTACTTCGGCGACGGGGCCACCAGCCAGGGCGACGTCAACGAGGCGTTCATCTGGGCGGCGTCGTTCTCCGCGCCGGTCGTCTTCTTCTGCCAGAACAACCACTGGGCCATCTCGGTGCCGTTGGAGCGGCAGACCAAGGTGCCGCTCGTGCAGCGGGCTGCCGGCTTCGGGTTCCCCGGAGTCCGGGTGGACGGCAACGACGTCCTGGCCGTCCACGCCGTCACCACCGAGGCGCTGCGCCGCGCCCGCGAAGGACAGGGCCCGATGCTCATCGAGGCCGTCACCTACCGGATGGGTGCGCACACCACGTCCGACGACCCGGGCCGATACCGCGACGCCGGTGAGGTCGAGATGTGGCGCGCACGGGATCCACTGGCCCGCGTCGAGGCGTACCTCCGCGAGGCGGGGACACCGGAGTCGCACTTCACCGACCTCGAGCAGGAGGCCGAGCAGCTCGGCGAGCACCTGCGTGCCGCATGCCACGCCCTGCCCGAGCCCGACCTCGCCGAGCTGTTCTCGCTCGTGCACGCCGAGCAGACGCCGGAGCTGGCCGAGCAGCGGGCCGAGTACGTCAGGTACCGCGACTCCTTCGAGGGGAGCCTCACATGAGCATCGGTCCCGGCGCCGAGGCCAGCATCGCCAAGGCCGTCAATGCGGGCCTGCGGGCCGCTCTCGAGAGCGACGACAAGGTCGTCGTCATGGGGGAGGACGTCGGTCCTCTCGGGGGCGTCTTCCGCGTCACCGACGGCCTGCAGAAGGACTTCGGCCTCCACCGCGTCATCGACACCCCGCTGGGGGAGTCCGGCATCGTCGGCGCTGCCGTCGGTCTGGCCTTCCGAGGCTTTCGGCCGGTCGTGGAGATCCAGTTCGACGGGTTCGTCTACCCGGCCTACGACCAGATCGTCAGCCAAGTGGCCAAGCTGCACTTCCGAAGCGGCGGGCAGGTGTCGATGCCCATCGTCATCCGCATCCCGTTCGGCGGCGGCATCGGTGCCGTGGAGCACCACTCCGAGAGTCCCGAGGCGCAGTTCGCGCTCACGGCCGGCCTGAAGGTGGTCTCGCCCTCCAACGCCCACGACGCGTACTGGATGATGCAGCAGGCGATCGAGTCCGACGACCCGGTCGTCTTCATGGAGCCCAAGCGCCGGTACTGGGACACCTCGCAGATCGGATCCGAGCCGCTGCCGCTGCACGCCTCGCGGGTCGCTCGCTCCGGCTCCGACGCGACGTTGCTGGCCTACGGACCCATGGTGCGCACGTGCCTGGAGTCCGCCGAGGCAGCCACCGAGGACGGCCTGGACCTGGAGGTCATCGACCTGCGCACCCTCTCGCCGCTCGACCTCGACCCCGTCCACGACTCGGTGCGCCGCACCGGCCGCGCGATCGTCGTGCACGAGGCATCGCGGACGCTCGGCCTCGGCGCCGAGATCGCCGCCCGCGTGCAGGAGGAGTGCTTCCACTCGCTGGAGGCTCCGGTCCTGCGCGTCACCGGGTACGACCTGCCCTACCCGCCCAGTCGGGTGGAGGAGGAGTTCCTGCCGGACCTGGACCGGGTGCTCGACGCCGTCGACCGCTCCCTGGCGTACTGAGGGGGAATGATGAGCGAGTTCAAGCTGCCCGACGTGGGTGAGGGCCTGACCGAGGCCGAGATCGTCACGTGGCACGTCGCCGTGGGCGATGAGATCACCGTCAACCAGACCATCGTGGACATCGAGACCGCCAAGTCGGTCGTGGAGCTGCCGAGCCCGTACGCGGGAACCGTGTCGGCCATCCACGTCGAGGAGGGTGCGACGGTCCCGGTCGGCACGCCGATCATCAGCATCGGCGCGCAGTCCGAGGACGGTGCGGAGCGGGTCGAGCCCGCGCTGGAACCGACGCCGGCCGCTCAGTCGGAACCGGGGTCGGCCGGTGCGGGGCGCCAGAGCGTCCTGGTGGGCTACGGGCCGCGGGCGGACTCCTCGCGGCGGCGTCGCCGGCGCACCAGCGGGCAGGCACAGGCCGCCGACGCCCAGCTGGAGGCGTCGTCCGTGGCGCCGGAGTCGCCTGAGGGCACTCCCGGGCCGCCGCGCCCGCTGCGCGCCCTGGCCAAGCCGCCGGTGCGCAAGCTGGCCAAGGACCACGGGATCGACCTCACCGAGGTGCCGTGCGACGGTCCCGTCGTGAGCCGAGCGGACGTCGAGGCGTTCATCGCGGCCAGGGACGGCGTCGACACGGCCGGACCGCCCGGAGCGCAGCGGGGGGCTCGGGGGCCGGCGGAAATGGGGACGGAGACTCGCATCCCGGTCAAGGGCGTGCGCAAGGTGACGGCGCAGGCGATGGTCTCCTCGGCGTTCACCGCACCGCACGTCACCGAGTGGGTCACCCTCGACGTCTCGGCCACGATGGCACTGGTGGAGCGGTTGAAGGCCTCGCGCGAGTTCCGGGACCCTTCGGCAGGCTCAGGACAACGCGTCAAGGTCTCGCCGACCCTCGTCGTGGCGCGGGCCGTGTGCCTCGCGCTGCGCCGCACGCCGGAGCTGAACGCCACGTGGGACGAGGCGGCTCAGGAGATCGTCGTCAAGCGCGACGTCAACCTGGGGATCGCGGCGGCCACCGAGCGCGGTCTGGTGGTGCCCAACATCCCGGCGGCGCAGTCGTTGTCGTTGCGCGACCTGGCACTGGCCCTGGCCGACCTCACCGAGACGGCCCGTGCCGGACGCACGCAGCCGGCGCAGATGGCTGGGGGTTCGTTCACCATCACCAACATCGGGGTGTTCGGGGTCGATGGCGGGACGCCCATCCTCAACCCGGGGGAGTCCGGCATCCTCGCCGTCGGCGCGATCGAGCGCAGGCCGTGGGTGGACGAGCACGATGCCGTGGTGCCCCGCTGGGTCACCACGCTCGCGCTGAGCTTCGACCACCGCGTCGTCGACGGCGAGCAGGGCTCACGCTTCCTGTCCGACGTCGCGGCCATCCTGCGCGACCCCGCCATGGCCCTCACCTTCTGACCGCCGCCCAGGTTTGTGATCCCCCGCACCCAACTGGCCGTTCATCGAGTGCGGGTGCTCACGAATCTGGGTCAGGTGAGGCGTCCCACTGGGCTGTCCTCGGGTGCTCGTGATGGGTTCGCAGCGCCCGGTGTCGTGCGAGTTGAGGTCGACCACCCGTCGGCGACGTGGAGGCCGACTGGTGGTTCACTGGCACGGTGAGCACCTTGGCGCCCGTCCCGCGCGGGGCCACGCTCATCTGGTTGGTGGGCCTGGCCGTCTACTTCCTGGCGGTCTTCCACCGCTCCTCGCTGGCCGTCGCCGGACTGGAAGCCTCGGACCGGTTCGGAATCACCGCGGCGCAGCTGTCGTCGTTCGTGATGCTGCAGCTGGTGGTCTATGCCGGGATGCAGATCCCGGTCGGGCTGCTGCTGGACCGCTTCGGTGCTCGGCGCATCCTCACGATCGGCACCATCGTGCTGGTCCTGTCCCAGGCCGCCTTCGCCCTGGCCGACACCTATGCCGTCGCGCTCGGGGCACGCGTCTTCGTGGGCCTGGGCGATGCGATGACCTTCGTGTGCGTGCTGCGGTTGGTGAACACCTGGTTCCCGCCGCGCCGCATCCCCATCGTCACCCAGCTCACCGGAGTCACCGGACAGCTCGGGGCGATCGTCGCGGCCATTCCCATGACGTGGGCGCTGCGCGAGCTCGGCTGGACGGTCACCTACCTGGCGGCCGCAGGACTGGGCGTCATCCTGCTGGTGGTGCTCCTCCTCGCCATCCACGACGCCCCGCAGCAGCGCCGAGTGCTCGGGCCGCCGCTGTCGTGGGCGGTGATCCGCAGCAGTCTCGCGGAGTCCTGGCGCCACCCGGGCACCAAGCTGGGGTTCTGGACGCACTTCACGACCCAGTTCAGTGCCACGACGCTCAGCCTGCTGTGGGGCTACCCGTACTTCGTCCGTGGTGAGGGGCGCACATCGGCCGAGGCCGGCGTGCTGCTCACGGTGCTCGTGGTGTCGGTGATGGCGGCCGGCCCCCTGCTGGGTTGGCTCATCACGCGGCACCCGTGGCACCGTTCGGACCTCGTGCTCGGCATCATCACGTCGATCGTGGTGATGTGGACCGTGGTCCTGGCGTGGCCCGGGGGTGCTCCGCTGTGGCTCCTGGTGATGCTCGTGGTCGTGGTCGGCGTGGGCGGGCCGGCCTCGATGATCGGCTTCGACTTCGGCCGCAGCTTCAATCCCGCCCACCGGCTCGGCACCGCCACCGGGATCATCAACCAAGGTGGTTTCCTGGCCACCCTGGTGCTCGTCATCGCGATCGGGGTCGTGCTCGACTGGCGCACTCCGGGCTCGGACGCGGAGTACACGCCCGAGGCGTTCGTGTGGGCGATGTCGTGCCAGTACGTCCTGTGGGGTCTCGGGCTGTTCCAGATCTGGCGGTTCCGGCGGCAGACCCGTGCAGAGCTGCTCGCGGCGGACCCCGACGCCAAGCGTCACATGCGCGCTCTCGGCTGAACGCACGAGCGCCGCGGAACCGGACCGGTTCCGCGGCGCTGTGGTGTGGGGCGGGTCAGTTGGGAGGGCGCACGAACATGATGTTCGTGGTGCCGTCGTGCTCGAGCTCCCCGACGGGCTCGAACCCACGGCCCTCGTGGAAGGCGAGCGAACCGTCGTTGTGGTCGTAGACCTCCAGCGCGACGGGCTTGTCGCCCTCGATCTCCTCGTACAGGCGTGAGGCGACGCCCTGACGCCGGTGCGTCTGCGCGACGACGATCCGATCGAGGTAGACGTAGTCCTTCAGGCGGGACTCGAACCAGTCGTAACGGCTGGAATCGTAGTCGGCGCCGGTGGGCAGGGTGATGACGAAACCGGCGATGTCGCCGTCGTCCTCGAGCACCAGGGCGCTGTCGGCCTCCTCCACGAGATGGTTGAGACTGTCGTGATCGAGGGGACCGACGCCCTCCAGGGCGTCCTGGTTGATGTCGATCAGGGCATCAAGGTCGTCGCGTTCGATGTCGCGGACGGTCATCTGGTCAGCAGGGCTTGCGGTCATGAGTGGACTCATCGCCACCAGATATTACGTCAACCTGGATCGCATGGCTAATCGAACACGGCCGCTCGGCAAATCGAACACCGAGAAACCGCCATGGTTCCAGCGTTCTCGTGAACCTGTTCACAAGGGCACATACTGGTCCACGGGTCGTCGGTGACGGGCAGGTCCACGGTCGGGGCACCTGGAGGTCGACCGGCGCGTGGTCGACGGCAGCCGACGGCGCCCTCAGACGTCGAAGGTGGCGCCGACGGCCTGCTCGGAGGCCTCCCACAAGGCGTCGCCGAGCTGCTCGTCCCGGGCGGTTCGTGAGTACCGCGCCGGCCGGGGGCGGCCGCGTAGACCGCCGAGGCTCGCCGGCCCGATGTACTCCCCGCCCTCGAACGTGGGGTCGGTGGCTGCCCTCAGCAGCGGCCAGGCCCCGTGTGCCGCCGACTGGGCGACGACCCTGCTGACCTGGTGGAACGCCGAGCCTGCGAGGGGGTTGCCCATGGCGACACCGGTCTTCTGCAGGTTCGTCGAGGACAGACCGGGATGGGCGGCGACGCTCACGGTGGCGAGCCCGGAGGCCTTGGCCCGGCGGTCCAGCTCAAGGGCGAACACCAGGTTGGCCAGCTTGGACTCGCCGTAGGACCGCCAGCGCTTGTACCGGCGAGGCGGCCCCTCGGCGGCCAGCGTCCTCAGGTCGATGCCCCTGACCGTCGTGTGGGCGACGGAGGAGACCGAGACGATCCGGGCCCCCGATCGTCGCAGCACGGGCCACAGCTCGGCCGTCCACGCGAAGTGGCCGATGTGGTTGGTGCCGATCTGCAGCTCGAAACCGTCGGCCGTCGTGCTGTACGGCGGGATCATGATGCCGGCGTTGTTGACCAGGACGTCGATCTGGTCGTGCCGCCGGACCAGCTCTGCGCCGGCCCGGCGGGCGTCGGCCAGGTCGGCCAGGTCGAGCGCGAGCACCTCGACGTCGAGGTCCGGCAGCTCGGCACGCAGCCGGGCGACGGTGTCATCGGCCTTGGAGGGATTGCGGGCGGTGACTGTCAGTGCGGCCCCCGCTCGCCCCAGCTCCAGCGCCGTGTGGAAGCCGAGGCCGCCAGTGACTCCGGTGATCACTGCTCGGCGTCCGGCGAGGTCGGGGATGTCGTCGGTGGACCAGCTCATGGGACCACCGTAGCGACGATCCACTCGAGGCGTGGCCCCATGGCCCCGATGGTCAGGTGGTGATGGTCATGTTCGCGAGCACCCGGTCCCCGAGGTCGGAGTCCCCGGTGACCTCGACCTCGACGTCGGCGGGCCGTCGCCGGCCGGCGACCAGGATGCAGAAGACCTCCGACGTCATGCTCAGCGTCGTGGTCGGCTCGTCGCCGGCGCCCGGCCGGGCACGGCCGGTGTCGTCGATCGTGGCGCCGATCTCCAGCGGCACGTCGCCCGTCAGGTGCCAGTGGACGCTGGTCCCCGGAGGCGGGGCGATCCGCTTGCCCAGGACGAACGGCATCGCTGCTGCGAAGGAGTGTGCGGTGACCTGGGCGCCGGGCGAGGCGAGGTTGCCCGGTCGCTCGATCGTGCGTCGGATGTCCTGCTCGTGGCACCAGACGTCGACGGCACGGTTGCGCAGCAACGTCTCCCACGTCCACGGCGCCGACCCCGGCGTACGGTCCGCAGGGACACTCGGATCCTCCGGCAGCTCGGTGAGCAGCGCCTCGCGGGTTGCGACGCCTGCGCGCAGCTCGGCCACGATGTCGCTGGTGCTGCGGGTACGGCGTTCCTGCACGCCGCCCTCGGTGTAGCTGTTCTCGACTCCGAGGGCCGTGGTGGCCATCTCGAGGTCGGGAGTCTGCCCCGCCAGCACCGCCTCAAGATGGGCGAGGTGCGCGACGACGTCGTGCACGGTCCATCCGGGCAGGTCGGTGGAGAGCATCCACTCGTGCTCGGCGATGTCGTCGGTGAGGCCGAGGACCGCGTGCACACTGTGGCTCCAGGCGTCGACGTAGGTCTGCAGCTCGCTCACGCGGTCACGCCCTTGGAAGAAGAAGCGTAGGGACGTGCCCGCGTGAGGTGTGCTGGATGGTTCGCTCGCTGGCGCTCGCTCACTGCGGTCACGCCCTTGGAGGAAGAAGCGTAGGGACGTGTCCGCGTGAGGTGTGCTGGATGGTTCGCTCGCTGGCGCTCGCTCATGAGTCGCCTTCCTTTCGGGTGCGGCGGCGTGAGAGGAAGACTGCCACGGCGAGGATGATACCGAGCAAGGTGGCCAGCCAGGTGATGCCGTTGCCGACGTTGGCGCGATCCTGCACGCCCTCGGCGACCCCCGCCACGTAGGTGGCGCTGTCGCCGGCGTCGTCGGACGGCTCGCACGCCACGGTCAGCTCGTCACGGCCCTCCATGAGGAACCCGATGAGGTACCAGCTGGCACCTTCGCTGGTGGCGGTCAGCTCGAGGGGCGCCTCGGGAATGTCGATCGGCTCCGCGTCGTCGTCCGGGCCGGTGGCGGTGCAGGTGACGTCGCGGTCCGGCTGCAGGATGTCGGTGTAGACCGCGAGCGAGGCGTCGCCGGCATCGATCGGCTCGGTGGTGCTCAGCAGCGATGCGTCACGGACGCCGTCCCAGGCGCCGGCAGCGACGGCCGTGCCCACCACCTGGCCGCCGAGGGCGAGCAGGAAGGCGGCGAGGTACCACAACGGGTTGACGAGCCTGATGACGTGCCTCCTTGGTCCGTGACGAGCATAGGTGCGCTGTGGGGCGGTACCGGGCAAGCGACGCCGAGCCACCTCACGACAGTGCCCCTGGTTCCCATGAACTCATGGGAACCAGGGGCACTGTCCACGGCGCTCCCCGGCTCACCGGCCTCAGCGGACCGAGGGTGGGGCAGGATGGCCATGAGCTCCTGGGATCGGCAGGAGCGCCGATCAGAAGGCGGCTTCGTCGAGCTCCATGACGGAGTCGTCGACGGACTCGGCGACGGCGCGCTCGCTGGCGAGATGGGGCAGCACGTTCTTGGCGAAGAACGACGCCGCGGCGACCTTGCCCTCGTAGAAGGCCTTGTCGCTGGTCGAGACGGCGCCGCCCAGCTTCTCCAGGGCCACCTCGGCTCCACGCAGCAGCAGCCAGGAGACCACCAGGTCGCCGAGCACGTACACCAGGCGCGTGGTGTTCAGGCCGACCTTGTAGATGTTGTTGATGTCGCCCTTCTCGTCGGCCGGGTTGCTGGCCATGAGGTCGGAGAACACCGCTCCGAGAATCGCCTGCGCGTCCTCCAGGCCCTTGGCGAGCAGCTCGCGCTCGACCTTGAGACGACCGTTGCCGGCATCGCTCTCGGTGAAGGCCTGGATCTCCTGGGCGAGGTGGCCGATGGCCCGGCCCTTGTCCTTCACGATCTTGCGGAAGAACAGGTCCTGGCCCTGGATGGCCGTCGTGCCCTCGTAGAGAGTGTCGATCTTGGCGTCGCGGACGTACTGCTCGAGCGGGTAGTCCTGCAGGAACCCCGAACCGCCGAACGTCTGCAGCGACTCGGTGCCCAGCAGCACCCAGGAGCGTTCGGAGCCGTAGCCCTTGACGATCGGCAGCAGGAGGTCGTTGACGGCCTCCTCGAGGGCGGCGTCCTCGCCGGCGGCCTCCTTGAGCATGACCGCGTCCTGCCACGTGGCGGTGTAGAGCATGAGTGAACGCAGGCCCTCGGCGAACGCCTTCTGCGTCAGCAGCGAACGGCGCACGTCCGGGTGGTGGGTGATGCTCACGCGCGGAGCCGTCTTGTCGGAGGCCTGCGTCAGGTCGGCGCCCTGGATGCGCTCCTTGGCGTAGTCCAGTGCGTTGAGGTACCCGGTGGACAACGTGGCGATGGCCTTGGCGCCCACCATCATGCGAGCGTTCTCGATGACGCGGAACATCTGGTTGATGCCGTCGTGCACCTCGCCCAGCAGCCAGCCCTTGGCCGGCCCGCCCAGGCTCGGGTCGCCGAAGGTGACCTCGCACGTCGTGGAGACCTTGATGCCCATCTTCTTCTCGACGTTGGTGACGTAGACGCCGTTGCGCTCGCCGGTCAGCTCGCCGGTCTCGTGGTCGAAGTGGATCTTGGGCACCAGGAACAGGCTCAGGCCCTTGGTTCCGGGGCCGCCGGCTCCCTCGACGCCCTGCGGACGCGCGAGCACGAGATGCATGATGTTCTCGCTCATGTCGTGCTCGGCCGAGGTGATGAAGCGCTTGACGCCCTCGATGTTCCAGGAGCCGTCCTCGTTGGGCGTCGCCTTGCTGCGGCCGGCGCCGACGTCGGAGCCGGCGTCGGGCTCGGTGAGGACCATCGTGGCGCCCCACTGCTTCTCGACCATGTGCTGGGCGATCAGCTTGTCGCGGTCCGTGCCGGTCTCGAAGATGACCCGTGCGAAGCCCGGGCCGGCGGCGTACATCCACACCGGTGGGTTGGCGCCCAGGACGAACTCGGCGGTGGACCAGACCAGTGAGGAGGGGGCCTTCTGGCCGCCGAGCTCCTCGGGAACCTGCAGGTTCCACATGCCGGAGTCCATCCAGGCCGCGTAGCTCTTGGCGAACGCCGGGTTCATGGTGACGGTCTTGGCGTCGGCGTCGTAGACCGGCGGGTTGCGGTCGGAGTCGTCGAAGGAGGCGGCCAGCTCATCACGCGAGAGGCGGTCGACCTCGGCGAGGATGCTCTTGGCGGTCTCGACGTCGAGCTCGGCGAAGGGGCCTTGGCCCAGGACGTCGTCGCGACCGAGGAGCTCGAAGAGGTTGAACTCGATGTCGCGCAGGTTGCTCTTGTAGTGGCTCATGCTGCCTGTTCCTCAGCTGGGGTGACGGGTCCGGTGCGGTGAAGTTACCGAAGAGTGCTACCGGCTGGTAACCAGTATCCGCCTCGGACGGCCGACAGACAAGTCCGAGTGAGCATCGGTGCAGGTGAGCCGTGTCTCCCAGCTGGCCACGAGATCGAACGGCGGCGTCGGGAGGAGCCGACGCCCGCGGTCAGAACCGCTGGATGGTGGCGACGCGGTGCAGGCCGTCGGTGGCGACGAGCCTGGTGGTGTTGACGGTGCCGATGGCGAGCGCTGCGACGCCGAGGATCGAGAGAGCGATCATGAGGGCCTCCTTGGGGTGCTGGAGCGGGTGGGACTCCTCCATGGTCACGACAGAAACCGTCAAGGACAAGCGAAGAGAACTTCATTCGATATGTAGCATTGCTACATGGACGTGCGACGACTCGGGATTCTCAGGGAGTTGGGCGAGCGGGGCTCCGTCGGCGCGACGGCCGATGCGATGAAGATCACCCCCTCGGCGGTCTCCCAGCAGCTCAAGACGCTGGAACGCGAGGCCGGATACCGACTCGTGGAACCGGCCGGGCGAGGCGTCGTCCTCACCGAGGCGGGTCGTGCGCTCGCCCGGACGGCCACCGAGATCGCCACCGCCATCGAGCGTGCCGAGGGAGCCTGGCGCGAGTTCATGGCCCAACCCGCGGGTCGCGTCACGCTGACCACCTTCCCGACCGGGGCGGAGATGCTCCTGCCCGGCGTCCTGACCCGCGTCGCCGATCTCACCGCCGGTGTTGTCGGCCGCCCGGGGCCCGGCACCCCCGGCGGTGTTGTCGGCCGCCCGGGGCCCGGCACCCCCGCCTTGGAGCTGGAGTGCTCCGACGTGGAGGTGACCGGCGACTACGGCGAGCTCACCACCGACCACGACGTCGTGGTCTCCGACACCCCGGCCACCTCGTCGACCTGGCACGAGCGCGGTCTGCAGGTGGTGCCGCTGATGACCGAGCCGCTCGACGTCGCAGTACCGCAGGACCACCCGCTCGCCGCGCGCAGGACCCTCTCGCCCAAGGACGTCGCCGACGAGCCCTGGATCGGCGTCCCCCAGGGCCAACCCTTCGACCAGGTGCTGGAGAAGGTCGTCGCGGCCACCGGTGAACCCGTGCGGGTGGTGCAGCGCTTCGCCAACAACGGGGTCGTCGAGGCCATGGTGGCCGGCGGGCACGGACTGGCCATCCTGCCCCGGTTCACCACCCGCGTGCACAGCAACGGCCTGGTCACCAAGCCCCTCACCGGGGTACGCGCCCAGCGCGAGATCTCCGCGCTGCTGCGCCCGGACCGGTACGAGCGTCCATCGGTACGGCTCGTGCTGGAGGCCCTGCAGGCCGAGGCGCAGGCCGTCGCCGACGCCCACGGCGCTGCCTGAGCCACTCGCGAGAGAGCCGTTCCCACCCATCTGCTGAGCGCGGATCTGCTCCCGGCAGCACCCCCTGGGATCGACGCGCGCAGTGGGCCACGCTCGAGCCATGACACAAGACGAGCAACCACCGGCCCTCGGGCGTCGCACCAAGGAAGACCTGCTTGGCCAACGCATCCTGATGCTCGACACGGCACTGGACGACGAGATCGGCGCGATGCTGTGCGCACAGATCGTCACCCTGTCGGCACAGGACCCGACGACGGACGTCGCGTTGTGGATCAACTCCCCGGGCGGCTCGGTGTCGGCGATGCTCGCCATCCACGACACGATGAACCTGGTGCCCAACGACGTCGTCACCGTCGCGCTCGGCATGGCATACAGCGCCGGGCAGTTCCTGCTCACCGTCGGGACTCCGGGCCGGCGGTACGCGCTCCCGCACGCGCAGGTGTTGTTGCACCAGGGGTCAGCCGGCATCGGCGGCAGCGCGCCCGACATCGAGCTCCAGGCCGACGTCCTGCGCCGCACCCGGGACACCGTCCTGGCCATCACGGCCGAACGGACCGGTCAGAGCATCGAGCGGATCTTCGAGGACTCCCAGCGCGACCACACGTTCACGGCAGCGGAGTCCCTCGAGTACGGCTTCGTGGACCACGTCGTCGACGACCTCGCCAGCGTGCGTCCGTCACCGGGGCGCCGACCCGGCCTGCACCCGGACAAGGCGGCGCGATGAGCACGTACACGATCCCGAACGTCGTGAGCCGCACGCCGCGCGGCGAGAAGGTCATGGACGTCTACAGCCGGTTGCTCGAGGAGCGGATCGTCTACCTGGGGACCGAGATCGACGACGGGGTCGCGAACGCCCTGATCGCGCAGGTCCTGCACCTGGAGTCCGAGAGCCGAGAGCTGCCGGTCAACCTCTACCTGAACTCCGCCGGCGGGTCAGTCAGCGCCACGTTCGCGCTCTACGACACGATCCGCTACTGCCGCGCTCCTGTGGAGACGACGTGCGTAGGCCAGGCGTTCGGCCCCACGGCGCTGCTGCTCGCGGCAGGGGCCCCGGGTCGCCGCACCGTCCTGCCGCACGCCCGCGTACTCCTGCACCAGCCGTCGGGCCAGGGGCGGGGCACGATCCCCGACCTCGTGCTGGCCGCCGACGAGGTGCTACGGGTGCGCGAGGAGCTGGAGCAGGCCCTCAGCCTGCACACGGGGCAGGACGTCGACGCACTGCGACGGGACACCGACCGTGACCGGATCCTGCGCGGCAGCGAGATCGTCGACTACGGGCTGGCTGACGAGGTCATCGCCGAGCGCCCCGGCTGATCACACGACGAGGGCCAGCGGACCCTGTGGCGCGCCGGTGCGTCGCTGACTGCCCAGGTCTCGGGTGATGACGGTCGTGAGGTCCAACAGGGTCAGGTCGAGCGCCCCGGTGACCGCCGCCAGGATCTCCGACGAGGGATCCTTCAGCCCGCGCTCGATCTCGGACAGGTACTGCGTGGAGATGCCCGCACGTTCGGCGACCTCGCCGAGCGTCCTGCGGTGCTCGTGTCGGCGGCGTCGGAGCTGCTCGCCCACCGCCTCGCGCCACAACGGTTCGGGTGCCGGCGGTGAGCTCGGACGGTCCGGCATGCGAAGAAGTTCGCCCATGACCCGACCCTAGACGGATCGAGGAGGATCGTCTGCCCCGATCCGCTCTGAGCGTAATCCGTCGGCCCTTGACCGGGCAGCTCCCGATCGCTCAGCTCTTGGCGAAGCGCGCGGCGAAGGCCTCGAACTCGGGACTGGACAGCGACTTGGCCTGGGCCGTGGCCTCGAAGTCCAGGGAGGTGGCCAGGTCGGTCTGCGAGGCGATGGCGACCGACTGCTTGATGTCGGCCATGAGCGCCGGGTTGCGCTCGGCGTAGCCGGTGGCGAGCTCGCGGGCCCGTGCCCCCGGGTCCTCGACGAGCTCCTGCGCGATCCCCAGCCGCAGCGCCTCCTCGCCACCGATGATGTCGCCCGCGTAGAGCGCGGCCGCGGTGTTGGCGGCCCCGATCCGCTGGGTCAGCATCCAGGTGCAGCCGCCCCCGGGGTGCAGGCCGATCTGGGAGAACGTCGGCCCGAAGCCGGCGCGAGGTCCGGCCACGATGACGTCGCACGCCAGGGCGATGTTGAGCCCCGCGCCCACCGCCGGCCCCTGCACGGCAGCGACGGTCGCGATGGTGAGGTCGCGCAGACCGAGGAACGAGCCGTAGACCTTCATGAGGTGCTCGCGGAGCTCGGGGACCGGACGGGTGCGGTCACCGAACAGGTTCTCCAGGTTGGCTCCTGCGCAGAACGCCTTGCCCTCGCCGCGGACCACGAGCGCGCGAGCCTCGGTGTCGTCGGCGACGGACCCGATGGCGGCTCGCAGCTCATCGAGCAACGGCCAGTCGAGCGCGTTGCGACGCTCCGGCGCGTTCAGGGTGATGGTGCGGACAGGGCCGTCGGACTCGAGCAGGACGAGGGACATGGTCCGCACGCTACCGCTGCGCCCGGGCCGGTGGCGTCAGGAGTCGTCGGTCTCGTCCTGGGGTGCACCGCGACGTCCCCAGAGGATGCCGGCCATGATGCCGAACGCCGCACCGAAGCCGGTGATGGTGGGATCCGCGAACACGATCGAGAGGGCGGCACCCACGCCGATACCGATGGCGATCCACGCTGCGAAGCTCATCAGCTCATCATCACACGGCGGGTGCCCGCAGGGCGTGCCGCACGATGTCGGCCATCGCCGCATACCCTGCGTCGTTGGGGTGGAAGCGGTCCGCGGCCAACCGCCCCTTCCAGGTGCGCATGTCGGGCACCCGGAACTCCGCGATGCGGATCCGTCCCGCCGCAGCCGCGTCGTCGATCGCGTGGTTGACCATGAGCGCAGCGCCCTGGGCGCCTGGCTGGGTGGTCACGAGCGTGCCGCGTGGGACCCGGTGCAGCAGGTCGGCCATGGCGGTGGAGATCTCACCTCGCCCACGGCGACTGTTCATGTCGTTGCTGCCGATCATCAGCGTCACCAGCGCGGGCTTGTTGCGACAGGCGACCGCGAGGTCCTCCAGGGCCGGGAGCTGACGATCCAGCACGTCGACGATGCGGGCGCCGTTGAAGGAGAAGTTCACTCTGGGCAGTGGGACGTCGTCCTGGAGCTGGCCCACCCAGCCGCGGTCTGGTGCGCTGGCGCCGATGCCCTGCGACATCGAGTCGCCCAGCACGGCCCACCACCGTGCGCCGGCCGCCACCCGGCGCACGTTCTCGGCGTTGCGTTCCTCCCACGCTCGTGCGTAGGGCTCGACGTGCTCCTGCACCTCCCGCACCCCCGACAGGAACCGGGCCAGCAGGGAGACCAGACGCCCCGGAGGCCGGCCACTGAGGTTGGAGTAGCTGAAGGAGACGGCACCAGCGTCGTCGGGCATGGACCCAGCGTGCCAGTGGTCGGTGCTGCGCGCAGGCCTGCGGGTAGACGGGTGGGCAGGCCTGTGTGAGATGACGCCGGTGCGGCCGGAGCGGGACATCGTCTGACACCACCCGGTCAGCCCCGGCAGGTTTCGGCCGTCCTGTCCCGTCGCGGCGTCCGGATCGCGGTCCGCCGGAAGCGGGTCGGACGCGACGGACGATGATGGGCGGTCGGACGTCACATCGAGCACGAGCAGGAGTCATGACGAGCAACCTCACTGATGTCGCGACAGCGATCGAGCAGGCCGCCGAGCGCCTGCACGGCATCGTCGCGTCGACGCCTCTGGAACGTCATCCACGGCTCTCGGACCTGACCGGTGCGCAGGTCTGGCTCAAGCGCGAGGACCTGCAGCCGGTGCGGTCGTACAAGATGCGGGGTGCCTACAACTTCATCTCCCAGCTCGATGACGCGCAGCGTGCCGCCGGGGTCGTCACGGCCAGCGCAGGCAACCATGCGCAGGGCGTCGCGTACGCGTGCGCGACACTGGGCATCCGGGGCCGCATCCATCTGCCCAGCGGGACCCAGCGGCAGAAGCGTGAGCGGATCGCTGCGATCGGTGGCGAGTGGGTCGAGGCCGTCCTCGGTGGGGCGACGTACGACGAGGTCTTCGGCGCGGCCCTCGACGACGCGGCGTCCAGCGGCGCGACGCTCGTCCCCGCGTTCGACGATCCGCGGATCATCGCCGGGCAGGGGACTGTCGTCCGTGAGGTCATGCAGCAGCTGGGCAGGGCGCCCGACGTCGTGGTGCTGCCGGTCGGGGGCGGTGGGCTACTGGCCGGCACGGTCGCGTGGCTGCGCACGCACCACCCGCAGACACGCATCGTCGGTGTGGAGCCGGCCGGGTCGGCCAACGTGGCTGCCGCACTCGCGGCCGGAGGTCCCGTGACACTGGAGGCGATCGACACCTTCGTCGACGGTGCATCGGTGCGTCGGGCGGGTGATCACACGACCGCCGTCGTGATCGAGGGCCGTCCGGAGCTGGTCGCCGAGCCCGAGGGGTCGGTGTGCCGCGAGATGCTCGCGCTGTACCAGTCCGACGGGATCATCGCCGAGCCCGCGGGCGCGTTGGCCGCGGCTGCGCTCGCTCGTGGAACGGTCGTCGTCGAGCCGGGCCAGGACGTCGTGTGCGTGCTGTCCGGCGGCAACAACGATGTGAGCCGGTACGCCGAGGTGGTCGAACGGGCGCTCGTGCACGAGGGTCGCAAGCACTACTTCCTCGTCGACTTCCCGCAGGAGCCCGGTGCCTTGCGCCAGTTCCTCGACGAGGTGCTGGGCCCAGACGACGACATCTCGCTGTTCGAGTACGTCAAGCGCAGCAACCGTGAGGTCGGGCCGGCGCTCGTCGGCATCGAGCTCGCCCGAGCCGACGACCTCGGGGGCTTGCTGGCCCGCATGGAGGAGGCGCCACCGAAGATCGAGAAGATCGACAGCGAGAGCCCACTGTTCCGCTTCCTGCTGTGAGCGAGGTTGGCCTCGCTGCGCTCGGAGCCGATGACGGGATCCCTCGGTGCGCGCTTCGCGCGGGGCTGGTGGGGCCCACTCGATTCCCGTCACCGGGGCAGACGCCTTCGGCGTGTAGAGCCGATGACGGGATCCCTCGGTGCGCGCTTCGCGCGGGGCTGGTGGGGCCCACTCGATTCCCGTCACCGGGGCAGACGCCTTCGGCGTGTAGAGCCGATGACGGGAATCGAACCCGCGTGTCCAGCTTGGGAAGCTGGCGCTCTGCCATTGAGCTACACCGGCGTGGTGGCCACCACTGTAACGCCATCACCGAACCGGCCGAGGACGGGCCGTTGCCGGGGTCACACCACTCGCCCCTCACCGTGTCCTAGGGTTTGACCGTGCTCCTCTCCGACCGTGACATCCTCGCCGAGCTCGACGCCGGAAGGGTCCAGCTCGACCCACTCGAGCGGGGCATGATCCAGCCCTCCAGCATCGACGTCCGGCTGGACAAGTTCTTCCGGATCTTCGACAACCACAAGTACCCGCACATCGACCCGGCCGCCGACCAGTCCGACCTCACCAGACCGGTCGAGGTCAGCGGCGACGAGACGTTCGTGCTGCACCCGGGCGAGTTCGTGCTCGGCTCGACGTACGAGACCGTCACCCTGCCCGACGACGTCGCCGCCAGGCTCGAGGGCAAGTCGTCGCTCGGACGCCTCGGCCTGCTGACGCACTCCACGGCCGGGTTCATCGACCCCGGCTTCTCCGGCCACGTCACCCTCGAGCTCGCCAACGTCGCCACGCTGCCGATCAAGCTCTACCCCGGCATGAAGATCGGCCAGCTGTGCTTCTTCCGGCTCAGCTCGCCGGCCGACCATCCGTACGGCTCGCAGAAGTACGGCTCCCGGTACCAGGGCCAGCGCGGGCCGACGGCCTCCCGCTCACACGCCAAGTTCCACCAGACCAGCATCTGAGTGCCATGAGCACCCTGAGCGATGCCCCACTCACGGTCAGCCCCGAGGTCGCCGACGCACTCTCCTCAGGAACCCCCGTCGTCGCGCTGGAGTCGACCATCATCTCCCACGGGCTGCCCAAGTCCGAGGCCCTCGGCGCGGCACGCCGCTTCGAGCAGATCCTCCGCGAGCGCGACGTCGTCCCGGCGACGATCGCCGTCCTCGACGGCCGGCTCAAGGCCGGACTGAGTGACGACGAGCTCGAGCGCGTCGCCACCGAGGAGCTGCCCAAGCTCAGCGTCCGCGACCTCCCGGTGACGCTCGGCCGCAGCGGCAGTGGTGCCACCACCGTCGCCTCGACGTCGTTCATCGCCGACCAGGCCGGGATCCGCGTCTTCGCCACCGGCGGGCTCGGTGGCGTGCACCGCGGCGCCCACCAGACCTTCGATGAGTCCGCGGATCTCACCGTCCTGTCCAAGGTCCCGATCACTGTCGTCTCGGCCGGGGTCAAGTCGATCCTGGACATCCCCGCCACCCTCGAGCGCCTCGAGAGCCTCGGCGTCATCGTCCTCGGCTACGGCACCGACGAGTTCCCCGGCTTCTGGCTGACGTCCTCCGGACAGCCACTGGACTGGTCGGTGCCGGACGCGCCAGCCGTCGCCGCCGTCATGGAGTCACGCGAGCAGCTGGAGATGTGCGAGGCGATCCTCGTCGCCAACCCGCTGCCCATCGAGGAGCAGCTCGATCCCGACGTCCATGACCGAGCGTTGTCCGAAGCCCTGCGGCGGGCTGAGGAGAAGCAGGTCGAGGGCAAGGACGTCACGCCGTTCCTGCTCAGCACGATCGTCGAGCTGACCGGGGGCGAGAGCCTGGCGGTCAACCTCAAGATCGCGGAGAACAACATCAGCGTGGGCGCGGACATCGCCCACGCCTGGGCGAGGCAGTGACGCGGGTCCTCGTCCTCGGCGACGTCGTCGACGACATCAGCGTCCGCTCGCTCGAGGCCACCACGGAGGCGAGCGACACGAACGCGGAGATCCGCCTGCGCCCCGGCGGTTCTGCAGCCAACGTCGCCGCGTGGCTCGGCCACCTCGGCACCGAGGTGACCTTCGTGGGCCGGGTCGGGGCCGACGCCGTGAACCGGCACGAGAAGGCGCTTGCCGCACACGGGGTACGTGCGCACCTGGCCGCCGATCCCGACCTGCCGACCGCCACGATCCTGCTGCACATCGACGACTCCGGCGAGCGCACCATGTTCGTGGACCGCGGTGCCAACACCGCACTGACCGCCGCGGACGTCCCCGAGCAGGCCTGGGACGACGTCGGCTGGGTGCACCTGACGGGCTACAGCTACTTCGACCCGGCGACGCGACCCGTCGCCCGCATGGTCGTCGAGCAGGCCAAGCAGCGCGGGGCCGGCGTGAGCGTCGACCCCAGCACGGTCTCCTTCCTGCGGACCTGTGGCGGAGCGGCGTTCCTGGAGTGGATCGACGGGGTCGACCTGGTCCTGCCGAACCTCGAGGAGGCCCGGGTGCTCGTCGACGCCCGAGGCCCGCACGTCGACCTCGACGCCCTCGCTGAGCGGGTTCCGCACGTGGTGGTGACGTTGGGCCGAATGGGCGCGGCCTACGTCAGTGCCGCCGTGCGCGAGCAGGTGACGGCACCTCGGGTCGACGTCGTGGACACCACCGGTGCCGGCGATGCGTTCGCCGCCGGGTTCCTCGGCGCCTGGGTACCGGGAGCCTCGCCGACCGAGGCCCTGGAGTCCGGCCGAGCGGCGGCCGAGCGGTGCGTCGTCCTGCGAGGCGCACGGCCGAGCTGAAACCCCGTCCGGGCCTGCCCCGGCGACGGCTCAGGGATGACTCAGGGGTCGCTCAGGGCCGTTCCCCGATGCGGTGCAAGATGCTGTCGTCCGAGGCTGGAGCCATGACTTCAGCACCACGCCGGGGCCGGTGGACACGATGATCCACGCCCAGGGACTCACCAAGCGCTACGGCGCCAAGACAGCCGTCGACGGCATCGACTTCACCGTCGAGCCCGGACGGGTGACCGGATTTCTCGGCCCGAACGGCGCCGGCAAGTCCACGACGATGCGGATGATCCTGGGGCTCGACGCCCCGACCAGTGGCAGCGTGACGGTCAACGGGCACGCCTACGCTCGCTCGAGCGCTCCGCTGCGTGAGATCGGCGCGTTGCTCGAGGCGCACGCCGTGCACCCCGGCCGTTCTGCCCGCCAGCACCTGCGCTGGCTCGCGGCCAGCAACGGCATCGCGACCACTCGTGTCGGTGAGGTCCTGGAGCTCGTCGGCCTGGACGCCGTCGGGGCCCAGCGCGCCGGCCGGTTCTCGCTCGGTATGGGGCAGCGGCTCGGCATCGCCGCAGCGCTGCTCGGGGATCCTGGGGTCGTGGTGCTCGACGAGCCGGTGAACGGGCTCGACCCGGAGGGCATCCGCTGGGTGCGTCACCTCGCGCGTCAGCTGGCCGACGAGGGACGCACGGTGTTCGTCTCCAGCCACCTGATGTCGGAGATGGCGCTCATGGCCGACCACCTGATCGTGATCGGGCGCGGCCGGATCCTGGCCGACTGCTCGATGGCATCGTTCATGGCCGACCACGCGGCGTCCTACGTCCGGGTCAAGACTGCTGACCTCGGTGCTGCTCGCGACGTCCTGCTGGACGTCGGCCTCGAAGCCATGCGTCATGACGGCGAGACCGGCTCCGAGCTGCGCCTGCCTGGCAGCGACCCCGCCTTCGTGGGCGAGCTGCTCGGCCGCCGCGGGGTGCTGCTGCACGAGCTGACCCTCGTGCGCTCCTCGCTCGAGGACGCCTTCATGGAGCTCACCGCCGACAGCGTCGAGTACGCCGCCGGAGACCGCGAGGAGGTGGCGGCATGAGCGAGCGCTCCCCTTCGCTGGAGAAGACCGCTGTCTCGGGGCGACGCCCCGGGTTCGGCTCGGCGATGCGGGCCGAGTGGATCAAGCTCACCTCCGTCCGCTCCACCTGGTGGAGCCTGTTCGCGATGGTCGTCCTCGGAGCCGGGCTCACCACCGTGGTGTGTGCCTTCAACGCCGAGTGGCTGGCCAGCGCGGAGGCCGATGAGTCGCCGGGTTCCTTCATCACCTGGGGGATGATGGTCGCCCAGCTGACGGCAGTGGTCCTCGGTGCCCTCGCCGTCACGACCGAGTATGGCACGGGGATGATCCGTTCGACGTTCGCTGCCGTGCCCTCCCGTGGGCGCGTGCTGGCCGCCAAGGCCGTCGTGCTGATGGCGGTGCTGTTCGTCGCCGGCACGGTGACCGCGCTGCTCGGCTACGTCGGTGGCAACTACTTCCTCGATCGTGAGGGGGTCGGCCTGGCGCTCGAGGGTGACGTGGCGCGGTCCATGTACGGAAGCGGGCTCTTCATGGCGGGGCTGGGCCTGTTCTCGGCCGCCGTGGCCTTCCTGGTCCGGCACACTGCCGCGGCCATCAGCCTCGTGCTGGCACTCGTGTTCGTGGTCGGCAACATGACGATGCTCATCCCCGGCAGTGCCGGTGAGTGGATCACCAAGCTGATGCCGGGCAACGCGGGGTCGGTCATCGCGACCCCCGTGGCCTTCAACCCGACACTGCTGGACGCGTGGCCGGGCTTCGGGGTGTTCGTCGCCCAGGCGGGAGTGCTCGTGCTGATCGCGTGGGCGCTGCTGAGGAGTCGCGACGCCTGACGCTCGTTCGTGAGTCCCCGGTGTGCCGGGATCCCGGCGGCGTGCCGGGCCGTGGGCCGCAGACAGCAGCACCGGCACACTGGGGAGGTGACGAACGACGTGGCGGCCCGGCGTGCGAAGCGCCGGGCCACGGTGGCGGTCAGTGTCTTCGTGGTGCTCCTCGGCGGGCTGATGGCCAAGATCGTGCTCGATCCGGAGAGCACCGGCGTCGTCGTCACGTGGGATCCGTCGTCGGTCGCGGACCCCTCCGACGTGCACACTGCCCCCGACGGCGGGCAGTACGCCTTCCTCAGCACCCAACCGGACTCCGACGAGCCTGTCACCTACGACCCGTGCGAGCCGATCGACGTGGTGGTCAACACCCGCACCGGACCTGGCGACGCCCTCGCCGTGGTGGACTCCGCACTCCGGGAGGTCTCGGAGCTGTCCGGCCTGACCTTCCGGCTGGAGGGCGAGACGTCACAGGTTCCGACCACCGACTGGGAGCCCGAGCGCGACGGTGACGCCTGGCAGCCCGTCCTGGTGGCGTGGACCGACCCCGACGAGGTCGACGAGCTGGCCGGAGGTGTGGCCGGCCTGGGCGGGAGCGCCTGGCTCGAGGAGGACGGACAGCGCCGCTACATCACCGGACAGGTCCTGCTCGACGGACCCCAGCTGGCCGCCCTGGGCGAGGAGCAGACTCGTGCCACGGTGCTGCACGAGCTGGCTCACCTCGTGGGACTGGACCACGTGGACGACCGCGGCGAGCTCATGTACCCGACGGGCGGGCGCTTCGAGTGGGGCCCAGGTGACCTCGCCGGGCTCCAGGAGCTCGGGCAGGGTGGCTGTGGTTGAGGGCAGCACCTGACCGTCCTGGTCCGCCGGCTGCTGCTGTGCGGCCCTCGGGAGCGGTCAGGGGACGACGGGGAGGGTGAGTGCCTGGTCCGAGGAACCGGTGGGGATCGCGACCTGGGCGGGAACGAGGCCACCGCGATAGTTGGTCGAGCCGCCGGCCACGACGAGCCGGATGGAGTGACCCTCCGCGAAGCGGTGGACGATGGCCGGCAGCGTCACGGTGAACGGCTGGCCCGCGTCCGGGACCCGCACGGGTGCCACCAGGTCACGGACCACGCTGGCCTTACCGTCAGGGTCGACGTCCTGCACCTTCACGAACAGCACCAGCTTGCCGACGTCGAGCAGCTGCGTCCCCGCGGCCGACGGCGCCGTGACGCGCAGGTCCAGCGTCGGGCTGCCGACGACGTCGACGTTCTCGGTGAGCGCCTCGGTGGTCCAGGTTGCTGCCGTCCCGGGCAGGTCGACCTCCGGCAGGGGCAGGGCCGATCCGAGGACGTCGAGCGGGTCGCTGGAGGTCGGGATGCCGGCGACCGGGGTGAGGAACTGCTGCTTGCCGGCCGCGACGTCCTCCGGTGAGGTGACGAGGTCCCGCCCGGAGAGGTGGTACGTCGTCGGGGTCCCCGGGCGGAAGCTGGAGAAGTCGGCGTAGGCCGGCGTCGCGGGGCCGGTGTACGGCACCCAGTCGCGGAAGATAGGAGAACACCGGCCCGGGGTCCTTGTCCGCCTCGCCCTTGAGGTGGTGGTCGAACCAGTCCAGCGTCCGTTGGGCGAGGTGCTGGGTCTGCGGGTCCGGGTCGTCGAGCTCCAGCTCGCCGGGCGCCATGGGTCCGGAGTGGCCACCGTTGATCCAGACCATGGAGACCTCGGTGCCGCCCCGCTGCAGTGCCTCGAAGGTCGCGATCCCCTCGTTGAGGTTGAACAGCGTGTCCGACTGGCCCTGCATGATGAGGGTCGGCACGCGCACGTCCTCGGCGTAGGAGGCCACCGACCGCTGGCGCAGGTGCTTGGTCGCCGCCGGGTCGACGGTCCCGGTAGCGCCGGCGTTGATGAGTGCCGGGCACACGAACTCCGCGAAGTTGGGGCACCCGACCAGCCGCGACGGGTCCGCAGGCGCGTCGACGAGGCCGGTCGCCACGCCGAGCCCGGCGAAGCCGAGGGCCCACACCAGCTTGGCTGCACCGGGAGTGGTGGTGCTGACCTCGCCTGCACGCGTCTGGGAGGTGTTGTTGGGTGACAACGAGTAGGACAGGTCGTGCCACGTGATGAGCGGGACGATGGTGTCGATGCGCGGGTCGATGGAGGCCGCCGCGTACTGCACCTGCCCGCCGTAGGAGCCGCCGACCATCCCGACCCGAGGGTCATGGGTCGAGGGCGCCCCGTCGTTGTCGACCGCGTCCTTCACGATCACGTCGAGCACCGGGGCGGGCTGCGTGCGGGCGGCGTCGGTGAAGGCGATCCCTTCCTGGCCGCCGAGGTAGCTGACCAGCTGGCTCGCGGCCTTGCCGTCGACGTCAGGGTCGTCGAGCGTGATCTTGCAGCCCGAACCCCCGAAGCCCAGGCCGGAGTAGCTCAGGACCGCGTAGCCCTGCTCGGCGAACCGGCGTCCGATGCCGGCCTGGTCGTCCTTGGATCCGCCGAACCCGTTGGTGGTCAGCAGGGCGGGCACCGGGTCGTCGGCCGTGGCGCCCGCTGGCAGGTAGAGGTCGCCCACGATGTCGCAGGTCTGCTCGTCGTCGGGTCCGACCGTCACCGTGAACCACAGCGGGGTGACCGTGTGGGTCTGGTCGCCGGCCGCGGGGCTGGCGATGAGCGCTGTCGCGCAGGCCACGGTGGCGAGAAGGATCGTGAACGGACGGCGCATGCGAGCTCCCTGAACTGGTACGTGTGCACCAGTTCAACGAGCATCCATCGCGTGCGTCACGCCTCGAGACCACTCCGTGGCCCGGCGACGTGCCACGTCGCCCTGTGACGGTCAGCCGGAGGGCTTGTCCTCGTCGGCAGCGTCGGCCTCGTCGGCATCGGTGGAGGGCGGAACCTCGCCGGTCTCGCCCTCGGCGGTGCCGGCGTGGTCCACGGCGATGTTGTGCTCGGCCGCGACCTCCTGGTCGGCCTCCGTCGAGGACGGGCTGGGATCGTCCTTGACCTCGGTGTCGGCCTCGACCGCGGTCTCCTGAGGCGCCTGGTGGGCATCGGCCGCCGGGGCGGCGTCAGCGGTGTCGGTGATCGAGCCGGGATCGGCCTGGTCGGCAGCATCGGGCTCGGCCTGGGTGCTCGCAGCCGTGCCGGTGGCCTGCTCGGCCTGCGCCACGACGCCCTGCGGAGCTGGCTCGGGTGCACGCTTGACCGAGGCCAGGAGCATCTGCGCGACGTCGAGCACCTCGACCTCCTCGCCGGCCTCGCCCGCGGCCTGCTGGGCGGTGAGCCCGTCGGACAGCATGACGCGGCAGAACGGGCAGCCGACCGCGATCTGCTCGGCGCCGGTGGCCACGGCCTCCTGGGTGCGGTTGACGTTGATGCGCGAGCCCAGCGTCTCCTCCATCCACATGCGGGCGCCGCCGGCGCCGCAGCAGAAGGACTGCTCGGAGTTGCGTGGCATCTCCGCGAAGGTCGCTCCGGGGATGACGTTCAGCAGCTCACGCGGTGCCTCGTAGACCTGGTTGTGCCGGCCCAGGAAGCACGGGTCGTGGTACGTGATCGTCTTGTTCCCCGCGGGATCGGCGGTCCCGTTCGTGGAGGGCGCGACCGGCGTCAGCTTCTTCTCCCGCACCAGCCGGTTCAGGAGCTGCGTGTGGTGCACGACCTCCAGCTCGACGCCGAACTCCGCGTACTCGTTCTTCAGGGTGTTGAAGCAGTGGGCGCACGTGGAGACGACCTTCTTGGCCTTGGTCTCCTTGAGCACCTCGGCGTTCTCCATGGCCAGCTGCATGAAGACGATCTCGTTGCCGGCGCGGCGTGCCGGATCCCCCGTGCACGTCTCGCCGTCGCCGAGGACGGCGAAGTCGACGCCCGCGGTGTTCAGCAGCTCGGCGACGGCCTGGGTGGTCTTCTTGGCGCGGTCCTCGAAGGCGCCGGCGCAGCCGACCCAGAAGAGCCAGTCGACCTCGTCGAGGTCCTCCACGTCCACACCGACCTGCTTGACCTCGAAGTCGAGGTCCTTGGCCCAGTCCATGCGCTGCTTGGGGTTCATGCCCCAGGGGTTCCCCTTGCGTTCCAGGCCCTTGAAGATGTTGTTGAGCTCGGTGGGGAAGTTGGACTCCACGAGCACCTGGAAGCGGCGCATGTCGTCGATGTGGTCGACGTGCTCGATGTCGACGGGGCACTGCTGGACGCAGGCGCCGCAGTTGGTGCACGACCACAGGACGTCGGGGTCGATGACGCCGAACAGGTCCTCGTCGCCGATGAGGGGGCGCTCGAGCTCGGCCTTCTGCTCCTCGGTCAGGGTCTCGGGGTCGGCGTCGAGCAGGGGTGCCTTGGCGTAGGCGTGCTCACGCAGGCCCATCACGAGCAGCTTGGGACTGAGCGGCTTCTCGGTGTTCCACGCCGGGCACTGGCTCTGGCAACGGCCACACTCGGTGCAGGTGGTGAAGTCGAGGATGCCCTTCCAGGAGAAGTCCTCGACCTTGCCCACGCCGAGCTTCTCGAAGTCCTCCTCCTCGAGCTCCTCCATGGCCTCCATGTCCAGGGCCTTGCCACGGATGCGGATGGGCTCCAGGCCGCCGAGGGCGGTGCTGCCGTCGGCGTTGCGCTTGAACCAGATGTTGGGCCACGCGGTGAAGCGGTGCCATGCGACGCCCATCGTCAGGTGGGTCGCGATGACCAGCAGCCAGAGCATCGCCGACGCGATCTTGATCATCGCGATGAAGAAGATGATGTTCTCCAGCGTGCCGATGGACTCAGGACCCGTCGGGTACAGGGCTCCGAAGTACTGCGCGATCGGGAAGTGGAACGCCGTCGCGTACTCGGCCTTCTCGCCACCGTGGGCCAGCAGGAGGTTGTACTCGGCGCCGCGGATGAACAGGATGGCCGAGCTCTCCAGCAGCACCATCACCTCGACGAAGTACGCCTGGCCCATCCGCGATCCGAAGAAGCGGCTCTGGCGCTCGATGCGACGCGGGTGCTTCACCTGGCGGTAGATGATCAGCGGGATGATCGCCAGGGAGCCGAGCAGGCCGAGGGCTTCGGCGGCCCACTCGTAGAGGAAGAAGTGCCCGATGAGCGGCCACACGAACTCGGGGTTGAACAGCTGGAAGAACGCCTGCGCGATCGCCGTGCTGAGCAGCAGGAACGCCGCATAGGCGAACCAGTGCAGGGCGCCGACCCAGGTCCACTGCAGCATGCGCGTGTGGAGGAAGGTCTCCTTGAGCATGTTCACCGTGCGAGCCACGGGCTCGTCCGCGCGGCCTGGGGCAGGCCCTCCGGCACGGATGGTCCTGACCATCTTGCGGACGGCGATTGCCGTCACCGGGATGGTGACGGCTGTGATCGCCAGCGAGACGATGATCGCGACGAGCTGCATGGGGGCCTCAATCCTTCGGCGATGACCGTGACAGTTGGGCTGACATTAACCCCCCGACCTGCATCCTGCGCACTAAGGCAAGCCAAAGGAGTTCAGTGTCACCCTGCACCGTAACCATGAGTTACAGCAGTAGTCGTGGTCACGGGGTGGTGCAAGGAGAGCGTGTCACGAGGACGCTGCGGCGGCACGGCGCGCCACCGGGATGAGAGGGACGGCGAGCAGTGGGAGGACCGCGGCGGCGGCGAACGCCGCGCTGTAGCCCTGCTGGGCGATGACGACGCCGACCAGTGGCGGAACCCCGGCGCTGACGAGGTACTGACCGGTGTTCTGCACCCCGAGCGCCTTGCCGGACCAGTACGGGCCGCCGGTCTCCGCGACGGCCGTGAACGCGAGGCCGTTGTCGGCCACGGTGACGACGGTGGCGACCACCATGAGCGTGATGCCCAGCGCCGTCCCCTCCAGGAGTGCGAGTGCGAGCATCGTCACCGCGGCCGCCACGGCAATAGTGCGCATGGGCCGCATGCGGCTGCCGACGCGGTCCGACCACCAGCCGGCGCCGATGCGCCCGGCGGCGCCCAGCAGCTGGGTGGCGGCGACGAGAGCGCCAGCCGCCGCGGTCGACCAGTCCTTGGCGTCCACGAGCCAGATGAGCATGTACACCCAGACCGTGAACTGCGGAACGACGAGCAGCGCCGAGGCGACGTGGATGCGCAGCAGGCGTCGTGAAGGGTCATGGACGGCGCGGTAGGGGTTGTCGAGCTGGCCGAGCCCCGCCGCCTCGGTGCGGCCCGCCCGCGGTGGGTCGACGACCAGCAGTGCGCAGGCGAGCGTCGCGCCGATGCAGCCGGCCGCCACCACCAGCATCGTCGTCCGAAGGTCGGTCCGTTCGATGAGTGTGGGGACCAGCAGGGCCGCGATACCCACGCCCAGGGGGAGCGCGGTCTGCCGGATGCCCATCGCGGTGCCACGTCGCCTCGGTGGGAACCACCCGACGACGAGCCGGCCGCTCGCGGAGTTCGTGCTCGCCACCCCCAGGCCACCCAGGAAGAACGCCACGGCGAGCGCGACGTAGGAGGTGGTGAAGGCGGCGCCGACGGCAGCCAGCGACACGATGCCCAGGCCCAGCGTCAGGGTCGCGCGCTCACCGACACGGTCGACCACCACGCCCCACAGGACGAGGGAGAGCGTCGTGCCCAGCAGGGGTGCTGACGCCAGCGCACCCGCCTGCGCGAGCGGGACGCCTTCCTGCAGGTGCAGGTACGGGATGAGGAACGGTGCCGCGTTGACGAAGACCGTGCCCGCTGCCTGGCCGACCATGCCGACGGCCAGCATGAGCCAACGGTTCGGTGAGGTCGTACGCACCGTCCCATCCTGCTCCTGTGCCGGGATGCGCCGTCGACCGGTTGCCCCTACAGGTACTTCTTCATCCCCACGTGGCTCGCCAGGTAGCCGAGACGTTGGTAGAAGCGGTGGGCGTCGGCCCGCTCGGAGTTGGACGTGAGCTGCATCCGGGCCACGCCACGGCGTCGCGCCTCGGCCTCGACGTGCGCCATCAGGGCGGCGCCGATGCCCCGACCGCGCAGGGACGCCTCCGTGCGCACCGCCTCCACCTGGCAGTACAGGCCGCCATCGGCGGCCAGCATCCGCATCCAGGTGAGCTGACAGGTCGCGACCACACGTCCGTCGACCTCGCCCACGAGCAGGTCCTGGTTCGGGTCGGCGGTGATCTCGGCGAACGCGGCCCGCTGGCCGGCGGTCACGGTCTCGGGCTCGTCGAAGTAGTGCATCGAGTCCTGACGGGTGAGCTCGAGGATCCGCGACAGGTCGGTGTCCGTGGCCTCCCGCACCACGAGGTCGCGGGTCACGGCAGGGCACCGACGTGGGCGAGCGCCTGCTTGAGCAGGGAGCCGCGTCCGCCCTCGAGCTCGGCGAGCATCTCCGGCGACGCCGCGTCCTCGGGCGTGAGCCAGGTCAGCTCGAGTGCGTCCTGGCGGGGAGCGCAGTCGCCGGTCACGGGCACCACGTGCACGAGGGCCACGGCGTGCTGGCGAGGGTCGTGCAGCGGGGTGACGCCTGGCAGCGGGAAGTACTCCGCGACCGTGAACGGCACGATGGTCGTCGGCAGCTGCGGAAAGGCCGTCGGGCCGAGGTCCTTCTCCAGGTTGCGCAGCAGGGCGTCGCGCACCGACTCCCCGTGCATGACGCGACCGGAGACGAAGGTGCGGTTCATCGCGCCCGTCGTGGCAGAGCCCCGCAGCAGCAGGCCGACGTGCTCGACACGGCCGGTGGCGTCGACGCGGACGGGGATGCCCTCGACGTAGAGGATCGGCACCCGCGAGCGCGTCTCGTCCAACGCGATGTCGGAGAGCCAGCCGGGGTTCGGGTCGGGCGTGCGCACGGATGACATGGCGCCATTGTCACCCACGGCCCCAGGGGGCTCAGGACACGGTCGAGCTGCTGCTCGCTGGAGCGTCAAGAACGGGACGTGCCGACCTCGGCACACGACATCGCTGTCAACAGACCTTGGCGAGGACGCCGCCGCTCTTGCCGCCGATATTGGGGACCGTGACCGTGAAGTCACGCTTGGTCGTCTTGACCCGGTAGCTGTGGCCGGCCGTCACCTTCTTGGTGAAACGAGCGCCGTGGGCGTACTTGCGCGGGTGGTGGATCATCGAGCCGCTCGCTGTCGCCAGCCCCATGTACATCGAGGTGCCGCAGTTGTTGATGACCGTGACGCTGCCGGTGGCCGCCTGTGCCGGTGCAGCACCGACAGCCATGCCAGCCACCAGGACCACGGTGGCTGCCGCAGCTGTGACCTGTCGCTTCATGGAATCTCGTCCCCTTGCGTGAACCGGTGTCGAACAGCATGCTGCCACGGGCGTCTCGGCCCTTGACAGTGAGGGGCCACGGCGCATGCGACCGCGACTGATCTGAGCGGTCAGCTGCCGGACGCCCCGGCAGCCCCCGCGCCGATGACGACCGCCGCCATCGCGGCTTCAGCGGATGCGATGGCCTGGCGGACACCGTCGCTCGCCCAGTCGCCGTCGGCAACCGCCTTGGCCCGGGCCTTGGCCTGCTTCTTGTCCGCCCGCTCCACCACGATGCCGAGCAGGTCCCCGGCGAGCAGCAGCCCGACGAGCGGGCCCGTGGTGTCGTCGGCGGGTAGACCCTGCAGCAGGATCGCGCGAAGGCGCGTCAGCAGGTCGTCGCGGTGGGCGGCATCCAGCAGCTCGTAGCGCTCCAGCCTGACCCCCAGGAACGTCTCCCCCCGGTCATCGACCAGTCCCGCGCGTTCCATCGAGGCCAGGACGGCCCGGCGCTGCTTCTTGCCCAGCCGGGCCACGGCGGACTTCGGCGTCTGACGCCCCTTGTGTCGGATCCGCGCGAACGCCGCCTCGAGCACCGGGTCGGACGCGGGCGAGTGATCGGCCACGACGACGCGAGGCTTGCGCCTCTCCTCCTCGAAGGCGACGTGCCCGAGTGTCGCCAGCTCCAGGAGTGCCGCTCCACCGAGCAGTGGATTGGACTTGGTGGAGGGGATGCGCACCGTGCCCTTCACCGGGTCGAGCGCGATGAGCAGCAGGTCCTGCGAGACGGTCATGGAACCCCACGGTATGCGGGTCCATCCGTCCCCACCACGGGACGGTCGCGACGTGGTCGAGTCTCGCACGGTAGGCTGGCCCTACACGACAGGGGAGCGCCACCCGCAGAGGGCGCTGAGAGTGCGGAGAAGCCGCAGACCCTTGAACCTGCTCCGGTTAGCACCGGCGAAGGGAGTCTCGATGAGTTCTGCATCCCCCACTTCTTCGACACAGTCCACATCAGCCAGGGGTCGCTACCGCACGATCGACCTCGTCACCATCGCCTCGCTCGGCGTCGCCTTCGGCGTCGTCTTCTGGGCCTGGGGCAAGCTCTACGGCGTCATCGACCTCGCAACGGTCGTCGGCTATCCGCCCGCCGGAGGGCTGCTCGCCGGGCCATGGCTCATCGCCGGCGTCGTCGGCGGTCTGATCGTGCGCAAGGCAGGCGCCGCGTTCGCCACCGAGCTGACCGCCGCCGTCGTCTCGATGTTCGTGCTCGGCGGCACCGAGTGGGGCTTCACGGTCTTCTTCTCCGGCGTCGTGCAGGGGCTCGGCGCCGAGCTCGTGCTCCTGGCCTTCGCCTACCGCCGGTGGACCCTGCCGGTCGCGGTCCTCGCCGGCGCGCTGGCCGGCGTGTTCGGCGCGGTCTACGAAGCACTCTTCTACTACTCCGACTGGGACCTGGGGTATCAGCTTGTCTACGGCGTCCTCTTCGCCCTCTCCGGTGCCGTGGTCGCGGGCGGTCTCGGCTGGGCCCTCGTGCGCTCGCTGGCCACCACCGGCGCGCTCGACGCGTTCGGACCCGGACGTGAGGTCCACGACGCCACCTCAGGCTGAGCGGTGTCCACAGCCTTTCCGGGGTCGTCCGCGGAGCCGGTCGCGCCCGTAGGGGCGCGGTTCGAGGGGTTCGGCTGGCGACCGCTGGGCCGCCGTGAGCCCGTCTTCACCGACCTCGACCTCACGATCGAGCCTGGCGAACGTGTGCTGCTCGCCGGGCCCAGCGGCTCCGGCAAGTCGACGCTCCTGCACGCCCTCGTCGGGGCGTTGGGGGAGACCTTTGCGGGGGACCTGACCGGCCATGCCGTCGTCGGCGGGGGTGCCGGGCCTGGGGGCACCTCCCTGCACGGAGCGCAGCGGGGTGCTTGGGGGAGGGCGGCGAAAGATACTGGCGGCCTCGTCGGGCTGGTCGGCCAGAACCCCGGCGACGCGGTCGTCGCCGGACGGATCGGTCGCGACGTCGCCTTCGGGCCGGAGAACCTCGGTCTGCCGCGCCAGGAGATCTGGCGACGGGTCGACGACGCGCTCGCCGCCGTCCGGCTCGCCCACGGGCGTCGCCACCCCACCGATGCGCTCTCGGGTGGCGAGCTGCAGCGCCTGGCCCTCGCGGGCGCGCTCGCCATGCGGCCGGGCCTCATGCTGCTCGATGAGCCGACCTCCATGCTCGACGACGCCAACGCCGCAGCCGTGCGTGCCGGTGTCCTGGACGTGCTCGAGGGCGCCGGCACGACGCTCGTCGTCGTGGAGCACCGCATCGGCCCCTGGCTGGACGTCGTCGACCGGGTGGTCGTGCTCGGGCATGGGGGAGAGATCCGCGCCGACACCGACCCCGTGACGTTCGTGGAGCAGTGGCGCGACGAGCTGGGTGACCTCGGCGTCTGGATGCCCGGACTTCCTGCACCGCAGCCCCAGCCAGTTCCGGCGTCGCTCGTGCAGCCTGACCTCGCACCCGAGCCTCTGCTCGTGCGCGACCTGGGGGTCACGCTCGTTCGTCGATCCCTGCAGGGGTCGGTGAGCACCACCGCGCTCGACGGGCTCCGGGCAGACCTGCACCCGGGCCGCACGCACGCGGTCGTCGGCCCGTCCGGGGCCGGCAAGTCGACGTTCGTCTCCGTGCTCGCCGGACTGCAGGAGCCGAGTCGCGGTGAGGCCGGTGGACGGCACGCGCTGGACTCGCTCGACTTGGCCCGCCACTCCGGCTGGGTCCCACAACAGCCGGAGCTGGGGATCCTGGCCGGCACCGTGGCCGAGGAGGTGGCGTTGACGGCGCAGCAGGCTGGCCGGGACGTCGACGTCGAGGCGGTGCTGGAGCACCTCGGCCTCTCCGCGCTCGCCGAGGCCAACCCGTACCGGCTCTCCGGCGGCGAGCAACGTCGGCTCGCGCTCGCTGCCGCACTGGCCCACCGCCCCGGCACCGTCCTGCTCGACGAACCCACGGTCGGGCAGGACCGGAGCACCTGGGCGGCCGTCGCCGGATGGGCGACGTCGGCCGCCGCTGCGGGAGCGCTGGTCGTCACCGCCACCCACGACGCCGACCTGGTGGCGCTGTCCGACGACGTCCTGCGGCTTGCCGGACCGCCGGCGGCGAAGGGGAGCGCTGGCGGGGGTGCCGGGCCTGGGGGTGCCTCCCAGCGCGCAGCGCAGCAGAGGGCGTGGCCGCGGGCGACAAAGGGAAGGGACCGACGATGAGGACCTGGCTCACGCGGGCGAACCCGCTCGCGCTGCTCGTGGTGGGCGTGGCCTCGGTGCCCGCATCGCTCGCAGTGCGAACCTTGCCGATCGCTCTGGTGACCGTCGGCCTGTACGCCGTCCTCGCCTTCCTGCTCGTGCCGTCGTGGCGCTACGTCCTGCTGTGCCTGGCCTTCGCCCTGTTCGCCGGACTGACCGTCGCCTACTCCACGTGGCGTCTCGGGGGGCGTGACGAGGTGGTGGCTGCGACAGCAGGTCTGCGTATCGTCGTGCTGGCCTGGCCGGGATCCCTGGTGGCCGTGCTCATCGACCCCGCCCGGCTCGGCGACCACCTCGGCCAGAACCTGCGTCTGCCCCCGCGTCCCGTCGTGGCGGTGACCGCGTCGCCGGGGCGTCCTTCGACGCTCCGGTACGCCCGCCGGGGCGGGCCGCCCAGGCCGGGTCCGGCACGCGGGGTCCATGGCTTTCGCGCTGCTGGTCGCATCGCTGCGCTCGGCATCGCGGCGCTCCGTGGCACTCGATTCTCGCGGATTCGCCGCTGCGGCAACGCGCACCTGGGCGGAACCGGCGCCGTGGACGAGGCTCGACGTCGCCGTGGTGGCCGGCGGCCTGACCCTTGCAGCTGTCCCGGTGACGATGCTCGTGCTCGGTTGAATGGTTACGGTGGCGGAGATGATCCGCCTGTCCGAGACTCCGCATCTTCAGGAGCCCACCACTGCCGTGCGCACGTCCTACCTCGTCGGTGAGCAGGCCGACTTGCTCCTCCGCGGCACGGACACCTCCTCCCTTGCGGCCGCGAGCGAGGACTTCGGGCAGTACGTGGCGGAGCGTCGGGGGATCGTCGAACGGTGGGGTGTCCCCTCGGAGGTTTTCTGGTTCGTCTCGGGAGAGATGTACCTCGGCTCACTCGTGCTGCGGCACCGCCTGACCGAGGACGAGGGCGGCGGGCACATCGGGTACCACGTGGTGCAGCCGTGGCAGCGCCAAGGGCATGCCACCCGCATGCTCGGTGAGGCCCTGGTCAAGGCGAAGGACCTCGGACTGGAGCGGGTGCTGCTCACGGTGGCGCCGGACAACGTCGCCTCGCTGCGCGTCGTGCACCGGCACGGCGGCGTTCCCGACGGTCGCAACCACGAGGGCGAGGACCGGTACTGGGTCGAGACCGCACCTCTGTGAGCCGTTGGCGGCACGCGCCGCAGGAGTAGGCTTGGTGATGCACGGGAGCCCGCGGAGAGCGACGGGCTGAGAGGGCACCACCGCCGACCGTCGAACCTGATCCGGGTCATGCCGGCGAAGGGAGCAGCGATGCGTCCGCAGGCATCCGACGTCCTCGTCGTCGGGCAGGGCATTGTCGGCCTCGTCGCCGCATGGCGTGCCGCCCGGGCCGGGTTGTCGGTCACCACCGTCGACCCCGACATCGGCTCGGGCGCGACGCACGCGGCCGCCGGGATGTTGGCGCCCGTCACCGAGACCGAGTTCGGCGAGGACGCGGTGCTGGCCCTCAACCTGGCTTCGGCGCACGCCTGGCCTGCCTTCGCCGCGGATGTCGAGGCCGGCTCAGGCCTCGACATCGCCCACGCCCGCACCGGTGCCCTGCACGTCGCCTTCGACGCCGACGATGCCCGCGAGCTGTCACGGATCACCGGCCTGCAACGTTCCCACGGGCTCGCCGCGCGGACGCTCACCGTTGCCGAGGCGCGCGATGCCGAACCGTTGCTCGGTCCACGCGTCGCGGCAGCCACGTGGACCGGCGACGACCACCAGGTGGACCCGCGTCGACTGCTCCTGGCGCTCCGGGCCCTCGTGTCCGGCGGCGGTGCACGGCACGTCTGTCGAGGAGTGGAGAGCCTGATCGTCGCTGGAGACGGACGGGTCGTGGGTGCCCGGGACGACACCGGCGCCGAGCACCGGGCGGACCTCGTGGTCCTGGCGGCGGGCGCCGCCACCCCTTCACTCGTGGCCGACCTGCCCGACGTCGTGGTCCCGGTCCGCCCGGTCAAGGGGCAGGTCGTCCGGCTCGACGCGTCACGGCTGACGTGGCTGCGCGGGGAGCGCGTCGTCCGCGGGATCGTGCAGCACCGACCCGTCTACGTCGTCGGACGGGCAGACGGCGAGATCGTCGTGGGCGCGACGTCGGAGGAGAGAGCCGATCCGGTGGCCACCGCCGGGGGTGTCTTCGCCCTGCTGCGGGACGCCCGGGCCCTGCTGCCCGGTCTGGACGAGGCGCCCGTCGTGGAGCTGACCGCGCGTCTGCGCCCGGCCACGCCCGATCACCTGCCGCTGCTCGGCCCGACGGCCCGCCCGGGCCTGCTGCTCGCCACCGGGCACCACCGGCACGGTGTGCTGCAGGCCGCCGCCACGGCCCAGGCCCTCGACGCCCTGTACGCCGGCCGTCCGCTCACCCCGCAGTGGGCCGCTGCCGACCCCACACGCTTCACCGTGAAGGAGACGGTATGAGTGCCACGATGAGCCTGCACGTCAATGGAGAGCAGCGGGACGAGCCCGTGGGGACGACGGTCGCCCGGCTCGTCGCCGGGGTGCTCCCGGCCGCTGTCGGGGACGACGGCCGTCCACGCGGCGTCGCGGTCGCCGTGGGTGAGGCGGTCGTGCCGCGTCAGGCGTGGGAGAGCACGGAGCTGAGCGACGGCGACGTGGTCGAGATCGTCAGCGCGACACCGGGAGGATGACGAACATGGCGGCGGTGTACTCCGAAGCAGACCTGACAGGGAGTCAGTGGGAGGTGGCCGGGCAGACCTTCAGGTCGCGCCTGGTGATGGGCACCGGCGGTGCGCCGAGCCTGCTGGGTCTGGAGCAGGCGCTGGTGGCGTCGGGGACGCAGATGACGACGGTCGCGATGCGGCGCGTCCAGGCCGGTGGTGAGGGTTCGGTCTGGGCGCTCCTCGAGCGGCTCGGGATACGGCCGCTGCCCAACACGGCAGGCTGCTTCACGGCCCGCGAGGCGGTGCTCACCGCGCGGCTGGCGCGCGAGGCGTGCGGCACGTCATGGGTGAAGCTCGAGGTCGTCGCCGACGACACCACCCTGCTCCCGGACTCGGTGGAGCTGTTGCGAGCGGCCGAGGAGCTGGTGGCGGACGGGTTCGTCGTGCTGGCCTACACCAACGACGATCCGATCCTCGCCCGCAAGCTCGAGGACGTCGGCTGCGCCGCGGTGATGCCACTGGGTGCCCCGATCGGATCGGGGTTGGGGATCCTCAACCCGCGCAACATCGAGGCCATCGTCGCGGCGGCCGATGTGCCCGTGGTGCTGGACGCGGGCATCGGCACCGCCTCGGACGCGGCGCTGGCGATGGAGCTGGGGTGCGACGCTGTCCTGCTGGCGACCGCCGTGACGCGCGCCGCCGACCCCGAGCGGATGGCACACGCGATGCGTCTGGCGGTGCGGGCCGGTCACCTCGCGAGCGGTGCGGGACGCATCCCACGGCGCGACGGAGCGTTGGCCTCCTCGTCCCCGGACGGCCGCGTCGGACTGGACCTGGCCCTGTGAGCGCGAGCGAACGAGACGACACTGTGAGCGCGAGCGAACGAGACGACACTGTGAGCGCGAGCGAACGATCTGGTGGCGCGGCGCTGGCTGACGCCCGCCTGTACCTGTGCACCGATGCGCGCCGCGGGCAGGGCGACCTCGCCGACTTCGTGCGGTCGGTGGTGGCCGGCGGCGTCGACGTGGTGCAGCTGCGCGACCGCAGCCTCACGACGCTGGAGGAGCTGCGGCTGCTCGAGCAGGTGCGCGACCTGTGTGTCGAGACCGGTGCACTGTTCGCGGTCAACGACCGCGCCGACCTCGCGGCAGCCGTCGGTGCGGACCTCTTTCACACCGGGCAGGACGACCTGCCGTCTGCGGTGAGCCGCTCGCTGCTTGGTGCCGATGTCGTCATCGGCCGCTCCAGCCGTGGTGGCGCGCAGGCCGCCGAGGCGGACGCCGACAGGTGCGTCGGCTACTTCTGCGTCGGGCCGGTGTGGGAGACGCCCACCAAGGCGGGGCGTGCCGCCGTCGGCCTCGAGGCGATCCGGGAGGTCGCGCAGTCCGCACCGCGGACGCCGTGGTTCGCGATCGGGGGGATCGACCACGAGCGGCTCGGCCCTGTGCTCGATGCCGGTGCGGAGCGCGTCGTGGTGGTGCGTGCGATCACCGACGCCGCCGATCCCGAGGCTGCGGCCCGCAGCCTGCGCCGCCGACTCCCGGGGTGAACGGCGCCGTGTGCAGCAGGTCAGCCGGCGTTCTCCAGCAGGGTGCGGCTGACTATCGCATCGACGGCGCTGGGTGAGAGCACCTGCTCCAGGACCATCGCGCCGGCCCCCACGAGTGCGGCGCGGTCCCCGGTGGCGGTGACGATGCGCAGGTTGCTGGTGGCTAGCGGCAGCGAGCGCTGGAAGATGACCTCCCGGGCGCCGGCGACGAGGTTCTCGGCGGCGGCCAGGGTCCCTCCGATGACGATGATCGACGGGTTGAGCAGGTTGACGCACGTCGCGAGCACGCCGCCGATGGTGCGACCCGCCTCCCGGACGGCCCGTGCGGCGTCGGTGTCCCCGGAGCGCACCGCTGCCACGACCTCCTGGGTGGTGTGGACGTCGAGCCCACGCTCACGCAGCACAGCGGCCACGGCGGGGCCGGCGGCCACCGCCTCGAGGCAGCCGACGTTGCCGCAGCGGCAGACGGTGGCAGTCTCGCCCTCGACGACGGGCACGTGGCCGAGGTCGCCGGCGGTGCCCACGCCGCCCTGCAGGAGGTGGCGGTGGGAGATGATGCCTGCGCCGATGCCGGTGGCGACCTTGACGTAGAGCAGGTGGTCCTCGTGGGCCCACGCTCCGACGTGCTCGCCGCGGGCCAGGATGTTGACGTCGTTGTCGACGAGCACAGGGCCGTCGAAGTGCTGGTTCAGGTGTCCAGGGACGTCGAACTCGTGCCATCCCGGCATGATCGGCGGATGCACGGGCCGGCCCGTGGAGTGCTCGACCGGGCCGGGAACCCCGATGCCCACTCCCATGACGTCGCGGGACTCCAGGCCGAGGTCGGTGAGCAGGGTGTCGGCCAGGTCCAGGACCCGGTCGAGGACGTCGACGGGGCCGTCGGCGATGTCGGAGTCGACGGTGACCTCGCGGCGCACGTTCCCGACGAGGTCGATCACGGCGACCGCGGCGTGGGAGGCGCCGAGGTCGACCCCCAGGACGGCGTGGGCGGTGTCGTCGAGGGCGAAGCGGGTGGGTGGTCGCCCGCCAGTTGACGCCGCCTCGCCGACGGGCCGCAGCAGCCCGGTACTGACGAGGGCTTCCAGGCGTGCGGCAATGGCAGAGCGGGCCAGGGAGCTCAGCTCGCCGAGCTCGGCCTTGGTGCGCGGTTCGCCGTCCCTGAGGTGCTGGAAGAGTTCCCCGGCTCCCGGGGCGCCCATGGGGACGGAGGTCATGAGGCGATTCAACCACTCCGACTTCTGGAGTCAAGTCATCGACCTTTCGATCAGTAGTGCTCTGCTTTTGCTTGACAGACGGCAGAACATGTGACTACGGTCACGCCATGCCGAGCACTGACCCCGCCGCGCCTGACGCGGTGTCGTCCGCGAGCGAGTCGTCCGCGAGCGGACCGTCCGCCCGTGAGTCCTCCGGAGGCGGGCCGTCGGCGAATGAACAGTCCGACGACGCGCCACTGCTCACGATGCGCGGCATCGTGAAGGAGTTCCCCGGCGTGCGCGCGCTCGACGGCGTCGACCTGACGGTCCGCGCGGGAGAGGTGCACTGCCTGCTGGGACAGAACGGTGCTGGGAAGTCGACGCTCATCAAGGTGCTCGCCGGCGCCCACGGCGTCGAGGCGGGTGAGATCCGCTGGCGCGGCGAGCCGGTGACCTTCCGGACCCCGCAGGACGCGATCGCCACCGGCGTCGCCACCATCTACCAGGAGCTCGACCTCGTGCCGGGCCTCAGTGTCGCCGACAACATCTTCCTCGGGCACGAGAAGTCACGCGTCGGCGTGACCCGACGCAGCGAGACGGTGGCAGCGGCCCGCGCCCTGCTGGCCCGGCTGGGCCACTCCGAGATCTCCCCGCACGGGGAGGTCGGACCGCTCTCCTCGGCAGCCCAGCAGATCGTCTCCATGGCCCGCGCCCTCTCGCACGAGGCCCGCGTCATCGTCATGGACGAGCCCTCCGCCGTCCTGGACCCCGACGAGGTCGACGGTCTCTTCCGGGTCGTACGGGAGCTCCGGGCCGCAGGAACCGCCATCATCTACATCTCCCACCGTCTGGAGGAGATCCGCCGCATCGGCGACCGGCTCACGGTGCTCAAGGACGGCCGCACCGTCGCCGCCGACCTCGATGCCGCCGGGACCCCCACCAGCGAGCTCATCGCTCTCATGACCGGGCGCAACCTCTCGGCGGCCTATCCCGAACGGCGAGTCCCGCCCCCGTCGGACGCGCCACGGCTCGTGGTCGACGGTCTCGGGCGCACCGGGGAGTTCGACGACGTCCACCTGGAGGTACGCCCCGGCGAGATCGTTGGTCTGGCCGGACTGGTCGGCGCGGGCCGCAGCGAGATCGTCGAGACCATCGCCGGGGCCCGCAGGTCAGACTCCGGAACGGTGAGCATCGACGGCCGCACGCTGCCGCGGGGATCCGTGGCCGCGGCCGTGAAGGCCGGCATCGGCCTGTGCCCGGAGGAGCGCAAGTCGCAGGGCCTGATCCTCGACCACGCCGTCGAGCACAACGTCTCTCTCGCCAGCATCCCGAGGTTCGCCCGGTGGGGTCTCAGCCTCGACCGGGCCGAACGTCGCGAGACCGAGCGAGCCTCCCGCGCCGTGGACGTCCAGCCGCTGAACCTCGACCGTCACGTCCGCACGCTCTCCGGTGGCAATCAGCAGAAGGTGGTGCTCGCGCGCTGGCTGCTGCGCGAGTGCCGCGTGCTGCTGCTCGATGAGCCCACTCGCGGCGTCGACGTCGGTGCGCGGTCGGAGATCTACGCCCTCATCCAGGACCTCGCCGAGTCCGGGGTCGCCGTCGTGGTGGTCTCCAGTGACCTTGAGGAGGTGCTCGGCCTCACCCACCGCACGCTCGTCGTCGTCGACGGTCGCGTCGTCCACGAGGGCACCAGCGAGGACCTCACCGCGTCCGACGTCCTGGGCCACATCCTCGCCGAGCACGACTCACACACCGATGGCTCAGCCATGAAGGGAGACGCCGCGTGAGCACCACCCCCTCGTCGGCCCACTCATCGACACAGCCGACGCCGACCGCCTCGCAGGCCGCGCCGACGCCTACGGGATCCACCGGCGGGTTGCCCCCGGGCTTCATGCGCAACCTCGGCCTGGTCATCGCACTGCTCCTGCTGTGCGTCGTCGGCGCGGTCACCGCGGGCGACAGGTTCACGAGCGTGGACAACCTGATGACGATCCTGCGGCTCGCATCGGTCCTCGGCGTCGTCTCGGTGGGCATGACCTTCGTCATCACCGGGGGCGGGATCGACCTCTCCGTCGGAGCCGTGCTGGCACTGGCGTCCGTCTGGGCCACCACGACCGGCACGCAGGCCATGGCCGACAGCTTCGGCTGGCCGGTCATGGTCTTCACGGCGGTGCTCGTCGGCACGCTGTGCGGAGTCATCAGCGGGGTGCTCATCGCCTACGGGAAGGTCGTGGCGTTCATCGCGACACTCGCGATGCTGGCCTCCGCACGGGGACTCGCGGAGATCCTCGCCAACCGCAAGACACAGATCATCGACAACGAGGGCTTCCTCAGCTTCTTCCGCGCGGAGCCGCTCGGCGTGCCCGTCATCGTCATCATGTTCGTGCTCGTGGCCGCGGGTGGGTGGTTCCTGCTCAACCGGACGACGTTCGGCCGCCGCACCTTCGCCGTCGGCGGCAACCCGGAGGCCGCTCGCCTTGCGGGCATCAAGGTGCAGCGACACACCGTCTACCTGTACGCGCTGCTCGGCTGCTGCGCCGGCATCGCCGCCGTGATGCTCATGTCGCGCACGACGACCGGTTCCTCCACGCACGGGACGCTGCTCGAGCTCGACGCCATCGCCGCCGTGGTGATCGGCGGGACGTTGCTCCAGGGAGGTCGCGGCACCGTCGTGGGCACGATCTTCGGCGTCCTCATCTTCATGACGCTCACCAACGTCTTCACCCTCAACAACCTCTCGACGTCGGCCCAGGCCGTCGCCAAGGGCATCATCATCGTCGCCGCCGTCCTGCTGCAGCAGCGGGTCGCCCGGCGCAGCGGTTAGCCGTACCCACCGTGATGCCGCCTCCGTCCCAGCCTCGACCCCCCGCCCCACCACCAAGGAGTACCGCCATGAAGCTGTCCACCACTCGACGCCCCGCCGCTCGCCGCAGCGTGCGCGTCGCCGCGGCCGTCGCCGCCTCGACCCTGCTGTTCGCTGCCTGTACCAACAGCTCCGACGGCGACGACTCCGGTGTCGCCAACGCCGGTGGCGAGAACGACGAGAGTGGCGACACCGTCACCATCGGTTTCTCCGCACCCGCGGCCGACCACGGCTGGATGGGCGCGATCAGCGAGGCCGCCGTGGCGCAGGCCGAGCAGTACGACGACATCGAGCTCGTCAACGCCGAGGGCACCAACGACGTCAACCTGCAGATCTCGCAGGTGGAGACCTTCATCAACGACGGCGTCGATGCCATCGTGCTGCTGCCCTTCGACGGAGCGGCCATGACGGAGGTGGCGCAGAAGGCCATGGACGCGGGGATCCAGGTGGTCAACGTCGACCGCGAGTTCAATGCGCCGGCTGCCGCCCGCACCACCGTCCTGGGCGACAACTACGGCATGGGCCGCTCGGCCGGTGAGTACGTGTGCGAGCAGGCCGACGGCAACGAGGACGCCGTCGTCGCCGAGATCGCCGGCATCGACTCGCTTCCGCTCACCCAGGATCGTTCGGAAGGCTTCGAGGACGCGCTGAAGACGTGCGGACTGGAGGTCGACAACCGCGTCGCCGCGGAGTTCACCGTCGAGTCCGGTGAGACTGCGGCCTCCAACCTGCTCCAGGCGGCGCCACAGATCGACTTCCTGTGGAACCATGACGACGACCAGGGTGTCGGCGTCATGGCCGCGATCGAGAACGCGGGTCGTGACGAGTTCGTCATGATCGGCGGTGCCGGTTCGGCCAACGTGATGCGCGCGATCCAGGAGGACGACTCGGTCATCAAGGCCACCGTCATCTACCCGTCCACGCAGGCGGCGGACGGGATCAAGCTCGCGCGGCTCCTCGTGCAGGGCAAGGCCATGAGCGACCTTGCCGAGGTGGAGGTCCCGCGCACCGTCCAGCTGGCCGCACCGGTCGTCACCAAGGACAACGTCGAGGAGTTCATGGACTCGGCCTTCGAGTCCTGAGCCGCCACCCCTGATCGGCCCGGCCGGGCCGCGTCGCGAGACCTGAGGCGAGCCCGGCCGGCCACTCCACCCACCCACCAAGGATCTTCATGAACCAGCGTGACCTCGGGGTCGCCATGATCGGCTACTCGTTCATGGGCGCTGCCCACTCCCAGGCCTGGCGCACCGCGCCCGCCTTCTTCGACCTT
The DNA here is from genome assembly GCF_041951745.1 of Aeromicrobium sp. CTD01-1L150. GTDB lineage: Bacteria > Actinomycetota > Actinomycetes > Propionibacteriales > Nocardioidaceae > Aeromicrobium. The sequence goes on from NZ_CP169555.1 coordinate 382,931, forward strand.
CCGCTGCATCCGCGGCTGCGGGCCATCTGCGGGCGCGACGCGGACGCAGCGGGTGCCGTGGCGGGGCGGTTCGGCTGGGAGTCGGTCGAGACCGACTGGCGTGAGGTGCTCGAGCGCGACGACATCGACCTCGTGGACATCTGCACGCCCGGTGACACCCACGCCGAGATCGCGGTGGCCGCGCTTGAGGCCGGCAAGCACGTCCTGTGCGAGAAGCCCCTGGCCAACACGGTCGCTGAGGCAGAGAAGATGGCGGATGCCGCGCACTCCGCGGCGTCGCGCGGCGTGCGGGCCATGGTGGGCTTCACCTATCGCCGTACTCCCGCGGTCGCCCTGGCCCGCCAGCTGGTGGAGGCCGGGCGCATCGGCACCGTCCGGCACGTCCGCGCCCAGTACCTGCAGGACTGGCTGGTCGATGAGGACGCTCCCATGAGCTGGCGGCTGGATCGTGAACGCGCCGGCTCCGGGGCCCTGGGGGACATCGGGGCGCACATCGTCGACATGGCGCAGTACGTCACGGGTGATCGCATCGCCTCCGTCGGCGGTCTGGTCGAGACGTTCGTGACGTCGCGACCCGTGGCGGGCGAGCACGCCACGCTAGGTGGTTCCTCGAGCGGGTCCGGTGAGCGGGCCACGGTGAGTGTGGACGACGCGGCCGCGTTCACCGCACGGTTCGCCTCGGGCGCGCTCGGAGTCTTCGAGGCCACGCGGTATGCCACCGGACGCAAGAACGCGCTGCGCCTGGAGGTCAACGGAACCCGCGGGTCGCTCGCCTTCGACTTCGAGGACATGAACTCGCTGGAGTTCTTCGACGCCACCGACGACGCCGGCACGGGTGGGTTCCGCCGCATCCTGGCCACCGAGTCCGAGCATCCGTACATCGCCGCCTGGTGGCCGCCCGGACACGGGCTCGGCTACGAGCACGGCTTCACCCACCAGGTCGTGGACCTGGTCACCGCGATCGCCGACGGCGCCGATCCCACTCCGAGCTTCGCCGACGGCCTCGGCGTCCAGCGGGTGCTCGACGCCGTGGAGTCCAGCGCCGCAGACCGCACCGTTCTCGACCTCGAGGAGACACGATGACCCGACCGATCACGCTGTTCACCGGCCAGTGGGCCGACCTGCCGTTCGAGGAGGTGGCCCGGCTCGCCTCCGAGTGGGGGTATGACGGGCTGGAGATCGCCTGTTGGGGCGACCACCTCGACCCCTGGGCTGCTGTCGAGGACGACGGCTACGTCCAGGGTCGCCTCGACATCCTCCAGCGGTACGGCCTGCAGGTGCACGCCATCTCCAACCACCTCAAGGGCCAGGCCGTCTGTGACGACCCGATCGACGAGCGGCACCGCGACATCCTGCCCGCACGCATCTGGGGCGACGGCGAGCCCGAGGGCGTGCGGCAGCGCGCGGCCGAGGAGATGAAGAACACCGCACGGACGGCCCGCCTGCTCGGCGTCGACACCGTCGTCGGCTTCACTGGTTCGTCGATCTGGAAGTACGTCGCCATGTTCCCGCCGGCGTCGGAGGAGATGATCGCGGCCGGCTACCGGGACTTCGCCGACCGGTGGAACCCGATCCTCGACGTCTTCGACTCCGAGGGTGTGCGGTTCGCGCACGAGGTGCACCCGAGCGAGATCGCCTACGACTACTGGACGACCCATGCCGCGCTCGAGGCGATCGGGCATCGTGAGGCGTTCGGCCTCAACTGGGACCCGTCGCACTTCGTCTGGCAGGACCTGGACCCGCTCGGCTTCCTGTGGGACTTCCGTGACCGGATCTACCATGTCGACTGCAAGGACGCCCGCAAGCAGACCGGCAACGGGCGCAACGGCCGGCTCGGCTCGCACCTGCCGTGGGCGGACCCGCGTCGTGGCTGGGACTTCGTGTCCACGGGCCGCGGCGACGTGCCGTGGGAGCAGTGCTTCCGGATGCTCAACACCATCGGGTACACCGGACCGGTCTCCGTCGAGTGGGAGGACGCCGGCATGGATCGCCTGCTCGGTGCCCCGGAGGCCCTCGCGTTCGTCAAGGCCAATCTGTTCGACGCGCCGGAGGCAGCCTTCGACGCGGCGTTCTCGAGCAGTGACTGAGTCCGCTCAGGGGTTCAGGACCACTTTGCCAGTGGCGGCGCGGCCGTCGATGAGGTGCAGTGCATCGCTCGCGCGCTCCAGCGGCAGCGTCGTGCCAACCGGAGGCGTCAGCGAACCCGAGGCGAGGTGAGGGAGGATCTCGGCCCACTCGCCGGCGACGTAGCCGGGCTTGTCGAGGACGGATGCGCCCCAGCCGACGCCGATGACGGTGACGTTGTTCAGGAGAAGCCGGTTGACCTTCACGGTGGGAATCTCGCCGCCGGTGAAGCCTATGACGAGTAGACGGCCGAACTCGGCCAGCGAGCGCAGTGAGTCTGTGAAGCGGTCGCCGCCGACTGGATCGACGACGATGTCGACGCCGCGCCCATTGGTAAGCTCCTTGACGCGGTCCTTGAAGTCGTGGGCGCCCACGACCTCGCCGGCGCCAGCGGCACGTGCCACCTCGGCCTTCTCGGGCGTCGACGTCACCGCGATGACGTGGCCGGCCCCATAGGCCTGGGCCATCTGGATGGCCGCGGTGCCGACACCGCCGGCGGCGCCGTGCACCAGGACGGTCTCGCCTCGCGTCATCGCGCCGCGGACCATGAGTCCGAAGTGCGCGGTCAGGTAGTTGAGCGGAACCGCAGCACCCTGGTCGAACGACAGGTTGTCCGGCAGGGCGAAGACCATGTCCTGCGGCGCGACCGCGCGCTCGGCGAAGCCACCGAGCATCGTGAAGCCGGCCACGCGGTCCCCGATGGACACCGCAGCGTCGGCGGGCGCCTCGAGGACGACCCCGGCGACCTCCGAGCCGGGCACGAACGGCAGGTCGGGGTTGATCTGATACTTGCCGCGAGACTGCAGGACCTCCGGGAACGAGACCCCAGAGGCGCGGACGTCGATGAGCACCTGGTCGTGGGCCCGGGGCGGCTCAGGGACGTCGGTGACGGCGAGGGCGTCGGGTCCGTCGTGCGTGGTGATCTGGACGGCTCTCATGGGGCTGCTCCTTCGGGTGGTCGGCGTCGTGCGTCGGTTCGGTCGGGTCGGGGGCCGGGGCTCGGAGGCGGGGCCCACTCGGCGGCCGCGGTGGTGGCGTCCCGCTCCCGCGTCGAGACGGTGGCGCTCCGAGGCAGCAGGAGGGTCACGCCGGCGCAGATGAGCAGGGCGATGCAGCCGACGAGGAAGACGGTGACGAACAGGCCGCGACCCGGCCGGTCGCCCCCGCTCGCGAGCAGCGCCACGACGAACGCGCTGCCCAGGGCGCTGCCGAACGAGCGGGCGATGGAGTTCACGCCGGTCGCCACGCTCGTCTGGTCGGCGCGCACCTCAGCGACGACGAGCGTAGGCAGGGTCGCAAAGCCCATGCTGATGGCGCCGTTGGTGAAGGCGCCGCCGAGGATGAGGTGCCACGGCTCGGTGTGCAGCAGGGCGAGCTGGGCGAACCCGACCGAGCCGGCCAGGGACGACAGCACGAGCACTCGGCGGGCGCCGAAGTGCCGCACGAGGCGACCGCCCACCGGGGCGGCGACGACGCCCACAAGGGCGGCCGGCAGCAGGTACACGTAGCTGGCCGTCAGAACGGACGCCGAGAAGCCGAAGCCTTCCTCGGCGGGGGTCTGCACGAACGCGGAGATCGCGAGGAAGGACACGAACATGGCGAAGCCGATGAACAGGCCGGCGACGTGCGTGATGGCGAGCGCCCGGTTGGCCAGCACGTCGAGGGCCACGATCGGGTCACGGACGGTCCGCTCGACGCGGACGAGGGTGAGGACGAGCAGCGCGGCGGCGCCGAGGCAGGCGAACGTGGTCGGGGAGGCCCAGCCCCACTCCGCACCGCGGGAGATGGGCAGGAGGACGGCCACGAGGGCCGCGCCGAGCAGGGCCCCGCCGGGCCAGTCCACGCGTCCGTGCCGCACCGGCCCGTCCGGGGGCACGGTCACGGCCACGAGCACGAGCGCGAGCAGCGCGGTGCCGAGGGCTAGCCAGAAGACGCGGTGGTAGTCGCCGCCGTCCCGGGTGAGCAGGCCGGTGAGCACGAGGCCGACGCCGCCGCCGAAGCCGAGGGCCCCGCTCACCAAGGCCATAGCCGGTGTGAGGCGGTCGGCGCGCAGGGTGTCGCGGAGCACGCCGATCGAGAGCGGGAAGAGCCCGAAGGACGAGCCCTGCAGCGTCCGGGCGACGAGCAAGAGCGGCAGGGAGGTGGTGAGGGCCGCGAGGAGCGAGCCGGCGGCGACGGCGGCGGTGATGCCGATGAGCACACGACGCCGGCCGTACAGGTCGCCAATGCGGCTGAGTAGGGGCGTGAGGACCGCGGCGGCGAGCAGGTTGACGGTGACCGACCAGCCGACGGCGGCGTCAGAGGCCTCGAGTTCCGCGCCGATCGTCGCGAGTATCGGGATGACGATGGTCTGTAGCAGGGCCGTCATCATCACGGTCGTGGCGAGGGCCGGCACCAGCAGGGCGCGCGGATGGCGGGACCGTCGGTGAGTCACGGGATGGGGGCGTGCCACGAGCAGACGACCTGTCGGGGAGACGAACCGGCACCGGACGTGCCGCGGTCCGACGCTAGACGAAGATGATATCAAGTTCAAGTACCGCAAGTTCTTGACGCCCGAACGGTGCAACACGTAACTTGAATGTGAACTTAGATTCATGAATGGGTGTCGGTCCGCCGCCGCCCTCTCGGAAGGACTCCCCATCGTGAGAGAAGCAGTCGTCGTCTCGACGGCCAGGACGCCCATCGGCAAGGCCTACCGGGGTGCGTTCAACGACACCCAGGCCCAGGACCTCGCCGGCCACGCCGTGGAGCACGCCGTCCGCCGCGCCGGCATCGACGGCTCGGAGGTCGAGGACGTTGTCCTCGGTGCCGCCATCCAGCAGGGCACGTCGGGCTTCAACATCGCGCGGCAGGCGGCCTTGCGCGCCGGTCTCCCCGTGACCGTCTCCGGCATGACGGTCGACCGTCAGTGCGCCTCCGGCCTGATGGCGATCGCCACGGCCGCCAAGCAGATCGTCCACGACGGCATGGACGTCACGGTCGGCGGCGGGGTCGAGTCCATCTCGCTCGCCCAGAACGAGCACATGAACGGCTACCGCGCCGAGGCGCCGTGGCTCGTCGAGCACCACCCGGACATCTACATGCCCATGCTCCAGACGGCCGAGATCGTCGCCGAGCGGTGCAACGTCTCCCGCGAGCGGCAGGACGAGTTCAGCCTGCTCTCCCAGGAGCGCGTCGCCGCCGCCCAGGCCGCCGGCCGCTTCGACGAGGAGATCGTGCCCCTGGAGTCGACGCAGATCGTCGTCGACAAGGCCACCGGCGAGCGCAGCGAGCAGCGGGTCACCCTGGCCAAGGACGAGGGCAACCGGCCCTCCACGACGCTCGAGAGCCTCGCCGGCCTCAAGCCGGTCCTGCCCGACGGCGACGTCAGCCGGCACTCCTCCGTGACCGCCGGAAACGCCTCCCAGCTCTCCGACGGCGCCTCGGCCTCCGTGCTCGTGGAGGCCTCCGTGGCCCACGCCCGCGGGCTCGACGTGCTGGGCACGTACCGCGGCATCGCCGTCGCCGGCTGCAAGCCCGACGAGATGGGCATCGGCCCGATCCTCGCCATCCCGAAGCTCCTGAAGGAGCACGACCTCGGCGTCGACGACATCGGGCTCTGGGAGCTGAACGAGGCGTTCGCGTCGCAGGCGGTGCACTGCCGCGACGAGCTCGGCATCGACCCCGAGCGCTTCAACGTCGACGGTGGCGCCATCTCGGTCGGTCACCCCTACGGCATGACCGGAGCCCGACTCGTCGGCCACGCCCTCCTCGAGGGTCGGCGCCGTGGCGTCCGCTTCGTCGTCATCTCGATGTGCGTCGGCGGCGGCATGGGCGCGGCCGGCCTCTTCGAGGTCGCCTCGTGACCGGCCTCGGCACCGACCACGTCCTGCTCGACGTCGCCGACGGCGTCGGCACCATCACCCTCAACCGGCCCGAGCGCCGCAACGCCCTCTCCGACGAGATGATCGCCGGCCTCGGCGAGGCGCTGCGCAGGCTGGAGGACTCCCGCGAGGTCGGCGCGATCGTGCTCACCGGAGCCGGCGGGGCGTTCTGCTCCGGCGGCGACGTCCAGACGTTCGACGAGCAGGGCGGCGAGGGCGGCGGGTCCGGCGAGGTCGACCCGGCGCTCGTGGACCGCCAGCGCCACGAGCAGCGCGAGACCGTCGGTCGCATCTACCGCTGCCGCAAGCCCGTCGTCGCGTCCCTGCCCGGCGCCGCCGCCGGTGCAGGGCTCGGGCTGGCCCTGGCCGCCGACCTGCGCATCGGGACACCCCGCACCGTCGTGGCGACGGCGTTCGGTGGCGTCGGCCTCGCCGGCGACTTCGGCGTCGCGTGGCTGCTGCACCAGCTCGTGGGACCAGCGAAGGCACGCGAGATGCTGTTCCTCATGCCGCGCGTGCGCGGTGAGGAGTGCCTCGCGGCCGGGCTGGTGAACCGCCTCGTCGCCGAGGACGAGCTGGAGTCGGCCACCCGTGAGCTCGCGACGCAGCTCGCCTCCGGGCCGTCCCACGCCCTCGAGGGGATGAAGGACAACCTCCTGCGCGCCCCCGTGGAGGACCTCGAGGCGTCGATGGACGCCGAGGTGCCCCTCCACAAGGCCACCGGCACGACCGACGACCACGTCGCGGCCGTCAAGGCCTTCGTGAACAAGCAGACGCCCACGTTCCCGACCGGCTGGCACGACGGAGGAGCCTCATGAACGTCGACGGCACCGTCGCCGTCGTCACCGGTGCCGGTGGCGGGATCGGCGCGGCCCTGGGCCGACGCCTCGTCGAGGGCGGCGCCCGCGTCGTCCTCGCCGACCTCCAGGCCGAGAAGGTCGCGGCCGTCGCCGACGAGCTGTGCGCCCTGCGGGACGGTTCCGCGATCGGCGTGGCGGCCGACGTGTCCGCCACGGAGGACATCGAGCGGATCGTCGCCACCGCGACCGAGGCCTTCGGTCCCGTCGACCTCTACGCGGCCAACGCCGGGGTCGGTGGTGGCATCGGCCTCGACGTGGACGAGCGGGAGTGGCAGCTGGCGCTCGACGTCAACGTGCTGGCGCACGTCCGCGCCGCCCGCGTCCTCGTTCCCGGCTGGCTCGAGCGGGGCTCCGGCTACTTCCTGTCCACCGCCTCGGCGGCCGGCCTCCTGACCCAGATCGGCTCGCCCACGTACTCGGTCTCCAAGCACGGAGCGGTCGCGTTCGCCGAGTGGCTCGCGATCACCTACGGCGACCGCGGCGTCAAGGTCAGCTGCCTGTGCCCCATGGGTGTCAACACCGACATGCTCAACGGCGGCGCCGAGTCCGACGACGAGGTCGCGCGGCGCGCGGCCCAGGCGGTCACCGACGCCGGTGGCGTTCTCGAGCCGCTCGAGGTCGCCGACATCGTGCTCGCCGCGGTGGATGAGGAGCGCTTCCTCGTCCTGCCGCACCCCGAGGTGCTGACGTTCTGGCAGCGCAAGACCGGTGACTACGACCGCTGGCTCGCCGGCATGCGTCGCTACCAGGAGTCCCTCGCATGAGCGAGCGGACCACGGGCGGTGACCGCGAGGCGGTGTTCTTCGACTTCGGCGGGGTGCTCACGTCCAGCCTGTTCGACGCCTTCGAGCAGCTGGGACGCAGCCTCGGCGACGACGCGGGCCTGCCGCTGCGGGTCCTCGCCACCGACCCGGAGGCCGCGGCGCTGCTGGTGCAGCACGAGGAGGGGCGCATTGAGCAGGAGGAGTTCGAGCGCGGGTACGCCGACCGGCTGGCCGCGCACGGGCTCGTCACCGAGGCCGACGGCCTCGTGGACCGGCTCCAGGCCGGGCTGCGGCCCGACCCGGCGATGCTCGCGCTCGTCGAGGAGCTGCGGACGCAGGGGCGCCCCGTGGCGCTCGTGTCCAACGCCCTCGGGCGCGACTGCTACGCCGGCTACGACCTCGCGGCGATGTTCGACGAGGTCGTCGTGTCCTCCGAGGTCGGTATCCGCAAGCCGTCGCGCCGGATTTACCGGATCGCCTGCGACCGCCTCGGCGTCCCGCCCGAGCGCGCCGTGATGATCGACGACCTCCAGCACAACCTCGACGGTGCCGCCCGCATCGGCATCGCCGGGGTCCTCCACACCGATGCGGACACGACCAGGCGCGGCCTCGAGGACCTCTTGGCGCCGTCCGCACGAGCCCACGAAGCTAGGAGCTAGACATGCAGTTCGACCTGTCCGACCGGTGCAAGGAGTACCAGGAGAAGCTGCTCGCCTTCATGGACGAGCACATCTACCCGGCCGAGAGCGTGTACGCCGCGCAGATGGCCGAGGCCGGCCACCCCAACTTCCACCCGCCGATCCTCGAGGAGCTCAAGACCGAGGCGAAGAAGCGTGGGCTGTGGAACCTGTTCCACCCGCACAAGAGCGAGGAGTGGGGCTCGCCCGGGCTCAGCAACCTCGACTACGCGCCGCTCGCGGAGATCATGGGCCGCAGCCCCAACCTGGCTCCCGAGGCGATGAACTGCAACGCCCCGGACACCGGCAACATGGAGGTGCTCCAGCTCTTCGGCACCGACGAGCACAAGGAGAAGTACCTCAAGCCGCTGCTCGCCGGCGAGATGGCCTCGGCCTTCTGCATGACCGAGCCCGCCGTGGCCAGCTCGGACGCCACGAACGTCGAGCTGCGCATGGACTCCGACGGCGACGAGTACGTCCTCAACGGCCGCAAGTGGTTCGCCTCGAACGCGCTGCACGCCAACTGCAAGGTGCTCATCGTCATGGGCAAGACCAACTTCGAGGCCGCGACGCACCGCCAGCAGTCGATGATGGTCGTCCCGATCGACACGCCCGGCATCACCGTCATCCGCGGCCTGCCGGTCTTCGGCTACATGGACCGCGAGGGCCACGCCGAGATCCTGTTCGAGGACGTCCGCGTCCCCAAGACCGCGCTCCTGGCCGGTGAGGGCGACGGCTTCATGATCAGCCAGGCCCGTCTCGGGCCCGGCCGCATCCACCACTGCATGCGCTCGATCGGCATGGCCGAGCGGTCGCTGGACCTGATGATCAGCCGCGCGCAGAACCGGGTCACCTTCGGCGAGCCGGTCGCGAACCGCTCGAACATCCAGGACTGGATCGCCGAGTCGCGCATCGAGATCGAGATGATCCGGCTGCTGACGATGAAGACCGCCTGGCTCATGGACACGGTCGGCAACCAGAAGGCGCGCATCGAGATCGCCGCGATCAAGGTGGCCGGGCCGCAGGTCGCGCTGAAGATCATCGACCGCGCCATCCAGGTGCACGGTGGCGGCGGCGTCACGGACGACTTCCCGCTGGCGAGCTTCTACGCCCACCAGCGCACGCTGCGCCTGGCCGACGGCCCGGACGAGGTGCACAAGCGCACCATCGCCCGCGTCGAGCTCAAGCGCATGCGCGACGCGGTCGCCGTCTAGCACCACCCTCCCGGGGGTCGCGCCCTGCGCGGCCCCCGGACCCCTCGCCCCGAAAGGAACACCGCCATGGCATCTCCCGACCTGCAGGGACGCACCGCCATCGTCACCGGCGCCTCGCGAGGCATCGGCCTGGCCATCGCCGCCGCGCTGCACGAGGACGGCGCGAACGTCGTCCTCACGGCCCGCAAGGCCGAGGACGCCGAGGCGGCGGCCGCGACCGTCGGGCCGAACGCGCTGGGCGTCGGGGCGCACGCGACCGACGAGGACGCCGCCCGACGTTGCGTCGAGCTCACGCTCGAGCGCTTCGGCTCGGTCGACGTCCTGGTCAACAACGCCGGCACCAACCCGGCGTTCGGGCCGCTCGTCGACCAGGAGCACGGCCGGTTCGCCAAGACGATGGACGTCAACCTGTGGGCGCCTGTCCTGTGGTCCGGCATCGTGTGGCACGCCTGGATGAAGGAGCACGGCGGCTCGATCATCAACACGGCCTCGGTGGGCGGGCTCGCCGTCGGCGCCGACCTCGGCGTCTACCACGCGTCCAAGGCCGCCCTCATCCACGTGACCCGGCACCTCGCGCTCGAGCTCGCGCCCGGCGTGCGGGTCAACGCCGTGGCGCCCGGCGTGGTCCGGACGCGCCTCGCGGAGGCGCTCTGGCGCGACCACGAGGACCAGGTCATCGGCTCGACGCCGCTCGGTCGCGTCGGAGAGCCCGAGGACATCGGCGGCGTCGTGGCGTTCCTCGCGGGGGACCGCTCGCGCTGGATCACCGGCGAGACGATCGTCACCGACGGGGGGCAGATGCTGGTGGCGTCCTCGGGCGACGTGTCGGCGTCGTCATGACCACGTCCACCGACCTGATCGACACCCGCGCCGTCGGCGGCTGGATCGCGGGGCTCGACCTCGACGTCCAGGGCGAGCTCACGTTCCGTCGGATCGGCGCCGGGCAGTCCAACCTGACCTTCCTCGTGGAGGACGGGTCGGGACGCCGGTGGATCCTGCGTCGTCCGCCGCTCGGCAAGCTGCTCGCGTCGGCCCACGACGTCGAGCGCGAGCACCGGATCCTCAGCGCCCTCCAGGACACCGACGTGCCCACTCCCGTCATCCACGGGCTGACGACCGACCCGGCCGTGACGGACGCCCCGATCATGCTGATGGATTTCGTCCCCGGCCACGTCATCGACTCGATGGCCTCGGTCGAGGAGCTCGACCCCGAGCACCGCGGCCGCATCGGCACCTCGCTGGCGAGGACGCTCGGGCGGATCCACGCCGTCGACCTGGACGAGACCGGGCTGACGACGCTCGCCAGCCACAAGCCGTACGCGCAGCGGCAGCTGCGCCGGTGGCACCGCCAGTGGGGGGAGTCGCGCACGCGGGACCTCCCGCTCGTCGACGACCTGGCCCGACGTCTCGCCGACCGCGTCCCGGAGCAGACCGAGCTGCGGCTCGTCCACGGCGACTTCCACCTGATGAACGTCATCACGCACGCGGAGCACGGGGACGTCGTCGCGGTCATCGACTGGGAGCTGTCCACCCTCGGCGACCCGCTCGCCGACCTCGGAGGTCTCCTCGCCTACTGGCCGCAGGCCGACGACGAGCACGTCACCGGGTTCGCGGGTCCGACCCTCCCCGGCTTCCCGGACCGGGAGAGCCTCGTCGCGACGTACGCCGAGACCACCGGGAGGGACGTCTCCGCCGTGGACTACTGGCACGTCCTCGGCCTGTGGAAGATCGCCATCATCTGCGAGGGCGTCCTGCGCCGCGCGCTCGACGAGCCTCGGAACACCGCGGTGACCGGAACGGCCGACGCCTCGATCGTCGAGCACCTCCTGCAGCGCGCCGACCGCGAGGCACGAGAGGGCGGCTGGTGAGGTGATCCTGCACCGCGCGGAGGCGATCGCCGAGCACACCGCGGCCGGGTACTGGTCGAGCACGCACACGCTGCTCGACGACCTCGCCGCGGCCGCCCGGGAGCACCCGGACCGGGTCGCGTACGCCGACCCGCCGGACCGCGCCGCGCTCATCGGCTCCCCGCCGCGCTCGGTCACGTGGGCCGAGCTGGAGCGGGCCGTCGACGCCGCAGCCACCGCGCTCGCCCGTCACGGCCTCGAGCGCGACGAGGTCGTCGTCGCGCAGGTCCCGAACGTGTGGGAGCTGCCGCTGGCCTACCTCGCCGTGGCCCGCGCCGGCGGGATCCTCTCACCCGTCCCCATGCAGTGGCGCTCGAAGGACATCTCCTACGTCGCCGCGCTCACGGGGGCGCGGTACTTCGTCGGGCCGCAGGCCTTCAAGGACCACCGCCCGCTCGACACCGCCGAGGGTGTCGCCTCCGACCCCGTCCTCGAGCACCGCATCGACCTGGCCGACCTCGCCACCTGGGCTGAGGGTGACGTCGACGAGGCGCTGCTGGCCGAGCGACGGCCCGGCCCCGACGACGTGTTCACCCTCTGCTGGACGTCCGGCACCGAGAGCCAGCCGAAGGGCTGCCCGCTGACGCACAACACGTGGACGTACGGCGTCGGCAACCTGCTCACCGCGCTGAGACTCCAGCCGACGAGCCACCGGCAGATCGCGGTCTCGCCGATGACGAACATGCTCGGCGTGTGCATGGGCCTCGTCGCCAACCTGGAGATCGCGGGCACGGTCGTCCTGCACCACCCGATGGACCTCGACCTCCTCCTGCACCAGCTCGAGCACGAGACGATCGACTTCCTCATCCTGCCGCCCGCCGTGCTTCACCTGCTGGTCAACCTCGGCGACGACGCCCCGGACCTCAGCGGCATCGACGCCGTCCAGACCGGGGGAGCCCCGCCCGCGGCGTCGCTCATCGCCGCCTACCAGGACCGCTGGGGCATCGAGATCATCAACGGCTGGGGCATGAACGAGGGCGCCGGGCTGTTCGCGGGCCCCGACGACGTCCCCGACCCGGCGTGGCGGTCCGACCACTTCCCCTGGTACGGCCGCGAGGGCACCGCCTGGCCGTCCGGGATCGAGGGCGTCCGGCTCAAGCTCGTCGACGAGGACGGGCGCGAGGTCCACGAGGACGGTGCCGTGGGCGAGCTGCTCGTCGGTGGTCCGTCGGTCTTCCCCGGCTACTTCGCCCGCCGTGACCTGGACCCGACGACCTTCGACGACGACGGCTTCCTGCGCACCGGCGACCTGTTCGCCGTGAAGGACGGTTCCTACCTCTCGTTCGTGGACCGCAAGAAGGACATCGTCATCCGCGGCGGCTTCAACATCAGCGCCGCCGAGGTCGAGAACCTCGCGGTGTCGCATCCCGACGTCGCCGAGTGCGCCGCCGTCGGCTACCCCGACGAGGTGCTGGGCGAGCGCCTCTGCCTCGTCGTCGTCCCCCGCGACGCCGGCAGGCCCCCGACGCTGGAGAGCATCGTGGAGCACCTGCGCGACGGCGGGCTGGCCGTCTACAAGCTGCCCGAGCGGGTCGAGCTCGCCGAGGCGCTGCCCCGCAACCCGGTCGGCAAGCTCCTGAAGCGCGAGCTCCGGGCCCGACTGACCCCTCCCACCGACCACTGACCGACCACCTCAAGGAGCACATCGCATGGACACCACCGAGCTGTTCTCTCTCGCCGGACGCACGGCCCTCGTCACGGGCGGCTCCCGCGGCATCGGCCGGATGATCGCCGAGGGCTTCCTCGCCCAGGGCGCCCGCGTGTACATCTCGGCCCGCAAGGCCGAGGCGTGCGACGCCACCGCCCGCGAGCTCTCCGAGCTCGGCCACTGCGTCTCCCTCCCGGCCGACGTCTCGACCGTCGAGGGCGCGCGAGGGCTCGTCGCTGCCTACGCCGAGCACGAGGAGTCGCTCGGCATCCTGGTCAACAACGCCGGCGCCGCCTGGTCCGCACCGTACGAGGAGTTCCCCGAGAGCGGCTGGGACAAGGTCGTCGACCTCAACCTCAAGACGCCGTTCTTCCTGACCCAGGCGCTGACCCCCATGCTGCGCGCCGCGGCCGGCACCGAGCTGTCGAAGGTGATCAACATCGCCTCCATCGACGGGTTGTCGGTCAACCCGCAGGAGACGTACTCCTACGCGGCCAGCAAGGCCGGCCTCATCCACCTCACGCGCCGGATGTCGCTGCGCCTGGTGAGCGACCGGATCAACGTCACCGGCATCGCGCCCGGCGCCTTCGCGTCCAACATGAACAAGGACGCCCGCGACCGCGGCGACGAGCTGAGCGAGATCATCCCGGCCGGCCGCATCGGCACGCCGGAGGACATGGCCGGGGCCGCGATCTTCCTGGCCTCCCGCGCCGGCGACTACATGGTCGGCGAGACGATCGCCGTCGACGGCGGCGTCACCATCTCGCGCTGAACCCCCCACCTGCTGAACCCCCACGACGGAAGGCTGGACATGGAATCGACCGAAGACACCGTGCTGTACGAGCTGGCGGACGGCGTCGCGACGCTGACGCTCAACCGCCCGGACCGGCTCAACGGCTGGACGCCGGCCCTGCAGGAGCGCCTGTACGGCCTGCTGGACACGATGGCCGAGGACCCCGAGGTCCGCGTCGTCATCATCACCGGCGCAGGGCGCGCGTTCTCCGCCGGCGCCGACATGGAGGTCCTCTCCGTCGAGGGCGCCGGGACCGAGGCGGGCAGCCGTCCCCTGCTGGCCCCGATGTGGTTCCCGAAGCCGATCGTCGCGGCCATCAACGGCCCCTGCGCGGGCATCGGCCTGCAGCTGGCGCTCATGTGCGACATGCGCATCGCGTCGGAGACCGCCAAGTTCACGACCGCGTTCGCCCGCCGGGGCCTCATCGCCGAGCACGGCCTGAGCTGGCTGTTCGCCCGCCTCACGTCGCTGGCCGTCGCGAGCGAGCTGCTGATGTCGGCCCGTGTGTTCCGCGGTGACGAGGCCGAGCGGCTCGGCGTGGTCAACCGCGCGGTGCCGGCCGATCGCGTGCTGGAGGAGGCCCGGGCCTACGCCCAGGACCTCGCCGACAACGTCTCGCCGACGGCCATGGCCGTTATCAAGTGGCAGATGTACAACCACTACGACCGCCCCCTCATCGAGTCGATGGACCACTCGGACGAGCTCATGCAGCAGTCCGCGGCCCGCCCCGACCTGGCCGAGGGCGTGGCGAGCTTCGTGGAGCGCCGCAAGCCGCAGTTCGCGCCGCTCGACCCCACCGCGGTCCCGCCCGTGACGTTTACCGCCAAGAGCTGAGGCGTTGAACGTGGAGCAGAGCGGTCCGCAGACGTGGCGCAGCCCGGCGGAAGTCACGCGCGACGAGCCGGACCGCCCAGCCCAGGTCATGGCCGCCACGGGCGCGGTCATGACCTACGGCGAGCTGGACGACCTGTCCTCACGGTTCGCGAGCGTGCTGCGCCGCCACGGCGTGGCGCCCGGGGACACGACCGTGCTGCTCACGGGCAACCACGAGCGGACCCTCGCCGTCTCGTGGGCTGCGCAGCGCTCCGGCCTCTACTGGACCCCGCTCAACGTGCGGTGGATGGTCGACGAGCTCGAGCACGCCGTCCGTGACTCCGGCGCGAAGGCCGTCATCGCGGCCGCGCCGTCGCTCGCCCTCGCCCGCGAGGTCGTGGACCGGCTCGACTCGGACCCCCTGCTGGTCACCGTCGACGAGGCGGGGTCCGGCTTCGCTTCCCTCGACGACGTCCTCGCCGGGGCGGACCGGCTGCCAGAGGACCAGGAGTCCGAGGGCTGTGAGATGCTCTATTCCTCCGGCACCACCGGTCGGCCCAAGGGCGTCAAGCCCGGGTCCGTGGGGGCGCCCTTTGGGCGGCCGGACGCGGTCATGGATGCCCTCCGCAGCCGGTACGGGATCGACGAGCAGACGGCGTTCCTCGTGGCGACTCCGCTTTTCCACATCGCGTCGCTGGCCTCGGCCCTCATGGCCCAGCGGGTCGGTGGTCGCGTCGTCATCGCCGACCGGTTCTCGCCGGAGGGCTTCCTCGCGACGGTGCAGGACCACGCCGTCACCCACACCGTCGTGGTGCCGACGATCGTCAGCCGACTCGTGGAGCTGCCGGCCGCGACCCGTGCGGAGTACGACACCAGCAGCCTGCGGTTCTTCTGCCACGGCGGCGCCCCGTGCGCGCCGTCGACCAAGGCCGCGCTGCACGCCTGGCTCGGATCGGTGGTCCACGAGTCGTGGGGCGCCACGGAACGTCCCGGCCTGACGCTCATCACGGCCGAGGAGTGGGAGCGCAAGCAGGGCTCGGTGGGCCGTGCCGTCTTCGGGGTTCCGCACGTCCTCGGCGTCGACGGGGTGGAGCTCCCGGCGGGGGATGTCGGTCTCGTCCACTGGGAGACGGACACGCCCTTCGAGTACCACGGGGACCCGGACAAGACGGCGGCGTCGCGCTCGGCCCAGGGGTGGTGCACGGTGGGCGACCTCGGCTACCTCGACGAGGACGGCTACCTGTTCCTCACGGACCGCGCCGCGTCGATGATCATCACCGGTGGGGAGAACGTGTACCCGGTCGAGGTCGAGAACGTCCTCATTACCCACGAGGCGGTGCGTGACGTGGCCGTGGTGGGCCGCGAGCACCACGACCTCGGGCAGGAGGTCGTGGCCTTCGTCGAGCCCGCCGAGGGCCTCGTGCCCGACGACGGGACGGCCGCTGAGATCATCGCCTTCTGCCGCGAACGGCTGGCCGGGTACAAGTGCCCGCGGTCGGTCGAGTTCCGCTCCGAGATGCCCCGGAACGACACGGGAAAGCTCGTGAAAAGACTGCTGGTCTGAGCCGTCTCGACACCCGAAAAAGAAGTTGACGTCAAGTTCAATGTGACGTAGCGTACAGCGCGTTCTACCTACACCCGGAGGACCTCCATGGCGACAGACCAGACGGCGACGACCCGCGCCGACGACGTCGGCTCGGTCATGTCCGTCCGGGACCTGGTCATCCAGTACAAGCGCGCCAAGGGCGGACCGCTCACGGCCGTCGATGGCGTCGGGTTCGACGTGAACGGCGGCGAGATCGTCGGCATCGTGGGGGAGTCGGGCAGCGGCAAGTCGACCGTCGGGCTGGTCCTCGCCGGCTTCCTCGAGGCGTCCTCCGGCTCCCTGACCTTCGACGGTCGCACGATCGACAGCTGGAGCGGCACGGGGACCTCTGGCCGCGACGGCGTCCAGATGATCTTCCAGGACTCCACCACCGCGCTCAACCCGCGGATGCGCGTCGCCGCCTGCGTCGCCGAGGCCATCGCCGGCGGCGGCAGCATCGGCAAGGAGCACCTGGCCCAGGCGACGGTGTACCTCGACCGCGTCGGCCTCGGGCCCGAGTTCGCCCGCCGCAAGCCGCGCGAGCTCTCCGGCGGACAGCGGCAGCGCGTCGCCATCGCCCGCGCCCTCGCCGCACGCCCGCGGGTGCTCGTCTGCGACGAGTCCGTCTCCGCGCTGGACGTCTCGGCGCGCGCCAAGATCTTGAACCTGCTGATCCGCATCCGCCAGGAGGAGGGCATCGCCATGGTGTTCATCTCCCACGACCTCGCCGTCGTGAGCCAGCTGGTGGATCGGGTCCTGGTGATGTGCAAGGGGGAGATTCTCGAGGAGGGCCCTGTCGCGAGCGTCATCGACTCGCCGCAGCGCTCCTACACGCAGCAGCTCCTGGCCGCGATCCCACGGCTGGAGCGCACCCCGGCTTCGATGCACGGCACCTCGCCCGCGTCGCAGATCCAGCCCAAAGGAGAACTGAAGTGAATCGTCTACGCACCAGTGCGCGCGCCGCCGTCGTGGTGGCCGTGCTGATCCTCGCCGCCGCGTGCGGCGGAGGAGGCGGCTCGTCGTCGTCCTCGAGCGAGAAGCTCGTCGTCGGCTCGCTGCTGTCGCCCAGCAGCCTCGACCCCACCCAGGTGACGGGCGGAAGTGACCACTTCTTCCTCCGGATGGTCTACGACCGCCTGCTCGAGACCGACCCGGAGTCCGGCGAGGTCGTGGCCGGCCTCGCCACCGAGTGGGGCTACTCCGAGGACAAGATGTCCTTCGACATGACCCTGCGTGAGGGCGTCGAGTTCTCCGACGGCACCCCCGTCGACGCCGAGGCGGTGAAGGCCAACCTCGAGCGCAACTTCGAGCTCACCAAGCTCGGCCAGATCACGTCCGTCGAGTCCGTCGAGGTCGTCTCGCCGACCGAGGTCAGCCTCAAGATGAAGGACGAGAGCGCGTGGATCGCCGAGCAGCTGGCGTCCAACTCCGGCTTCATGGTCTCCCCCAAGGCCTTCGAGGCGAACGACGACGTGTCCGGCGCCCCCGTCGGCTCCGGCCCCTACGTCATCAAGAGCAACGTGCCCGGGTCGCAGATCACGTACGAGAAAAATCCCGACTACTGGAACGACGACCGCGGCTTCTACGAGACGATCGACCTGAAGTTCTTCAAGAACGCCGTCTCGATGAACCAGGCGCTGCAGTCGGGCTCCATTCAGGTCGGCGCCCGCACGGCGCTCACCGACGTCGACACCCTGAAGAAGGACGACAACCTCGAGGTCGAGGTGCACCCGTCGCTCGCGCACTACCACGTCCAGTTCAACACGGTGAAACCTGCCATGGAGGACCCCCGCGTCCGCCGCGCGTTCAACTTCGCCCTCGACCGTGAGGCGTTGGCAGAGCCCGCGACCGACGGTCTCGGGGAGGCGACGCAGAGCCTGTTCCCGCCGGCGTTCGAGTACAGCACCGACGCGCTCCAGTCGGCGTTCGACCACGACCCGGACCAGGCCCGCGACCTGCTGGCCGACGCCGGCCAGGAGGATCTGGAGCTGGAGTGCGTGACCTACACGGGCTCGGGCTACGAGACGTCGGCGCCGTACATCATCGAGCAGCTCGAGGAGGTCGGGATCACCGTCAACCTGGAGGTCACTGAGCTCTCCGAGGCAATGGGCGCCTTCTACAGCGGTGACGACACGGCGAAGGCCGCCAAGGGCCCGGACTGCTACTTCACCAGCTGGCCCGGTCAGCCGTCCGTGCGCGACACGATCAACGCCGAGTACGGCAAGACGATCTACAACAACGGGCACTACGAGACGGTCGACTTCGGTCTCCTCGAGGAGCTGGAGACGGCGTACGAGCTCGAGGACCGCAAGGCCCTTGTGGAGGAGATCGAGCTCGAGTCCTACGAGGATCCGGTGATGGCCAACATGTACACGAAGCCGAAGGCCTTCACCCACGCGAAGTCGGTCACGGGCCACGAGCCCAACCTGCTGGAGTTCGACATCGACATGGCCGCCCTCCGCCCCGCGGAGTAGGCACCACGACATGGTCGTCGGATCGAGACGGGAAGAAGAAGTGTTGAATCGTCCTCAGGAAGCCACGGTGTCGGCATCGCCGGAGTCCGTGCTCTCGATCCGCGACCTGTCGGTCGACTTCGGTGGTCCGACCAAGGCCGTCTCGGGGGTCAGCATCGAGCTGACCCCCGGGCGGATCCTCGGCGTCGCCGGCCAGTCCGGCAGCGGCAAGAGCCTTACCGCCCTCGCCGCCATGGGCCTCGTGCCCTCGAACGCCCACGTGGAGGGCTCCATCCGGTTCCAGGGCCAGGAGCTCGTCGGTATGTCCGAGAAGGACCGCTCCCGGCTGCGGGGGTCGGGGATGACGATGATCTTCCAGGAGACCATCACCGCCCTGAACCCCGTCGTCCCGATCAAGAAGCAGCTCATGCTCGCGGTGACCGCCAACCTCGACTGCGACGCCGACGAGGCGCGTGACCGGGTCGAAGGGTCCCTCCACGACGTCAAGCTCCACGACGTCGACCGCGTCATGAACAGCTACCCCTACGAGCTGTCCGGCGGCATGTGCCAGCGCGTCATGATCGCCATGGCGCTGGTGTGCGGCGCGGACGTGCTGTTCGCCGACGAGCCCACGACCGCGCTCGACGTCACCGTCCAGCGCGAGGTCATCGACATCATCCGCGGCGTCGCCGACGAGCGGAACCTCGCGGTCATGCTGATCTCGCACGACATCGGCGTCCTGGAGGAGGTCAGCGACGAGCTGGCCGTCATGTACCAGGGCCGCGTCGTGGAGAGCGGGCCGTCCTCCGACGTCATCGCGAACCCCGGCCACCCCTACACGGCGGCCCTGCTCAACAGCATCCCGCGCATCAGCGGCGGACTCACCGAGTTCGTCGAGATGCCGGACTTCGCCCTCGAGGCCGTCGAGCACGGCGGGACCGACCGGACGGGAGACCACGCATGAAGACGCTGCTGCTGAGCCGCCTGCGGGTCGTCGTCCCCACGATCTTCCTCATCACCCTGCTGTCGTTCATGCTGCGGGTGATCATCCCCGGTGGTCCCGCCGACGCGCTGCTCGGCGGCTCCGACAACCCCGAGACCATCGCCATGATCAACGAGCGGTACGGGCTCGACCGGCCGATCTGGGTCCAGTACTTCAGCTGGCTCGGCGGCGTCTTCAAGGGCGACTTCGGCACCTCATACGCCACCGGGCTGCCGGTCACCGACGTCATCGGTCCGCGCATCGCCTCGACGATCGAGATCGTCCTGCTGGGCATGCTGCTCGCGCTCATCGTCGGTGGCGCCCTCGGCCTGTTCGCCGCGATCCGGCGCACCACCCGCCTCGGCACCTTCATCTTCGCCGCGTCCGGCCTGGGCGTCTCGATCCCCGTCTTCTGGCTCTCCACGATGTGCGCCGGCATCTTCGGCGCGACGCTCGGCATCCTGCCGGTCAACGGGTACACCCCGATCTCGGCGGGCCTCGGGCCGCACCTGGAGTCCATCCTGATGCCGGTGCTGCTCATCGCGGTGCCGCCGACGGCGCTGATGATCCGGCACGTGCGCAGCTCCATGGTCGCGGTGCTCGACAGTCCCTACATCCGCACGGCGTGGGCCATGGGCATCGACCACAAGCGGGTCTACTTCGACCTCGCCCTGCGCAACGCGGTCGGGCCCGTCGTCACCTTCATCCCGTTCCTCGTCGCGACCCTCGTCGGCGAGCTCGTCATCATCGACGTCGTCTTCGTCCTCCCGGGCCTCGGCTCGGCGATCGTCGACGCCGTCCACTTCCGCGACTACACCGCGCTGCAGGCCATCGTGCTGCTGCTCGCGGTCGCGGTCGTCGCGCTCTCCCTGATCGCCGACCTGATCCTGACCGCGATCGACCCGCGGCGTCGAAAGGAGCTGGCATGACAGCCTCGATCCCCCTGGTGGAGGCCCGCCTCGGCCGTCCCGTGCGGCGTCGTCGCTCGCCGCGCACCTGGACGCCGGTGACGATCGCCGCCGTGGTGATCGTGGTCGCGATGATCGTCATCGGCCTCCTGGCCCAGTGGATCGCTCCGTACGACCCGCTCAAGACCGCGGCGTCCAACACCCTGGCCGGCCCGTCCGCGGAGCACTGGCTCGGCACGGACCAGGTGGGCCGGGACGTCCTCAGCCGCGTCATGCACGGCGCGGCGGCATCGTTCCGCGGCACCGGCGTCGCGGTGCTGACGCTGCTCGTGATCGGTGTCCCGTGGGGACTCGCCGCCGGCTACATGGGCGGCATCGTCGACGAGGTCAGCATGCGGATCGCGGACGCGTTCCTGTCCATCCCCGGCCTCGTCCTGGCCGTCGCGATCACGGGCGTCGTCGGCTCGGGCCTGACGATGTCGATGATCGCCGTCGGCGTCATCTTCTCGCCGAGCATCGCGATGCTGCTGCGCTCCAACATCATCCCGATCCGTCGCTCGGACTACCTGCTGGTGGCGCGGTCGCTCGGAGTCAGCAACATCCGGGCGGCGTTCCGGCACGTCCTGCCGAACGCGTTCGGCCCGGTGCTCGTGCAGGCCTGCGGCCTGGCGAGCCTCGCCCTCATCGTCCAGGCGGCCCTCGGCTTCCTGGGCCTGGGCGTGAACCCGCCGAACCCGTCCTGGGGCGGCGACCTCGCCGACGTCTACCTCAACTTCACCCAGGCGCCGTTCGCCACGGTGATCCCCGGCCTCGTGATCGTCCTCGCCGCGTTCTCCCTGAGCCGCATCGGCGACGCCGTCCGCGCGCTCCTCGACGTCGGCTGACCTGCCCGTCCGGGAACGGAACGAGCCCCCCACGGGTGTCCCGTGGGGGGCTCGCGGCGCGCGGTGCGGCTCAGCGACCCTGGAAGACCGGGGGGCGGCCCTCGATGAACGCGCGGACGCCCTCCTGGACGTCCTCGCTGTCGTTGGCGATCGTCACGGCGAGCTCGGCGTCGTCGAGCGACTGCGTGAGGGTGCTCTCCTGCCCGCGGATCATCATCCGCTTGGCGAGGCGGACCGCCAGGGGCGCCTTCTGCGCGAGCGTCCGGGCGAGCCCGAGCACGTGCTCCTCCAGCTCGTCGTGCGGCACGACCTCTCCGACGAGGCCGAGCTCCTTGGCTTCCCGGGCGTCGTAGACCTCGCCGAACATCGTCATCCGCAGCGCCTTCTCCAGGCCGAGGAAGCGGGGGAAGAGCCACGCGCCGCCCTCGTCGGGGAGCAGTCCGACGGTGCCGGAGGTGTCGCCCAGCTTCGCCCGGTCGCTGGCGATCCGCAGGTCGCACAGGAGCGCCAGCGTCAGCCCGCCCGCCATCGCCGGGCCGTTGACCATGGCGATGACCGGCTTCTCCAGCTGGTGCAGGGTCCGGGTCAGGGCGTGGAAGCCCTCGCGCATGACCGTGGCGTGGCCGATGAGTCGCGACTCGGCGATCTCCTCGTCCTCCGTGCTGCGGATGTCGCCGCCGGAGCAGAAACCGCGGCCGGCGCCGGTGAGGACGAGCGCCCGCAGGCTGTCGTCCGACGCGTAGCGACCGAGGGCGTCGACGCACTCCTGGGCGGTCCGGACGTCGTAGGCGTTCATGCGCTGCGGGCGGTCGAGGGTGAGCCGGGCGATGCCGGTCTCGATCTCCTCGAACAGGATGTTCTGGTACTCCATGGGGACTCCGTGGGATGAGGGGATGGGGCTGGGCCCGTGGTGCGCGGGACGCTAGCAGGACACGAACTTGATGTCGACATAAGATTCAACTAAAGACGAAGTTGACGTCGACCTCAAATGAGCCTACCGTGAGCGCGTTGCCCCGACCCCACGACAGAGGCGGACGCCCGCATGAAGTTCTCCTTCACCCGAGAGCAGGACGACCTCCGGCGCACCGTGCGCGAGTTCCTCGCGCAGCACGCCGGCCGCGACGCCCTCCAGGCCATCTCGCACGAGGGCTACGCCTTCGACACCGCCACCTGGTCGCGGATGGCCCGCCAGCTCGGCGTGCAGGGTCTCGCCGTCCCCGAGCGGTTCGGCGGCTCGGAGGTCGGGGAGCTCGAGACGTCGATCGTCCTCGAGGAGATGGGTCACGTCCTCTACGCCGGTCCGTTCCTCTCGACGCTGCTCGCGACCACCGTGCTGCGGGCCGCCGACGAGACCGTCCAGGAGGAGCTGCTGCCGGCCGTCGCCGAGGGGGACGCCATCTGGACCGTCGCGCTCGTCGACGAGGGCCACACGTGGTCGTCGCCGGGCCGCAAGACCGTCGCCGACGCCGGCGCCTCCGGCCACGTCCTCACCGGGCGCATGGTCTACGTCACCGACCCGGCCGCCGCCTCCTCGTTCGTCGTCCACGCCCAGACCGCCGAGGGACCCGCCTGGTTCGTCGTCGAGGCCGACGCCCCCGGCCTCACCGTCACCGTCTCCGAGGGCCTCGACCTCACCCGCGAGATCGGCCACGTCGACCTGCGCGACGTCCCGGCCCGCCTCGTCGTCCCGCCGGTCTGCGCCGCGGCCGTCCACGCCGACCTGCTCGACGCCGCCGCCGTCGGCCTGGCCGCCGAGATGGTCGGCGGCGCCGCCTCCTGCCTCGAGCAGGCCGTCTCCTGGAGCGCCGAGCGCCACCAGTTCGGCCGCCCCATCGGCTCCTTCCAGGCCATCAAGCACCGCTGCGCCGACGTCCTGGTGGAGATCGAGACCGCCCGCGTCCTCACCCACTACGCCGCCTACGCCCTGAGCGAGTCGACGCACGACGCGTCGCTCGTCGCCTCCATGGCCAAGCAGGCCGCCGCGGACGCCTTCCACCAGGCCGCTGCGAGCAACATCCAGATCCACGGAGGCATCGGGTTCACGTGGGAGCACCCCGCCCACCTGTACCTCCGCCGCGCCAAGGCCTCCGCCGCGTTCTTCGACGACTCGACCCACCACCGCGAGCGCATCGCGACCCTCACCAGCATCTGACCAGCGGACAGGAAGAACCAGTGCATCCCCACTTCGACGCCGACGTCCAGCAGTTCCAGCTCGAGCTCGCCGACTTCCTGCGCGGCGTGCTGGCCGAGGACTGGCAGGGCGCCGGCCGACTCGACCCCGAGGCCTACGAGGCGTTCGCCGAGGACCTGCGCTCCCATCTCGTCGGCGCCGGATACATCGGCCTGTCCTGGCCCACCGAGTACGGCGGCGGCGGACGTTCGCCCGAGTACCAGGTGGCGGTCGCCGAGCAGCTGACCCGCATGAAGCTGCCGCCCGCCGTCCCCAACGACGTCTTCGGCCTGCAGATGTTCGGCAGCACCCTGCTCGCCTTCGGCACCGAGGAGCAGAAGAAGCGCTTCCTGCCGCGCATCATCAGCGGCGAGGACCGCTGGTGCCAGGGCTACTCCGAGCCGCAGTCCGGCTCCGACCTCGCCAGCGCCGCCACGAACGCCGTCCTCGAGGACGGCCAGTGGCGCATCAACGGCCAGAAGATCTGGACCTCCGTGGCGCACAAGGCCGACTGGATCTTCGTCCTGGTCCGCACCGACTCCTCCGCAGCGAAGCACAAGGGCCTCACCCTGCTGGCCTGTCCGATGGCCCAGCCCGGCATCGAGGTCCGCCCGATCCGCCAGATCTCCGGCGAGGCAGACTTCAACGAGGTCTTCTTCACCGACGCCCTCACGCCGCAGGAGAACACGATCGGCGAGGTCAACAGCGGCTGGACCGTGGCGACCGCGCTGCTGGAGTTCGAGCGCGGCGGCGCCGCGGCGACCCTGGCGGCCCGCTTCGACGAGGAGCTCGACCGGCTCGTGGAGCTCGCGCAGCAGCGCGGCAAGACGCACAGCGACAGCATCCGCCAGCGCCTCGCGTGGTGCCGGGCACGCGTGCTCGCGATGCGCCTCATGGGCTACAAGTCGCTGACGCAGCTGCTCGACGGCCGGCCCATCGGGCCGGAGGCAGCCATGAACAAGCTCTACTGGTCGGAGTACCACCGCGTGGCGACCGAGCTCGCGATGGAGATCCTCGGCGAGGAGGCGCTCGTCCCGCAGGGCCGGCGCCCGGCCATCCCCGACGGCCCGGACGCGCCCGGGGCGCCGCAGGACTCCGCCGGCTGGGTGACCACGTTCCTCAACGCCCGCTCCAGCACGATCTTCGCGGGCACGTCGGAGGTGCAGCGCAACCTGCTCGCCGAGCGGATCCTCGGCATGCCGCGCGAGCCCAAGGTCGCACCGCCTCGCCCCCGCTGACCGGCGACGGGCGGGTCAGCCCGCCGCGCGGGAGGGGTGGTCGATGCGCAGCGCGTTGCACCACACGCGCGTGGCGGTGAACGCCAGCTCCTCGAAGGTGCCCTTGTCCTTGAGGACGAAGGCGTTGAACGCGAGCCGGCTGAGCATGCCCGAGAGGGCGCGCGAGGCCATCATCGGGTCGAGGTCGGGGTCGGCGAGACCCCGGTCCTGCAGGTCCTTGATGCCCTTCGCGTTGCGCTTGACGAAGACGGCGCTGCGGGCCCGACGGATCTCGCGGAACGCCGGGTCGATGTTGGCGACCTGCTCCAGCAGCTCCATCAGCTTGGCGTTGCGCCGGTACGACTCCAGGTAGGCCCGGTTGCTCGCGTCGATGATCGCGGCCGGGTCGTCGTTCGTCTCGATGCGGGCCATGCCCGGGTGCATCATGTCCTCCTTCGCCGCCTCGAGGACCGCGGCGAACGCGTCCTCCTTGCCGGTGAAGTAGGTGTAGAACGAGCCGGTCGAGCACTGGGCCTCGGCCGTGATGTCGGTGAGGCGCGAGTCGATGTAGCCGTCGCGCTCGAAGACGACGCGCGCGGCGTCGATCAGGCTCTGCCGGGTGCGGATGCCGCGCCGGGTGACGGGCGGCCTCCGGGTGGTGTCGTCCTCGGTCACCGACATGGTTGCCTCCGCGTTCGTCGTCGTGCTCGTGCTGTCATGTGGACTCCTGCGTCGCCGCGGCGGGGGACTCGTCGGCCAGGGTGACGACCATCTTCCCCACGTTGACCCCCGAGAGCAACGACAGGAAGGCCTGGGCCGCCCGGTCGAGGCCGTGCTCGACAGTCTCCCGGTAGACGAGCTCCCCGGTGCGCAGCCACTCCCGTACGTCCGCCTCGAGCTCGGGGCGCAGCGCCGCGTGGTCGGTGGAGATGAAGCCCCGCAGGGTGAGGCGGCGCGCGATGACCTGGAACAGGTCGCCGGTGAAGCAGGGCTCGCCCCGGTCGTCGTAGGTGGAGATGGCGCCGCACACGGCGATGCGACCGCCGTGGTTCATCACCTCGAGCGCCGCCGCCAGGTGGTCGCCGCCCACGTTGTCGAAGTAGACGTCGACCCCGTCGGGTGCGACGCGCCGCAGGGCCGCGACGAGGTCGCCCTCGTGGTGGTCGAAGCCGTCGTCGAGGCCGAGCTCGTCGACCATGTGGGCGACCTTGGCGGGGGAGCCGGCACTGCCGACGACCCGCCCGGCCCCCATGAGCCGCGCGAGCTGTCCGACGAGCGAGCCGACCGCGCCGGCGCCGCCGGAGACGTAGACGGTGTCGCCCTCGGCGAGCCGGGCGACGTCGCGCAGTCCCGCGTAGGCGGTCAGCCCGGGGCCGCCGAGCAGCCCGAGGTGGTACGACGGCGGCAGGTCGTCGTCGGCGGGCAGGACGCGGAGCTGGTCGGTGCCGACGATCGCGTGCTCGCGCCAGCCCCTGCCGTGCGCGACCAGCGTCCCGGGGGGTAGGGCCGGGTCGCGCGAGTCCTCGACGACGCCGACGGCGCCGCCGTCCAGGGGTGCGTCCAGCCGGTACGGCGGGACGTACGAGGGCCGGTCGTCCATGCGGGGCCGCATGTACGGGTCCACGGACATCACGAGGTTGCGGACGAGGACCTCGTCCGGGCCGGGGTCCGGCAGCTCGGTCTCGACGACGGCGAAGCACTCGGGCGTCGGGCGGCCCTGGGGACGGGCGGCGAGGTGCACCTCGCGCGTCGTGGTCGACACGGTCCGCCTCCTTCCGGTCAGTCGAAGAGTCGGGAGACGGCGAGGGCGATGCAGAAGGGCTCGTCGGCCCCCTCGGCCTCGTAGGCCTGACGAGCCACGACGTGGACGCCGGCGCCGGTCCGCTCCGCCGAGACCACGATCTGGCGCATCCGGAAGCGCGAGCCGAGCGGGAGCTCGCCGGACACCTGCACCCGGTTGTAGCCGTAGTTGAGGCCGTGCGCGAAGCCGTCGAACTCCACCAGCGAGGTGCCCAGTTGCGGACCGCAGGCGAGGGCGAAGGCCGCGCCCACGACGCCGTCCGGGGTCGGCGCCGGCGAGAGCCCGGAGCGCACCTCGTCGCCGAGCGCGGTGAACCGGCTCAGCTCCTCGGTCCCGAACGGGCACCAGGGCGTGGGCCCGAGCTCGGTGCCGACGAGAGCTTGGATCTCGTCGAGGCCGTGGGCGTGCACCGCGGGGACGGGGTCGGTCATTCGGCGACTTTAATCGATTCTGAACTCAGGTTCAAGTACTTCGCCCATCTCGCTCCGGCGGGATGGTCTCGCATCCGAAGATGAACTTGAGATCATGTTTGAATCAGTCCGGATCCGCGTTAGGGTCGCCGGAGCACGCTCGCCTCGGACGGTGGCGCCGGCCCCGGAGGCGACGAGATGGGAGCACCCACATGGTCAACGCCGTCGACTCGATCTGGCAGCACGCGGAGCGCGCGGGGGACCGCGCCGCCCTCCGCGTCGGTGACCGCACGTGGACCTACGCCGACCTGCGCGACCAGGTGTCCGCCTGGGCCGACCGGTTCGCTGCCGCGGGGGTCGCACGGGGTGACCGCATCCTGCTCGTCGCACCGTCGAGTGCCGAGTACGTCCCCGCCTACCACGGCATCCTCGCCCACGGCGCCGTCGCCGTCACCGTCAACTCGATGTCCACGGCAGCCGAGCTCGGCTACTTCCTGGCGGACTCCGGGTCCCGCCTCGTGATCGCGGCGCCGGACTGCGAGGCGGCGGCGCGGGAGGCCGTCGGCCCCGACGGCCCCGACGTGTGGATCCTGGCTCCCGGCGACCTCGAGGTGCCCGCCGACGTCCCGCCTCCGGTCGACCTTCCCGACGACGCCGGGGCCGTCATCATGTACACCTCCGGCACGACGGGCCGCCCCAAGGGCGCCGAGCTCTCCCACCGCAACATCGTCCTGAGTGGCGAGTCCGTCATCGAGGCGCTCGGCGTCTCGGCCGACGACCGCTGGGCCTCCGCGCTGCCGCTGTTCCACGTCTTCGGGCAGGTGACCGTCATGCGCACCGCCTTCCACGCCGGCGCCAGCCTGTCCCTGCTGCCGAAGTTCGACGGCCGCGCCCTGCTCGACCTGACCATCGCCCACCGCATCACCGTCCTGTCGGGCGTCCCGACGATGTGGAACGCCATGGTCAACGTCGACGCGGAGTTCGAGCCGGGAGCGTTCGAGGACCTGAGCTGGGCCGTCTCCGGCGGTGCCGGCCTGCCGGGCGAGGTGTCCCGCGCGTTCCTGGAGCGCTTCGGCTGCGAGCTGCTGTCGGGCTACGGCCTCACCGAGACCGCCGCGGCCGGCGCCTGCAACCGGGCCGGCGCACCCCGCAAGGAGGGCAGCGTCGGCATCCCGTGGCCCGGCGTCGAGGTCCGCGTCCTCGACACCGACCGGCAGCCCGTGCCCCACGGCGAGGTCGGCGAGATCGCCATCCGCAGCGAGATGGTGATGAAGGGCTACTGGAACCGTCCCGACGCGACGGCCGAGGTGATGCACGACGGCTGGTTCCTTACCGGCGACCTCGGCAAGGTCGACGACGAGGACTACGTGTGGGTCGTCGACCGCAAGAAGGACCTCGTGATCCGCGGCGGGTACAACGTCTACCCGCGCGAGGTCGAGGAGGTGCTGTACGAGCACCCGGACATCCTCGAGGCGGCCGTCGTGGGTCTGCCCGACGACTACCTCGGCGAGGAGATCGCGGCCATCATCGCCCTGTGCCCCGGCGCGACGTTCGACGCCTCGGCGATGCGCGCCTGGGTGGGGGAGCGGCTGTCGGCCTACAAGGTCCCGCGGGTGTACCAGGTCGTCGACGAGCTGCCCAAGGGCGCGACGGGCAAGATCCTCAAGCGGGGGATCGACCGGCAGGAGGTCCGCGCGAGCGGCCTGCGGGTCGAGCGTCGGCCGGTGGGCTGAGCCCGACCGGCCGACGCAGGACTCACTCGGAGAAGCGGCCGACCGACTCCGCGACGAGGATCGGCTTCTCCGACCCCTCGCGCTCGAACGTCTGCGTCGTAGTGACCTGGGCGCCGCCGGGGACGTCGTCGACGGCGGTGATCGTGGCGCGCATGCGGATCCGCGAGCCCACCGGGTTGGGGGAGGGGAAACGCACCTTGTTGTAGCCGTAGTTCAGGCTGTGGGCGAAGCCGTCGAAGGCCATGAGCGACTCCATGAATGCCGGGCCCAGCGAGAGGCTGTACAGGCCGTGCGCGATCGTCGAGCCGAAAGCGCTGGCGTTCGCGCGCTCGGGGTCGACGTGGATCCACTGGTGGTCGCCGGTCAGGTCGGCGAAGGCCTGGATCCGCTCCTGCGTGATGTCGTGCCACTTCGTGGGTCCGAGCTCGCGGCCCACGAGGTCCTTCAGGTCCTGGACAGTGGTGGGTCGCAAAGGGGCAGATGTGTCGGGGGTCATGATTCTCCTCGGGTGGTGCACGGGTGGTCAGCTGCCCCGACCTTAGGTTAATATGAGATTGAACTCAATATCAATTTAGCTTGATTGGCAAACCGATGGCGAGTTCGAGTGCTTGATCGGACCTCTTGACGAGGGACGCTTCCATTCACCACGCCGAACGTTCCAGAGGAGACCATCGTGGATCACAGGTTCGCCGCCGAGCTCGCCCGGACCGACTCGAGAGTTGTTCGAGACCGTACGGTCCAGATCGGCCTGCATCCGGACCGTACGTCTCGCTTCGAGGATCAATGATCGCGGCGGATGGTCGAAGCCCCGCGCACGTGGCGGCGGAGGATCCTGACCAAGTTGCCCAGGTGATGTCGGTCAGTGGGATCGAGATGACGTATGGCGAGCTCGACGAACGCTCTCGTCGGCTTGCACGCGTCCTCTGGGAGTACGGTCTGCGGCGCGGTGATCACGTGGCCATCATCACCGGCAATCACGAGATGACTCTGACGGTCTGTTGGGCCGCGCAACGCTGTGGAATGTATTGGACGCCGATCAACACGCGCTGGACGTCGGCCGAGGTGGCTCACGTGCTGAGGGACAGCGGCGCACGCGCTCTCGTGGTGAGCAAGAAGAACGTCGAGCTGGCCGAGCAGGCGCTCGCTGAACTCGACGGCGAGCGCCTCTTGGTCTGCATCGACGGGAGGGTCAGTTCCTTCGTCGGGGTGGATGAGTTGTGGTCGGGTGTTGGCGACGGTTCGCTGGTTGATGAGTGCGAGGGCGTCGAGATGCTTTACTCTTCGGGCACGACAGGTCGTCCCAAGGGTGTCGTCCCGGGGCCGATCGGGGCGCCATTCGGAGCAGGCGATGCCACGCTGGAAGCGCTACGGCAGCACTTCGGTATAGGCAAGGACACAGTGTTCGTCGTCGCTACCCCGTTGTTCCACATTGCTGCCCTGGCGCCTGCCTTGGGAACACACAGGGCCGGGGGAACGGTCGTGGTCATGGACCGCTTCCAACCGGAGGAGTTCCTGCGGATTGTGGAGCGTTACGGCGCGACGCACACGATGCTGGTCCCGACGATCCTGGGGCGTCTGCTCGACCTGCCCGAGCACGTCTGGAGCTCCTATCGGTTGGACTCGCTGCGCTTCCTTGGCCATGGCGGCGCGCCTTGCCCTCCATCGGTGAAGGACAGGGCACTCGATCTGTTCGGCCCCATCGTCTACGACTGCTGGGGTGCGACCGAACGGCCTGGGTTGACGATGATCTCCCCGGAGGAGTGGTCTACACATCGCGGCTCGGTGGGACGGCCGTTCAGCGGGGTGGCCCACATCCTTGACGCGGCCGAGCGTGAGGTTCCTGCCGGAACGGTCGGGCAGGTCTTCTGGGAGACCGAGCGGCCGTTCGAGTACCACGGAGACCCGGTGAAGACTGCAGCATCGAGGTCGTCCCAGGGGTGGTGCACGGTCGGCGACCTAGGGTACGTCGACGAGGACGGCTATCTGTACCTCACCGACCGGGCAGCCTTCATGATTATCACCGGAGGTGAGAATGTCTACCCGGTCGAGGTGGAGAACGTGCTCATGGAGCACCCGAGTGTGCGCGACGTGGCAGTCATCGGTCGCGAGCATGCGGACCTGGGCCAGGAGGTCGTCGCCTATGTCGAGGCGGCTGACACAACCGTCGCCCCGACACAGTTGGCGGCCTGCCTCATCGGCTTCGCGCGTGAGCGATTGGCGGGCTACAAGTGTCCGCGACGCGTCGAGCTCCGTCAGTCGATCCCGCGGTCGGCGACAGGCAAGTTGATGAAGCGGGAGATTGTCTGATCGATTCAGGGCTCGACACTGAGCTGCGTCGTGCTCTGGCGCGTCCCCGACGTGGCAGAGCCGGAGAATTCTTCGGAGCCAGCGTCTGGTCCTTCGGTGGTGGGTGGGTCTGTGTCAGGTGTTGGTTGTTGTGGGGGCTAGTTTCAGTGCGTTGGCCCACAGTTGTGTCGCGGTCTCGACGAGGTCGTCGACGGTGAGTGTTTCTTCCAGCTCCAGTCCGAAGGCGTGCCAGGCGAGGCGTCCGACCATGCCGTTGAGTGCCAGTGCGGTGCGGTAGGGGTCCAGGCTCGGGTCGGCGAGGCCGCGTTCCTGCAGGTTCGCGATGCTGCGGGCGTTGCGTTCTCTGAAGGACTCGCCGCGTCGGCCCTTCATGGCTCGAAAGTGTGGATTGATGAGGGCGACTTGCTCGAAGACGACCATGAGTTGGGCGTTGCGGCGGTATGCCTCGAAGTAGGCTCGGTGGCTTGCCTCGATCAAGGCGACGGGATCGGCGTCCTCGGGAAGGACGCGCTTGATGCCCGGGTGGAGCATGTCGTGCTGTGCGGTTTCCAGGACAGCGGTGAGGATCTCTTCCTTGCTGGAGAAGTAGGTGTAGAAGGATCCGGTGGAGCAGCGGGCCTCGCGGGTGATGTCGGTGAGTCGTGACTCAAGGTAGCCGTCGCGCTCGAAGATCACTCGCGCTGCTGCCACGAGCGCGGCGCGGGTCCGGGCGCCGCGGGCGGTGGTCGGCAGCTCGCGGCTACGGTCCTGCTCGGTGACGAGTGGAGGGTCCTGAGAAGAATCGGATCCAGCTTCCTCGGTCTGCGTCATGGGAAGCAGCATAACTGAATCCGACCTCAAGTCCGGGATTGGCCGGTTCAGGGTGGCGGCGGGTTCGGCTCGTCGACCTTGCCGAGTGGTAGTGCAGGTGTCGCCCCGAGGGGATTGCGCCCCAGGGAGTCCGACACCCGATCGCGACTGTTCCAGACATTGAACCTGACGCCGGATTCGAATAGGTTCATTGTCATGGGAATCGCCGAAATGCTGTGGGCTCAGATGAGCAGCACGCCCGATCGCGTGGCTTTGAAGGCCCCGGGCCGGGCGTGGACGTATGACCAGTTGCGCTCGGCCGCCGACGCGTTGCGGCACCGACTGGCGCAAGCCGGGGCACGGAGGGGTGACCACGTGGTGCTGATCGCGCCGAGCGTCCCGGAGTTCGCCGCCGCCTACTACGGAGCGTTGGCGTCGGGGTTGGTGGTCACCACGTTGAACACGATGGCCACGAGCGCGGAGATCGAGCACGTGCTGCGCGACGCTGAGGTGCGCTTCGTCATGGCGTGGCGCGACGACGCGAGCTCGGCACGGCGCGCTGCCGAACGATGCGAAGCTCACCTGATACTCCTCGACAAGCAGTCTCCCAGTGTGGACGCGGGCCGTCTCGTCCCGGTTGACTGCAACGAGGAGGACGTCGCGGTTGTCCTCTACACCTCCGGCACCACTGGCCGACCGAAGGGCGCCCAGTTGACCCACCGCAACATCCGCACCTGTTCGGACGACTTTCACGCCGGTCTGCAGGTGCGGGACGACGATCGCTTCGCGACGGCACTGCCGCTGTTCCACATCTACGGTCAGGTGGTGGTGATGAACACAGCGTTGCAGGCGGGATGCTCGGTCTCGTTGCGCACGCCCTTCGACGCGGCGACGATGCTTGAGGTGCTCTGTGTTGACGAGATCACTGTCGCCTGCGGTGTCCCCACGATGTGGAACGCGATGTTGCACGAGTATGCCGCAATGTCACCCGGTGCGTTCCGCCATCTCCGTCTGGCTACCTCAGGCGGCGCCGCCATGCCGTCGGAGGTGGTGCGCGCCTTCGAGCAGCGGTTCGGTTGTGTCATTCTCGAGGGATATGGGTTGACTGAGAGTGCAGGATCAGGGACCTTCCATGACCTATCGGGCACTCCAGCCCGCCACACCGTAGGGAGGGCGCTGCCTAGTGTCCAGATCGAGGTCCGCGACGCCAGTGGCGACGAGGTTCCGGCGGATGTGGTCGGCGAGATCTTTCTGCGCGGTGCGTCGGTCATGAAGGGCTATCTCAACCGCCCCGAGGCCAACGCGGCCGACCTCGTTGACGGCTGGCTGCGGACGGGCGACCTTGGCGCTGTCGACGGCGAAGGGAACCTTCGCATTGTCGATCGGACGAAGGACCTCATCATCCGAGGTGGGTACAACGTGTATCCACGGGAGGTTGAGGAGGTCATGTACGAGCATCCTGACATTCTTGAGGTGGCGATCGTCGGTGTGCCCGATGACCACTACGGCGAGGAGGTCGCAGCCGTTGTGGCGCTCGTCCCTGGTGCGGAGGTGGGTCCTGACAGGCTGAGAGCATGGGCGAAGGAGCAGCTCAGCGCCTACAAGGTTCCGCGCATCTTCCAGTTCGTCGAGGCCCTGCCGAAGGGGCCGACGGGCAAGGTGCTCAAGCGATCGATCGACCGTGACGGCCTGCGCCGGGCCGGCGTCGGGTGCCCCGTCCACTCAGAGCCAGTCGGGATCGAGTCCGGTGACCACTGTGTCGCGGCTGGCGAGCAGGGCCAGTAGGCGGTGGGTGCGGGGCAGCTCGTGGGTGAAGAAGTACCGCGCCGTCTGGCGCTTGCCCTCGTAGAAGGCGTCAGTGCGGTCGCCGGTCGCGAGAAACATCTCGAGCCATACCCAGGCGTGCAGCACGTGGCCGAAGAGCTCCAGGAACAGGCTGGCCGACTCCAGTGTCGCGTCCAGGTCCTCACGCTGCCACAGCGCGGTCGCGGTGAGATCGAGCGCATGGACGGCGTCTTCGAGCGGAGCCGAGAGCTCTGCTGGTTCCCCGCCGCGGTCGATGGCCGTGTCGACGGTCTGCTGGACCCGAGCGATCGTGGCTCGCCAGCCGAGGCCCCCGTCGGCGACGACCTTGCGGCCCAGCAGATCGATGGCTTGGATGCCATGTGTGCCTTCGTGGATCATGTTGAGGCGGTTGTCACGCAGGCGCTGCTCCACCGTGTGGTCGCGTGTATACCCGGCGCCGCCCATCACCTGCATCGCGAGATGGTTTGCTTCGAGGCACCACTGGGACGGCCAGCTCTTGGCCACGGGCGTGAGGACTCCGAGCATCTGCGCAGCCCGTTGGCGATCTGCTGCAGACGGGGAAGTGTCGGCCTCGTCAACAAGCCGCGCGCAGTACAGGTTGAAGGCGAGTCCGCCCTCCACGTAGGACTTTTGGGCCAGGAGCATCCGACGGACATCGATATGCTCGATGATCGGGATTGGTTGACCGCCGAGGTGCCGCTGACCGGGCGGCCGGCCCTGGCGACGGCTCCGGGCATACTCCAGTGACTCGAGATAGCCGGCATACCCGAGCGCCACGGCGCTGGTGCCGACGGAGATGCGGGCCTCGTTCATCATCGGGAACATCGCCGCAAGACCTCGCTCGGGCTCACCGAGCAGGTGGCCGACCGCTCCTGCCGCGCCACCTGGGCGATGGGTTCCGTCACCAAAGTTGAGCGCAGTGTTCGTGGTGCCTCGCCACCCCATCTTGTGGTTGAGGCTCGAGACGGCCACATCATTCGGGCTCCCATCGGGCAGCAGCTTCGGCACGCAGAACAGCGAAACCCCGCGAGGTCCTGGCGGTGCCCCTGTGCGGCGCGCCAAGACCAGGTGAATGATGTTCTCGGAGAGATTGTGGTCACCGCCGGAGATCCACATCTTCTGCCCCGTGATTCGGTACGTGCCGTCCTCGGCGGGCGCAGCGCGGGTCTGCAGGTCGCCCACCGACGAACCTGCTTCGGACTCCGAGATGCACATGGTGCCGGTATAGCGCCCCGTGAGCATGGCAGGCACGTAGGCGTTGACGAGATCGGAAGGGCCAAGTCGAGCCAGCAGTCCGGCGTTGGCCCGAGTCAGGCCCGCGTATGAGGACGTGCTGACGTTCGCGGAATCGAACCATAGCTGACAGGCGGTCGCTACCGTCACGGGGAGTTGTCCGCCTCCCATGCCCTCGTCAAGAGGGGCGCCGATGAATCCAGCATTGGCGAGTGCAGCCAAGCCGTCTCGGACACCTTCGTGCACGTGGACAGTCGTGCCGTCGAAGGCGGGCTCCTCGGTGTCGTTCCTGCGGTAGTGCGGTGCAAGACGGTCATGAGCGAGGCGTTCGGCCAGGCCGAGTACAGCGTCGAACGTCTCGAGGTCGTGGTCAAGGAATCTTGCCCGCCCGCAGAGCTCGGAGACGTCCAGCCAGTCGTGGAGGACGAAGGCGAGGTCGCGTCGAAGAGGCAGAGCGGTCATGTCGGGGACATCGAGTCAGGTGCCATTCCACGAGCCTCCTCGAACATGATGTCGACGTCAAGTAATCTAGAAATCTACTTGACACCGAGTTCAGTTTCAGGTGATGGTGAGACTCAGACCACACTGCCGACACCTCGAAGGAATGGCCCGTGAACGGCTTCAACCCCACCGTGATGCCAGACCTCTCTGCCTCGGGACACCCAGTGGGGCTGGTGATTGTTGACCCTGTCCGCTCCTCACCTGCTGCCTTGGACTCGGTATGAGCGACACAGGTGTGCAAGCGGTTCGCGCTCGCCGCGGTCGTTCGTCGTTGGTGCCGTACTACTTCATTGCGCCCGCAGCCCTCTATCTGATGCTGCTGATGGCCTATCCCCTCGTCGAGGGAATCCGACTCAGCCTCACCGACACGAGCCTCCTGCAGCCGCGCGACGGCGAGTTCGTCGGAATCGAGAACTACCGGACGTTGCTGGGGGACTCACAGTTCCTTGGGACGTTGTGGATCACACTCGTCTACACGGTTGGCTGTGTTGCTGGTGCGGTCACGACCGGCTTGCTCGCCGCGCTTGGTATGAACCGTCTCAGGGGCCGCAGCCGCGCCCTTCGTGGGCTGGTCATCATCCCTTGGGCCGCGCCAATCATCCCAGTGGCACTCATCTCGGCCTGGATGCTGGACAAGCAGTACGGTGTCGTCAATTGGTTCCTCGGTTCGATCGGCGTACTCGACTCGAACGTTGCTTGGCTGAGCAGCGAGGCGACCGCCCTTCCGGCGATCCTGGTTATCACCATCTGGAGAATCTTCCCGTTCTCGGCCATCGTGCTGCTGGCAGCACTACAGAGTGTGCCGGAGGAGCTGTACGAGGCTGCCAAGATCGACGGAGCGAGCCGGCTCAACCGGTTCCGGCACGTGACCGTACCGACCGTCGCCCCCACCTTGACGATTCTTACGCTGTTCGTGACCATCTGGTCGTTGCGACGCTTCGACCTCATCTGGGTACTGACCGAGGGCGGCCCTCTCGGATCTACCACCACGCTCGTGATTGACCTCTATCACACGGCGTTCCGACTGACCGAGCTCGGACTCGGCTCGGCGATTGGCGTCGTCGGCTTCGCCATATCGACGATCGTCACCGCCGTCTACTTCGTCGTGCAGTCGCGCGGCGCCGCTGCCACCAGGAGGCGCGATGCCCACTGACACCCTGAACGCCGGCGTTCGAGAGGCGTCGATGACGCCGCACAACGTCATCCGA
Source organism: Aeromicrobium sp. CTD01-1L150 (assembly GCF_041951745.1). Lineage (GTDB taxonomy): Bacteria > Actinomycetota > Actinomycetes > Propionibacteriales > Nocardioidaceae > Aeromicrobium. Next base: position 419,581 of record NZ_CP169555.1, read on the forward strand.
TCCGGCCGCCTACGGCCTGCTCGAGCGCTGGCATACAGCCTAGCGACGATCGGCATTGTCCTACTCCTCTTCCCCGTGTACTGGATGATCGTCACGTCGCTCACGGCGGATCGGGATCTCGCATCATTCCCACCACGGCTCGTGCCCGACATCAGCCAGGTCGGGGTCTACATGGACACATTGCTCGATACGCCCATCCTCTTGTGGCTCGCCAACAGCGCCGTGATCGCGTTCGGTACGTGCATCTGCACGATCGTGCTGGCGTTCTTCGCCGCGTATGCCCTGTCTCGCTACCACTTCAAGGGCCAAGGCGTCTTTGGGTTCACGCTCTTCGCGACCCAGATGCTGCCGGAGGCCCTCCTGGTGGTCCCGTTCTACGCTCTCTTCATCAGCCTGGGACTGCTCAACAATCTTGGAGGGCTGGTCCTCGCGCACACAGCGTTTGTGATGCCCGTCGTCGTTTGGTTGCTCAAGAGTGCGATCGACGGCATCCCGATCGAGGTCGAGGAGAGCGCGCGGATGGACGGCGCGTCGCCGATGCGGATCGTGACGCTCGTGGTGGCCCCGCTTGTCGCCCCCTCGATCGCCGCCGGTGCCATTGTCGCCTTCTTCTACGGGTGGGACGAGTTCCTCTTCGCCGCGACCTTCGTCACGGATGAAGGTGCCCGTCCCGCCTCGGTGGGGCTCGCTTCCTTCGTGGGCGAGTACTTCATTCCCGTGAACCAAGTGATGGCCGCCTCGGTGATCTACACCTTGCCGGCCATTGTCTTCTTCATCGCCCTGCAGCGCTACGTCGTGAGCGGCCTCGTGGCCGGCTCCGTGAAAGGATGATCATGTCGACCTCCGGAGATGTCACGTTCCCGCCGCGCACCGGCCCTGCGACGACGAAGGCCCCAGCCGTCCCCAAGATCGCGCTGAAGAACGTTACGAGAACCTTCGGCAACTTCACGGCGGTCGACGGCGTCAGTCTTGACATTACCGATGGCGAGTTTGTCGTCCTGCTGGGACCGTCCGGCTGTGGCAAGTCCACTCTGTTGCGGATGATCGCCGGCCTGCAGGCCGTCAGTAGCGGCGAGATCGAGATCGAGGGCGAGCAGGCACAGGACAGCGAGCCCGCCGAGCGCGACCTTGCCTTCGTGTTTCAGAACTACGCGCTCTACCCGCACATGACAGTGCGCCGCAACATGAGTTTCCCGCTGATCATGCGTCGTCACCGATGGTGGCACCACCTCCCCGGCCTTGGCTGGTGGAGCCGTCGGCAGATCGAGAGGAAGCCTGAGGTTGTTGAGCGGATCGAGCAGATCGCGGGCATTCTCGGACTCGAGGAGATGCTGCACCGTACACCGGCGACCTTGTCAGGTGGCCAGCGTCAACGTGTCGCGCTCGGCCGCGCCATGGTGCGTGAGCCGTTGGCCTTCCTCATGGACGAGCCGCTCTCGAATCTCGACGCCAAGCTACGCGCTCAGACCCGTAGTGAGCTCATCCGGTTTCATCAGCTCCTCGAGACGACGATCGTCTACGTCACTCACGATCAGGTCGAGGCCATGACAATGGGCGACAAGATCGGGGTGATGCTCGATGGTCACCTCCAGCAGTTCGGAACTCCGCGGGAGGTATACGAGAACCCGGCCAACACCTTCGTCGCGCAGTTCATCGGAACTCCGGCCATGAATCTGCTCCCGGCCAGGCACACAGAGGTCGGCTGGGAGATCAGCGGCCAGATTCTCCAACCGTCCGAAGCGTTGGATGAGATCACTCGTCGGGCGACCACCGAGGACGATGGCTTCCTGCTTGGTGTCCGGAGTGAGTGGGTGAGCCTCGAGGAACCTCACGTGCCGTCCACTCTGCGAGGCACGGTCGTGACGGTCGAGGACTGGGGCGCCGAGCAGTTGGTCCGGGTCGAGCTCAGCAGTCGCGGAGCGACGACTGAGCCAGCACTGAAGACGCACGGGAACGCACTTGACGTCCGTGTTCCATCCCAACAGCGAGTGCAGGTGGGCGACAGCGTGGGTCTCACTGTGGCCACTGCCCAGACGCGAGCCTTCGACAGCCGTACCGGTCAGTCGCTCACGGAGGGCGGGCCAGGCGCCCGGTCGGACGACACCACCTTCTGAACCGACGAAATTCACACCACCCCCCCGAAGGAGAACGACATGCGTAGAGGTCTCATCAGCGGACTGACCATCGTGGCACTCGCGACAGCCGGGTGTTCGGGAGTCGGAGGGGGTGGTGGCGACGGCCCAGTTGAGATCACGTTCAGCCACTGGGCCCTCACGGCGCCACCGTTCGACCAGTTCACCGAGGTCATGGCCGACTTCAACGCCTCGCAGGACGAGTATGTCGTCAAGCCGGAGAACATCCCCTACAAGGACTACCACCGCACCGTATACACGCAGGCCGGTGCAGGTGAGGGACCAACCATGATCTCCGTGGACAGCTCAGAACTGGCGCAGGCCGTCGACTCCGGGCTCGCCGAAGACATCACCGCCGAGATCGAGATGCCGTCGGATCTGAGCCAGTACGAGGCGAGCCTCGAGGTCGACGGAGCTCGTCACGCGGTGACGTTCACCCGCCACCCGTACGCGATGCTCGTGAACACCGCGATGCTCGAGGAGATCGACGCCGAGATTCCCGAGACATACAACGACTTCGTGGACATCGCGCAGGAGTGGACGGACGCCCCGGACACCTACGGCTTCGCCTTTCGGCACACGACAGCCGACACCAATGGTTGGTGGCTCGACATGAGCAACTGGATCCATGGCGCGGGTGGGTACTGGAGCGACGAGTCGGGACCGACGCTCGATACCCCTGAGGTCGCCGAGGGCATCTCTCGGATGAAGGAGTTCCTCGACAGCGGGATCATCCCCGAGGGAACCGATGCCCCGACATATCGCCGTCTGTTCTGGGAGGGCAAGATCCCGTTGCTGTTCGAGTCCCTCGCCTTCTCCGGGATCTTCGCCGCACAGTCTGAGGACCTCGCCGAGAGCATCGAGGTGCGCAAGCACCCCTTCGCCGAAGACTCCTACGTGTCATCGAACAACCCGGTCTTCGTCAACGCCTCAGCGTCTGATGAGGAGAAGGCAGGTGCGATCGCGTTCCTGAACTACATGCTGAGTGACGACGTGCAGGAGGAGATGGTCGACAGCCTGGCGGGGTCTCTCGTCTCGTCCGATCTTGAGTTCAGTGAGGCGACCTTCGAGAACAACCCTTGGCTGCGCGGGTGGGAAGCAGACAACTCCGGCCTGGATTTCACCCCCCCGGGTGTGGGCCCTGAGTTCCAGAACTTCCGCAAGGTGATCCTCGATCAGATGGAACGTGTCTTCGCTGGCGAGGTATCGGTCGAGGACGGACTGGCACAGGCGCAGGAGGACGCGGAGGCGACTCTCGAGTGAAGTGACCTGCGGGGCCCGCCGACTGGCGGGCCCCGGATGTTCTGGACCAGTGGGTCGGTGCGCGATCGCGCCGGAGAGTACGCGTCGCAGAAGCACGCCTTGTCCGTCCCCTGCTCCGAGATAGGCACCGAGGTTGTCCGGCACCACGATGTTTAGGGTCCCTGCGGCATCCAGACTGGCCAGAGTGGCCTCATGCTAATTCGGACTGACTCGCTGAGCGAGAGCCGTGGGCCAAGTTGGATGGGAACCTCCTGGTCCTTCGGTGGTGGGTGGGTCTGTGTCAGGTGTTGGTTGTTGTGGGGGCTAGTTTCAGTGCGTTGGCCCACAGTTGTGTCGCGGTCTCGACGAGGTCGTCGACGGTGAGTGTTTCTTCCAGCTCCAGTCCGAAGGCGTGCCAGGCGAGGCGTCCGACCATGCCGTTGAGTGCCAGTGCGGTGCGGTAGGGGTCCAGGCTCGGGTCGGCGAGGCCGCGTTCCTGCAGGTTCGCGATGCTGCGGGCGTTGCGTTCTCTGAAGGACTCGCCGCGTCGGCCCTTCATGGCTCGAAAGTGTGGATTGATGAGGGCGACTTGCTCGAAGACGACCATGAGTTGGGCGTTGCGGCGGTATGCCTCGAAGTAGGCTCGGTGGCTTGCCTCGATCAAGGCGACGGGATCGGCGTCCTCGGGAAGGACGCGCTTGATGCCCGGGTGGAGCATGTCGTGCTGTGCGGTTTCCAGGACAGCGGTGAGGATCTCTTCCTTGCTGGAGAAGTAGGTGTAGAAGGATCCGGTGGAGCAGCGGGCCTCGCGGGTGATGTCGGTGAGTCGTGACTCAAGGTAGCCGTCGCGCTCGAAGATCACTCGCGCTGCTGCCACGAGCGCGGCGCGGGTCCGGGCGCCGCGGGCGGTGGTCGGCAGCTCGCGGCTACGGTCCTGCTCGGTGACGAGTGGAGGGTCCTGAGAAGAATCGGATCCAGCTTCCTCGGTCTGCGTCATGGGAAGCAGCATAACTGAATCCGACCTCAAGTCGAATGGTTGACAGGCGTCTCTGCCGTTGAGTAAATTGAAGTCGAGTTCGGAATCATTTTATTCGTACAGCCGAAGAGTAGGAGCCATGGTGGACCTCGCGCTGTCGTACGAGCAGGAGGCGCTGCGTCGCAGCGTGCAGTCGATGTTGGACAAGGAGTCCTCCCTCGCGGTAGTGCGGGAGACGTGTCTCGAGCAGGACGGCTTCGCAGCGGATTTGTGGAGGGTGCTGGCTCAGGAGTATGGGCTTGTCGGGCTTGCCCTGCCGGAAGAACTGGGCGGATCGGGAGCCAGTCTTGTGGAGGTCGCCGTGGTGCAGGAACAGCTCGGGTACCACCTGACGCCGGTTCCGTACCTGGCCACCGTGATTGCAGCCACCGTGCTCGCTCAGCATGCGCAGGACGAGGTGGCTCGAGCTGTCGTGCGCTCGGCGGCTGAAGGAGAGACCGTGCTGGCATGTGTCACCTCTCCGGACCGTGCACAGCTCGAGGCCGACTGGTCCGGGTCCGAGTGGACCGTCACCGGCGATGTCGGTCTGGTGCTGGAAGGTCATTTGGCCGATGCCATCCTCGTGACGGCCCCCATTGACGACACGCCGACTCTTCTGCTCGTACGGCTCGAGGCCGAGACTGTGCAGCGGACCCGCCTCGAGGGACTAGATCTCACCCGAACTGTTGCGGATCTGCGTCTCGACGGCGCTGTTGCTACCGTCGTATCCACCGTTGACGCTCGGGCCGACATTCGGAGCACGGCGGCGGTGCTCCTTGCCGCCGAGCAGGCTGGACTCTCTCGCGCGGCGTTGGACATGAGCACCGACTATGCCCGTACCCGGGAGCAGTTCGGCCGACCGATTGGCAGCAACCAGGCGATCAAGCACCGATGCGCGGACATGTTCGTCTCCGCCGAGTCTGCGTGGTCGACCGCCTACTACGCGGCATGGACAGCTGAGGGCGATCCTGGACAGTTCCGCGAAGCCGCCGTTGTCGCCCGCGCTGTGTGCGCCGAGGCTGCCCGCAATGTCACGGCCGGCTGCATCCAGGTGCACGGCGGTATCGGGTTCACGTGGGAGCACGACGCCCATCTCTTCGCCCGTCGCGCCAAGGCCTCCGGGCTGTTGCTCGGCGACCCCCGCGGTGACCTGGACACGCTCGCCGCCGACCTGCTAGCCCGAGCCGAAGGAGCCTGACATGGACCTCAGGGACGACGTACACGCGACCGAGTACCGCCAGAGGCTTCGGGGCCTGCTCAATGACACCCTTCCGGTCGGCTGGCAGGGCTTCGGGGCCCTGACTGAAGAGGAGCGGGCTGACTTCCTTGTGCAATGGCGGGCCTTCCTGATCGAGCACCGACTGCTCGCGCTGCACTGGCCCGAGGAGTTCGGCGGCGCTGGTCTCACGCCCCTGGAGCAGGCCATCATCCACGAGGAGTTTACCCTCGCCGGTCTGCCTCCCATGCTCAGTGACAACGATGCCTTCGGCTTTCAGTTGCTGGCTAATACGCTTCTCGCGTTCGGTACGCACGAGCAAAAGTCCCACTTTCTACCGCGCATCCGAAGCGGTGAGGACCTGTGGTGCCAAGGGTTCTCCGAGCCGGGAGCGGGATCTGACCTGGCGGGGATCCGAACCAGGGCGCGTCGCGAGGGGGACGAGTGGGTCATCGACGGGCAGAAGATCTGGACGTCTGCCGGCCACCTCGCGAATTGGATGTTCATCCTCGTCCGCACGAATCCCGAAGCCCAGCGACATCGCGGATTGACGATGCTGCTTCTGCCGTTGGACCAGCCGGGCGTCGAGGTCCGTCCAATCCGGCAGATCAACGGTAGTGCCGAGTTCAACGAGGTGTTCCTCGACGGTGCGCGGACATCCGCCGAGAACGTCGTCGGCGAGGTCGATGGTGGCTGGGAGGTGGCGATGGCACTCCTGGGGTTCGAGCGAGGCGAGAATGCCACCGCCATGGCCTTGCGGTTCGAGCACGACTTCGAGCGGCTGGTCGCTCTCGTGGGCAACTGCGGTCGCGGCGAGGATCCCGCTGTGCGTCAGCGTCTCGCCGATGCCTACCTGCGTCAACGGGTGCTCCGGCTGCTCGCGGCACGATCGCTCACCTCGTTCCTGCGCGGATCCCCACCCGGACCAGACGCTGCCATACTCAAGCTGTACTGGTCTGAGCACTGGCAGAAGACTGCCGACCTCGCAGTCGACGTCCTGGGCGACTGCGCGATCGCACCGAGCAATCATCGTCCACACAACGCCGACGGCCCTGACTTCGCCGGAGCGCCCAATGACAGCGGATCGTGGGTTGGTACGTGGCTGAACGCCTTCGCGTCGACGATCTACGCAGGTTCCTCCGAGGTCCAACGCAACATCATCGGAGAACGTGTCCTCGGCCTTCCGAAGTAGCCGAGTGCCATGCAGCCTTACACGTGACAGTCGGTGGTGTGGCGGGCGGAAGAATCCCCGCTCTTCCAGAGAATTCTCACAATCCGACACTCCAGAACAATACATGAAACTTACTTCGAATTCAAGTCTTGTTCTGGGCTGCGCACGGGACTAGCGTGTCGGTGTACCGGCGTGGTGGGCCCATTCCTGTCGAAGCTCACCCCCTCCCGCTGGAGCGATCCTAGGAGTAGCCATGAACAGCCTGCGGTTCATGAACAGCAAGCGATTTCGTCAACAATCACGAACGGTCGGCCTGGGCGCAGTCGCTCTGCTCACTGCCGGAGCTCTCGCCGCCTGCGGGCCTGAAGGCGCGTCGTCCGGGGGTGAGCTGGAGGAGGTCACGCTGACCTGGGCCGAGGCTGTTGGCCCAGAGCATTGGTCTGCCAAGGGGATCGAGGCGTGGGTGGACGCTATCTCCGAGGAGTCGGACGGGCAGATCGAGGTCGAGATCGCCTACTCGGGTGCCCTCGGCCCGGCTCCTGAGCACAGCACGATCATCGGAGATGGCGTGGCTGACTTCGGGCCTGTGTACTTCACATACGAGGAGTCCAAGTTCCCCATCTCGAGCTGGATGGGCTCGCTCGCGTGGGACCACGAGACCAGCCCGGTGCTAGGTGATCTGCAGACCCTGGGCACCTCGCTGGAGCACGGATTCAGCGATGAGTTGCGAGCTGAGTTCGAGGATCAAGGATTGGTGCCCATCCTGCCGAACCTCCAGTCCATCGCAAACAACGCCCTTCTCTGCACGGAGCCCGTCGTGGACCTCGAGGACGCCAAGGGTCTCAAGGTTCGTGCGCCGAACTCGAGCATCGGAGCGGAGGCCACGGCGCTCGGGATGACACCCACGTTCATCTCCTCGCCAGAATCCTACGAGGCCCTGCAGCGCGGCGTGGTGGATTGCAGCCTGTCCCACCCCCGGGATGCCATCGCCTTCGGGCTCTCCGAGGTCGCGCCCCACATGTCACTCTCCTCTGAGGGCGGATTCACAGGATTCATCGGCACTGGCGTCTACTTCAACGAGGATCGTTGGGACGAGCTGCAGCCGGAAGCCAAGGAGATCATCTGGAACACCGCGCCGGAGCATCTCAAAGGCCAGCTCGTTGCTGGGTTCACTCAGGACGTCGAGGCGCTGGAGTCAGTGGAGTCGCTCAACACCTACGAGCCCGAGCTGCTGGACGCGCTCTCCGATCACCAGGGAGGTGTTCGTGACTCTCTCACCGACAGCATCCCCGGGGGCCTCGATGTGGAAGCCGCCGGAGCATTGATCGGCAACTTCGACGAGACTTCTCAGAAGTGGCTGGACGCATTGAAGGAGCAGGGCTACGACGAAGGACCCCAGACGTGGGACAGGTACGTTGAGGCCTACGGCGACGAGAAGCCCGACGTCACGGGATTCCTTGAGCTCGTCCAGCAGGTCATGGACGAGAACTCGCCACTGTGAGTTTCGTTCGCCACGCCGCGAAGGTTGGCCATGCGCAGAGCAATTGACCACGCCACGAGCATCTGTCTGATCGTCGGGTCGGCCGCTGTCGCCGTCATGATGCTGCACGTCGTCGCGGATACGGTCCTTCGCACGGTCGGCAGACCGTTACCGTCGACGATGGACATCGTGTCCTACTGGTGGCTCGTGCTGATTGCCTTCATGGGCTTGGCGGGCGCGGAACGCGCAGACGCCCATCTGCGCGCACCCGTCCTTTTCGAGCGGGTCATTCCAGCCCACCGACGGCACTGGTCCATCGTGGCGGTCGTCCTCGCAGTGGGTGTGACGTCGGTGATCGCCTTCCTGACATTGCTCGACGCGCTCGAGGCGGCGGAGATTCGAGAGGTGACGGGGGCTGTGCGGACGGTGGTCTGGCCATTGCGGTTCGTCGTCCCCCTGGGGTTGACCTTCTATGCCCTGCAACTCCTGCTGCGAGGGGTCGACGTGCTCAGGCCACGTTGGGCGCCCGACGTGCCGACACGAACCGGCGAACTGGTATGAGATTCGACGGCTCCGTGTCTCGGCCGTCGAGGACGGAGACAAGTCATGAGTGACCTCCCCAGCCTCGAGGAGAGGTCCACTCCTGAGGTCACGCGTCGAGGTCGCGGCTTCTCGCTCGGTGTCAGCGGGGTGCTCTACGTCGTGGCCGCGTTGTCCGGTTCATTCATCTTCCTCGTGGACGACCGTGCCTGGCAGGGCGGACTCGCGCTGATCCTCATGTTGGCGCTCATTGCTCTGAATGTGCCGATCGGCATCGTTCTCATCCTCACCTCGGCCCTGGGACTATGGGGAATCTCGGGCTGGAACGTGGCCTCGAGCACCTTGCAGACCACGCCTTTTGACGCGGTCAGCAGCTGGACGCTGTCCGTGCTGCCCATGTTCATCTTCATGGGATTCACGCTGTGGCGTGCCGGCGTCACCGAGCAGCTCTACTCAGTCGCCCAGCTCTGGTTCTACTGGCTCCCCGGCGGTCGCGCGGCGACCACCAACGCGGTGGGCGCCGGCCTCTCCGCTGTGAGCGGTTCGACCTTGGGGATTACCTATGCCTTGGCTCGCATCGGCCTTCCAGAGATGTTGCGCGCCGGGTACAGCCCGCGCTTTGCCACCGGTGCGGTGCTGACTGCTGGCACCGTCGGCCAGCTCATCCCGCCGAGCATCCTGATGGTGGTGTACGCGGGGATCGCGACGGTGCCCGTCGGCCCCCAGCTCTTCGCCGGCGTCGTCCCCGGACTGATCCTGGCGGCAGGCTATGGGGCGCTGATCATCGTCCTCGCTGCGCTCAAACCCAGCCTGGCGCCGCGGCTCGACGATGAGGCCGAGCGACGATCGGGACGCCTTCGAGCCACCGCAAGGATCTGGCCGGTTCCGGCACTCATGGTCTTGGTGGTCGGTGGAATCTTCGGTGGGTTCTTCACTCCCACGGAAGCCGGGGCCTACGGTGCGCTGGGATCTGTGCTGATCGCAGCCGGACTGCTCGGGATGCGGGCGTTTGTGGACGTGCTTCGTCGAGCCACGCTGGAGACGGCCATCACCACCGCCAGCATCATGCTCCTGATCATCGGTGCCACGATGATGACGCGGATGCTCTCACTGAGCGGTCTGACACGGGAGCTGACGACGTACATCGGATCCCTGGAGATGTCGCGCGTCACCTTCCTGTTGCTCCTGATCGTCGTCTATCTCATCCTCGGGATGTTTCTCGAGTCGATGGCGATCATGCTGCTCACCGTTCCGATCATCCTGCCCATCCTCGCCCTGTTCGACGTGAGTCCACTGTGGTTCGGCGCGTTCGTGGTGCTGCTCGGGGAACTCGCGCTCATCACCCCACCCGTGGGCATCCTCTCCTTCGTGGTCGCACGGATTGCAAAGGAACCGGACATCGCCGAGGTTCGTGAGGTCACGCTGTCCGACGTCTTCCTGGGAGGGCTGTGGTTCCTCCCTGTCACACTCGCCGTCCTCGTGGGAATGATTCTCTTCCCGGGCATGGTCGAGTGGCTGCCCAACATGATGAGGTAGCAGGCAAGCGGGGGTCCGGCACCGAGCAATGAAGCTGCCCGAGCGTCCGGGTCACGAATCCGGGTGATCGGCCTCCGTCGACAGAGCGACGTGGTCGCCGACTGGATCCATGATGAGGATGTGCGGGCCAGACAGCAGTGAGCTCTTCAGCGCGCGGCCGAGAACGCGGAGGTTCGGGTTCGCCTTGTGCCGTTCGACGGCCTCCTCCGAGTCGTACGTCTCGAACAAGACGTAGTCGACGTCGGACCCTCGCACCTTCTGCAGGTCGTAGCGCAAGCAGCCAGCGTCGGCGAGGAAGGCTGCACGGGTGTTCGCGAAGGCCGCCTCGAACTGCTCGTTGGTGCCGTCATGGATGGTGAATGCGACAGAAGCATTGATCGTCATCAGAGTGTTCCTTCATCATCGTGGTGTGACTTGATCGAGCGGACGTCCGGTGGTGTCTATCTCAGCGAGGGACGGACACGATATGCACGCCACAGAAGGTGAACTGCGACCCTGTGACCTCATAACCCTTCGAGCGCGCGCGCCCCAGGACCGACGCCGGGTCCGCGGTCTCGATGGTCAGGCGGGTGAAGGCATCGACAGGCCCGGGCACAAACCGGTCGACTCCGCCACCGTCGAGCTGGATGGTTGTCCCCTGGTCGTCCTTCTCGACGGGCTTGCCCATGAGGGAGCCCCACGTTGCCGCCATGGCGTCGGAGTCAGAACTGGTGCACTCGGCGCCGACGATCCTAGGTAAATCGTCGCCCTGCACCTCGTCGTGCCAGTGGATCCCGGCGGGGGCGTAGGCGCCGAAGAGCTCCTCTCCGCCGTCGGTCTGGTTGAACTCCAGTAGGGTCCCGCCGACTGAGTGTGGGTGGAGCTGGAGGTGTCGGAAAGAGTCGTAGCCGTACTCCGGAAGGTTCTTCTCTGGGTCACGCAGCTCCGGGGTGCTCTCGTAGGCGATCCGAATGCCTTGCTCGTCGACGCGTCGACGGATCGCCTCGTACTCGTCGGTGTCGTGGATCACCATGTAGCCACCGCCGTCCGGGTGCTTCGCGAGGAAGCGGGTCGCCGTGGTGCCTTCTTTGAGCGGCGCGATGAGTTCCACGAAGGTGCCGCCGAAGCCGAGAAGCGCGTTCTCCAGGCCGAAGTCGACGATCATTGGATCGCGGTAGGCGATGCGAACGCCAAAGATGTCGGCTAGCTCATCTGCGTCGGCAATGGTGGGAGAGGCAATGCATACTTGTCGCAGTCGAATCATGGTGACGTCCTTCGTGAGCGCGGGTGATGGATGGTTCACTCTCCGGTGAAGTGGGGCTCTCGTCGTTCGAGGAAGGCATTGGCGGCCTCGACGAGATCTGCGGTGCGTGAGCAATCGATGTGCCTCTCCGCCTCGGTCGCACTGGCTTCGGCGAACGTCAGGTTCGCTGCGTCTGCGAAGTTCTGCTTCAATCCAGCCAGCGCTCGCGGCGCCTTCCGCGCGAGGTCGACCGCCAGGGCTTCCACGCGTTCCTCGAAGTCTTCCGGAGCGTGCACAGAGGTGACGAGTCCCCAGGCCGCAGCTGTCGAGGCGTCGATCTTTTCGTTCAGGAAGGCCATCTGCTTCGCCCTTGACTCTCCGACGAGCTTCGTCAGCAGCCAGGTCCCGCCGAAGTCGCCTGACAGTGCGGCGTCGACAAAGGCGGACCGGAAGATCGCAGTAGTGGTGCTGATACGCAGGTCGCAGGCTGCGGCGAGGGACAGTCCAGCCCCGGCGCAGGCTCCATTGACAGCCGCGATCGACACCGCATGCGACGACCTGAGAAGTTCCGAGACACGCATGTGACGATGGAGCTTCTCGATCGCTGCGCCTCGTGACACGGACTCGGCCTCGCCGAAGCCGCTGAAAGCTTGGAGGTCGCCGCCGACACAGAATCCACGACCGGCTCCTGTCAGCAGGATGACACGGATACTCTCGTCGGCCGCGACGTCGGCGGTGAGCTCCACGAGCCTGTCGAGCATGGGATCGCTCATCGCGTTGAGCCGCTCCGGGCGGTTGAGCGTCAGGCGCGCGATGCCCTCCGACCGCGTGAGAATAACGGGATGTTCTGGTTCGACCTGCACTGACGCTTCTCCTCGCGTGGTTGGTCCTGCGCCTCCGCTCGTCGCCAGTGAATCGCTACCTGGAAGCGAAGTCAAGTTCAATTTGACACATGACATCGGACTTGACCGCTGCGGCGGCCGGATGTGCGGACCTCAATTTTGCCCATGGGGCGGCGGTCGGCCTGGGCACTGCAGTGGAGGCGCTCGTCGTCGCTGGCCACGATCCAGCGCGAGTCAGACCCGATGGGAGCGGCCATCTGAGGTGTCGATGCCAAGGCCTGCAGGACGGTGCTGATGTGCCCTCGTCGCTCTGCCGGCATCGTGAACTCAGATCCTCGATGCAGGCTGGCAGGCGCTTCGCGTGTCGCGGTCTGGTCAAACGGCGGCAGGCGCCCTACAGTTCCTACTAAGCAAGCGCTTAGTCCACCTCGGAGGTTCGCATGGCCCGCGTGTTCGACAGTCTCGACGACTTCAAGGCAGCTGCCGGGCAGGAGCTCGGTACCAGTGACTGGGTCACGGTGACCCAGGAGCAGATCAACACCTTCGCCGATGCCACGGGCGACCACCAGTGGATCCACGTCGACCCCGAGCGGGCGGCCTCCGGCCCCTTCGGCGCCACGATCGCCCACGGGTACCTGACGCTCTCCCTGCTGCCGGTCTTCTCCGCCGACATCTACTCCGTCCAAGGTCTGGCGATGGGCGTCAACTACGGCGCCAACAAGGTCCGCTTCCCCAATCCCGTCCCAGTGGACTCGCGTCTGCGCGCCACGGCGACGCTCAAGGAGACGAGCGACATCCCGATCGGCACGCAGGCGGTCATCACCTTCGTGGTGGAGCGCGAGGGGGCCGAGAAGCCGGTGTGCATCGCCGAGGTCGTCTACGTGATGGCCTCGGCCTGAGGAGGGAGATCATGCACTTCGCCTTCGACGACACCACCAACGAGCTCATCGGCCGCCTCGAGGCCTTCATGGACGAGGCCGTGTACCCGGCCGAGCCCCTGGCCCACGAGCAGATCGAGGCACTCCTGACCGAGGACCGGTGGGACCCGCCTGCCGTCCTGGAGGACCTCAAGTCGCAGGCCCGCGAGCGCGGCCTGTGGAACTTCTTCCTCGCCGGGCATCCGGAGGAGGGCGGCCTGACCAACCTGCAGTACGCGCCGCTGGCCGAGATCACCGGTCGCAGTGGCCACCTCGCCCCCGCTGCCATCAACTGCGCCGCACCGGACACCGGCAACATGGAGGTGTTGACGATGTTCGGCACCCCGGAGCAGAAGGAGCAGTGGCTGCGTCCGCTGCTGGACGGGCAGATCCGCTCCGCGTTCGCCATGACCGAGCCTGACGTCGCCTCCTCGGACGCCACCAACATCGAGCTGTCCATCGTCCGCGACGGCGACGAGTACGTCATCAACGGCCGCAAGTGGTGGATCACCGGGGCGATGAACCCCAACTGCCAGGTCTTCATCGTCATGGGCAAGACCGACCCGTCAGCCGAGCGGCACCGCCAGCAGTCCATGATCCTCGTCCCGCGCGACACCCCCGGCCTGGAGGTCGTGCGCGGGATGCACGTCTTCGGCTACCACGACCGTGACCACGGCGGTCACGCGGAGCTGCGCTTCACCGACGTCCGCGTCCCCGCATCCAACCTGATCGGCGGTGAGGGCGAGGGATTCGCCATCGCCCAGGCACGTCTCGGGCCCGGTCGCATCCATCACTGCATGCGCTCCATCGGCCTGGCCGAGCGCGCCGTGGAGATGATGTGCGAGCGGGCACTGTCTCGCAGCACCTTCGGCAAGCCGATCGCCCAGCAGGGCGTCGTGCAGGACTGGATCGCGGAGTCCCGCGTCGAGCTGGAGCAGCTGCGTCTGCTGGTGCTCAAGACCGCCTGGCTCATGGACACCGTGGGAAACCGCGGCGCCCACAAGGAGATCCAGGCGATCAAGATCGCGACGCCGAGGACCGTCGAGTGGATCCTCGACAAGGCCATCCAGGTGCACGGTGCCGGTGGCCTGAGTCAGGACTTCCCGCTCGCGGAGATGTTCGCCGGCATCCGGACCTTGCGCTTCGCCGACGGCCCCGACGAGGTCCACAAGGCGTCCCTGGCTCGTGCCGAGCTCAAGAAGCACCGATGAGTGCAGTGTCGGTCCAAGGCGCGAGCGCCGTCGTCACCGGGGCCGCCGGTGGCATCGGGCAGGCCTTCGCCCGACGTCTGCTCGAGGCCGGTGCCGACGTCGTGCTCGGTGACGTCGACGGTGACCGCCTGGACGAGACCGCCGACGCGCTGGAGCAGCAGTTCGGTGAGCGCGTGCACCGTCGCGCGGTCGACGTCACGAGCGGGCCTGGGGTCGCCGCGCTGCTCGAGGCCGCGCCGCGACCGGTGGACCTCTACGTCGCCAACGCCGGTGTCTTCCGCGGCTTCGGGTTGGAGGCGACGCCGCAGGAGTGGGCCGCCTCGTGGGACGTCAACGTCATGGCGCACGTCGAGGCCGCAAGGAGCCTGGTCCCGCGCTGGATCGAGGACGGTTCCGGCGGCTGCTTCGTGAGCGTCGCCTCCGCGGCCGGGTTGCTCACCCAGCTCGGCTCACCCACGTACTCGGTGACCAAGCACGCAGCGGTGGGGTTCGCCGAGTGGCTCGCCGCCTCCTACGGCGACCGAGGCGTCCAGGTGTGCTGCGTGTGCCCGATGGGCGTGCAGACACAGATGCTCGAGGAGGGGCGAGAGAGCGACGACGCCGACGCGACCCTCGGGATGCGTGCCGTGACCACGGCGGGCATCCCGATCGAACCTCTCGACGTCGCCGACTCCGCGCTGTCGGCGGTGGCCGACGGCCGGTTCCTCGCGCTCCCGCACGAGGACGTCTCTCGCATGTGGACGCAGAAGTCCGCCGACCCCGACCGATGGCTCGCGGGCATGCAGCGGTTCCGTCGCTCCCTGGAGGGCTGAGGCAGACACCGCCTGCGCCGGATCGTCCGGAAGGTTGCCGAGTGAGTGGTACCATAAAGACGTACCACTCGTTCATCGGAAGGGAGTGGCCAGATGTCCATCAGTGCCAGCGAGGCGCGCAAGACGCTGTTTCCGCTCATCGAGCGCGTGAACGATGACCGCGACGCTATCGAGATCGTCTCCCGCAAGGGGAACGCCGTTCTCATGCCCGCAGACGAGTACGCGGCGTGGAAGGAGACCGCTTACCTGTTCCGTTCGCCCGCCAACGCCCGCCGTCTGCTGGATGCGTACGAGCGCGCCACTGCGGGTGAGACCGAGGTGCACGAGCTCGATCGGGGCGAGTGATTGCGTCTGGTCTGGGACCGGTCCGCCTGGGAGGACTACCGCCACTGGCAGACGGCGGATCGTCGGGTTCTCAAGCGGGTCAACGCGCTCATCGACGCCTGCCTTCGGGAACCCTTCGACGGTATCGGCAAACCCGAGCAGCTCAAGTACGGCGCACAGGGCGCGTGGTCCCGCCGCATCACTGATGAGCATCGGTTGGTGTATCTCGTCGACGGCGACGACCTGGTGATCCTCCAGGCTCGGTTCCACTATTGAGCTGCTAGGGCGACAGTATCCGCGATTCGAAGGACCTCACCCACGCAGCCAGTCCGTAGCGGTGGATCAAGGCTGAGTTGCCGACGCGGGGTGCAGGCTCGACCCTCAGTCGAGGGTCCAGTAGCGCTCACCGGTCTCGGCCGGGCGGTTGCGCAGGAAGAGCCGCACGGCTGACGGGAGAGCGAGGAGCGCAGCCAGGACCGCGATCGCCGCGTACGCGAGGAAGATCCACAGCGGCAGAACCTCCCGGCTCACCAGCTTGAGGGGCAGCAGCGCCAGGACCGCGACGCCGACCACCGTCGCGATGCGCACGGCATCACGTCGGTGACGGGGTTCGATCTCGCCCATACCCCATGGTCACAGTGCCGGGTGAGCAGAAGATGAACAACCCCGCGACGCCCTAGACTCAGGGCATGACGCTGCCCATCGGCTGGACACTGCTGCTCCTGGTCGTCGCGGCCTGGAACCTGCTCGTCTTGCCGCAGTTCCTGCGACGAGTCATGCGTGACTCGCGCGCACGCGATGAGTCGGGCAGAGCGACCCGCTTCCTGACCGTCCACGTCGTCCTCGTCACCATCTCTCTC
Organism: Aeromicrobium sp. CTD01-1L150; assembly: GCF_041951745.1. GTDB lineage: Bacteria > Actinomycetota > Actinomycetes > Propionibacteriales > Nocardioidaceae > Aeromicrobium. Next base: position 436,101 of record NZ_CP169555.1, read on the forward strand.
ACGCTCGCCCTGGCCGTCGGCGTGCTGGGCCTGCTGACCCTCTTCTGACCATTCCCGAGCATCGGAGCAACCATGAGCGAAGACCCCACCATCACCGTCGTGCAACACACCAAGAAGCCTCGCTACGAGATCATCGTGGGCGGCGAGATGGTCGGCTTCACCCAGTACGAGGAAGCCGGTCACGGCGTGCACCGTTACGTGCACACCGAGATCGATCCCGAGCACGGCGGTCACGGCTATGCCGGCATCCTCGTGCGGTCGGCGCTCGACGCCGAGCGTGAGGCCGGGCACCGGGTGCAGGCCCAGTGCCCCTACGTCAAGAAGTTCATCCAGGATCACCCCGAGTACCAGGACCTGCTCGACGACTGAGCCTGCGCGCGTCGGGTCCGATCGGCGTTCACCTGGTGCTCGCCCGGCGGTCATCCGGTCTGCCTAGCCTCCCGCCGTGCCCCCTTTCGCCCGGCGGATCGCCGCCATCGCCGTCGTCCTGCTCGTGGTGCCCGCTGCCGCCGCCGGCGCCGTCGAGTCCCCCCACGTCCACTCCGCTGATGACGCGGCCCTGTCCGTCGAGCCGCTCGGCACCCACCGGACCGGCCTGTTCGACGTGAGCGCCGCCGAGATCGTCACGTTCCATCCGGCCACGCAGCGCACCTTCGTGGTCAACGCCGAGTCCGGCACTGTCGACGTGCTCGACGCCTCCGATCCCGGCGACCCCACGCTCGAGACATCGCTCCAGATGGCCGGCTCCTCCGCGGCCGACGGCTCGACGATCCCCACGGGCGCCGTCGCCAACTCCGTCGCGATCCGTGACGACGGGCTGGCCGTCGTCGCCGTGGAGTCCGACGTCAAGACCGACGCCGGCTGGCTCGCCTTCCTCGACGCCGGTTCGCTGGACGTCCTCGGGGCCGTCCGCGTCGGCGCCCTGCCGGACATGGTCACGGTGACCCCCGACGGCACTCGTGCCGTCGTCGCTCACGAGGGAGAGCCGGCCGACGACTTCAGCATCGATCCCGAAGGGTCGGTCGGTGTCGTCGAGCTTCCCGACGCCGTTGCCGCGTCCGAGCAGGAGTCGGTGCGCACGGCGGACTTCCGTGCGTGGGACCCCGACGGAGACCGCACGCTGCACGAGGACGTCCGCGTGTTCGGGCCGGTCCTCGACGAGGGCCGCCGGGTGTCCACCAACCTCGAGCCCGAGTACGTCGCCGTCGACCCGGCCGGCGACGTCGCCTACGTGGCGCTCCAGGAGGCCAACGCCGTCGCGGTGGTGCATCTCGACTCCGCCACCGTGACCGACATCTGGCCGCTCGGCCGCAAGGACCACTCGCAGCCCGGGCAGGGCCTGGACCCCTCCGACCGTGACGACGCCATCGCCATCGATACCTGGCCCGTGCTCGGCATCCACCAGCCCGACGGCATCGAGGCCTACTCCGCCGACGGCCAGACCTATCTCGTCACCGCCAACGAGGGCGATGCCCGCGAGTGGGGTGACTACGTCGAGGCGGCCCGCGTCAAGGATCTCGGCACAGACGACCTGGCGCCCATCTGCACGGACAGCCCGGCCGCCGGCCTCACCGCCGACGAGCAGCTGGGAAGACTCAACGTCAGCATCGCCGACGGGCTCGTCGATGACGGTGACGGCGGCGAGTGCTACGCCGAGCTGCACTCGTTCGGCGCCCGCTCGTTCTCCATCTTCACCGCCGACGGCCAGCAGGTCTTCGACTCCGGCGACGAGTTCGAGCGGGTGGTCGCCGAGGCGATACCCGAGTACTTCAACTCCAACCACAGCGAGTCCAACCTCGAGGGTCGCAGTGACGACAAGGGCCCGGAGCCGGAGAGCCTCGACATCGGGACGGTGGGCGATCGCACCTATGCCTTCATCGGGTTCGAGCGCGTCGGCGGTGTCATCGTCTACGACATCACCGAACCCCGCGACGCCTCCTACGTCACCTACGTCAACAACCGGGACTTCTCGGTGTCGGTGGAGGATGCCGATGAGCCCGAGACGGTGCTCGACGCCGCGGGGGATCTCGGCCCCGAGGGCATCGAGTTCGTGGCGGCGGACGACTCACCGACCGGCGAGGCGCTCGTCGCCGTCGGCAACGAGGTCTCCGGCACGACGACGTTCTACGGTCTCACCGACCTCACTCCGGGAGACGCCGGAGAGGACGGAGGTGGGAACGACGGTGGCGGGAACGACGGTGGCGGGAACGACGCCCAAGGCTCCCCGGAGCCTGAGCGGGAGTCGGCACCGGGGGTCGAGGCATCGGCCGGTTCTCCCTTGCCGGACGCCGGAGCCCCGGACCTGCTGATCCTGATGCTGATCGGCCTGGGTGCGCTCGCCGCCGGGCTCCTCGCCATGACGGAGCGGCGTCGCGAGCAGGGTGACTGAGGTGTGACGCGAGGCACCGCGTCGGACGAGGGTCGATGGGGTGCCTCGCTGCTAGACTGACAGCGCTGCCACGCAGTCCGCGAGCGCAGCCCCTCGCCCGACCTCCCGCCGGACATCGCGTCCGGCCAGTCAGCGCCAAGGCGCCCAAGACATCACAGTGGTACGGGCCCCATCGTCTGAGAGCCCCGTGAACCACACCCCCGACGGCCGTGCGCCGTCCACTGCCCCCCGTCCGTCCGCCTTCACCGATCTGGGTCTTCCCAAGCCCATGGTCAAGGCACTCGCCCGAGAGGGCATCACCGATCCCACCCCCATCCAGCAGGCCGTCCTCCCGTCGGCCCTCGCCGGTCACCACGTGCTGGGCCGCGCCAGGACCGGATCCGGCAAGACGCTGGCGTTCGGCATCCCGGTGCTCGACCAGCTCGCCGGCGGTCAGCGACGCCCCAAGGCCCCGCGCGGCCTGATCCTCGTCCCGACCCGCGAGCTCGCCAACCAGGTCCAGCGTGCCCTCGCTCCCTTGGCGACGGCGCTGCACCTGCGGGTCGGCACCGTGCTCGGCGGCGTCCCGATCAACCGTCAGATCAAGACGCTCAAGGACGGCGTCGACCTGCTCATCGCCACCCCCGGCCGGCTGACCGACCTGATCGAGCGGCGCGTCTGCTCGCTCGACCACGTCGAGATCACCGTCCTCGACGAGGCCGATCACCTGTGCGACCTCGGCTTCTACAAGCCGATCGACGCGCTGCTGGCCAAGACGCCCGCTCAGGGGCAGCGGCTGCTGCTCTCGGCCACGCTCGACGGCGACGTCGACAAGCTGGTGCGTCGTCACCTGCCGCAGCACGTCCTGCACGAGATCGAGCCCGCGGTCACCGACGAGGGCACCATGGAGCACCACGTCCTCATCAGCGAGCGGAGCGAGAAGATCGCCACCGCCAAGCGTCTGCTCCGGCAGAACCCCCGCACCATCGTCTTCGCCCGGACGCGGCGCGGCGCGACCCGTCTGGCCAAGCAGCTCACCACGGGCGGCATCGACGCCGTCGACCTGCACGGCGACCTCAACCAGTCCAAGCGGGAGCGGAACCTGGCACGCTTCAGCAACGGCTCGGCATCGGTCATCGTCGCCACGGACATCGCCGCGCGCGGTATCCACGTCGACGACGTGCGCCTGGTGGTGCACTACGACGCTCCCGCCGAGCACAAGGCCTACACCCACCGTTCTGGACGCACGGCTCGCGCCGGGGAGTCCGGCACCGTCGTGACCATGACGACGCCCGAGGACCTGCGTGACGTCGTCATGCTGCAGAACAAGGCGGGCGTCACGGCCCGCCACCACCGCGCCGACTCGGCACCCGATCCCATCACCCCGGAGGCACTGGCCACCAGCGGGTCCGTGCCCGAGCCGCAGCACCACGGCGGCGGACGCAAGCCGTCCGGCGGCAACAACAGGCGCCAGGGTGGTGCGGGTGGCCAAGGTCGCCGCGGACCGAACGGGCAGGCTTCCGGTCAGGGCAACCGCAACCGCAACCGCAACCGCAACCGGAACCGTCGTTCCGGTTCCGGTGGACGCTCGCCCCAGCCCACTCGCTGAGCTCGGCCATCGAGTACCTGACGCGCCCGTCGGGTCAGGTGCGGGTGTTGCCGACGGCCGGAAGGCCGCCGACCTCGCGCAGCAGGCGCGCTACGTGCATCAGGTTCCAGGACATGATCCGCACGTTGCGTCGGGTGAAGTCGTTCTCCGGTCCGCCGGAACCCTCGTCGAGGTAGGAGGGCCCCGGGCCCGCCTCGCCGACCCAGCCCGCGTCGATCTGTGGCCCCACGATGTAACCGAGGTGCTGCAGCGAGTAGGTCAGGTTCATGCCGGCGTGCTTGATGCCGTCCTCGTTGCCGGTGACGACGATGCCGCCGACCTTGCCGTAGAAGATCGACTGGTCCTTGGCGTTCAGCTCGCCGGACAGCGCGTACAGCCGCTCGACCACGCGACTGCAGACGCTGGACTTCTCGCCCAGCCACAACGGTGTGCCGAGCACCAGGATGTCTGCGTCGAGGACGCGCGGGTACAGGTCGGGCCACGCGTCGTCCGGGAAGCCCAGCTCACGCATGTCCGGCTGCACGCCGGGCGCGATCGGGTGGTCGACCGCGCGGATGAGGTCGACCTCGACGCCCTCGGCACGCAGGATGTCGGCGCTCGTCTCCATCAGGCCCTCGGTGTGCGAGAGCTGGGGCGACGGCTTGAGCGTGCAGTTGACGTAGACCGCGCGCAGGGGCGAGGAGGAGTTCTCGTGGTGGTCCGGCATGTCAGGCCTTTCGTCGAGGCGGGGAGCAGAGCCCAGTCTGCCTTCTTGAGTGGATTCGGCACCTTTGCCTGAGTGGCACAACATGTAGGGGGTTACATCGGTGTCATTCGGGGTATATGGTGGTTCATGCAGCTGGTTCGGCGCCCAATCAGCAGGATCGAGAGGGCGTCGTCGCAAGAGGGAACCTGGTGAGAGTCCGGGACTGCCCCCGCAGCGGTGAGTGGGAACGAACAGCGCCACACAGCACTGGGTCTGAGGATCCGGGAAGCGGCGCCCAGTAGGCGAGAAGAGTCGACAGACTCCCTCTGGCCCACGAGTCCGAAGACCTGCCAGTGCACCGCGGCCCCGACGGTCGCGGTGGTCCGCGGCCTCGTGGGAAGGCCAGGGGATCGAAGCCCTCGGGCGTACCGTCTCCTGACCACTCGTGAGCTGCGGATCGCATCCACATCGTTCACGAGGGGTGGACCGATGGCCATCACAGTCATCAAGCGGGACGGAACCCGCGCAGCGTACGACGGTTACGAGATCGCCCAGAGCATCACCGAGGCCGCCCAAGGTCTTGACGACGAGCTCGCGAGAGCCACGCAGCTCCGCTCCGAGCTGGAGATCACGCTCTTCGACGGCATCACCAGCGAGCAGCTCGACGAGGCCGTCATCGGCGTGGCGCTGCAGAACGTCAAGGACGACCCGGCCTTCGACACCATCGCGTCGCGGCTGCTCATCAAGACGCTCTACAAGAAGGTCTTCGGCGAGGGCGTCACCCGCGATGAGGTCTACAGCTTCCACGGGCCGGCCTTCGTGCGCTCCATCCTGCGTGGCGTAGAGCTCGGCCTGCTCGACGAGCGGCTCGGCGAGGCCTTCGACCTCGAGCGACTCGGCTCCGCGCTCGACCCCGACCGCGACGACCTGCTGCGTTACGTCGGTGCACAGACGATGCGCAACCGCTACATGCTCACCGAGCCCGACGGCGCGCCGCTGGAGGTTCCGCAGTTCTTCTGGATGCGCGTGTCCATGGGGCTGTCGCTCAACGAGGAGGATCCCACCAGTGCGGCCCTCTCCTTCTACGACAAGATGTCGCACCTGGAGTACCTCGCCGCCGGCTCCACGCTCGTCAACGCGGGCACCTCCTACAGCCAGCTCTCCAACTGCTTCGTCATGCAGATGGAGGACGACATCGAGCACATCGCCAAGAGCGTGCGAGACGTCATGTGGCTCACCAAGGGCACCGGCGGCATCGGCCTGTCGGTCACCCAGCTGCGTGCCGAGGGCTCGCCCATCCGCTCCAACAACACCACGTCCACCGGGCCGATCCCGTTCATGCACACGATCGACTCGACGCTGCGCGCGGTCAGCCGTGGCGGCAAGAAGTTCGGCGCGCTGTGCTTCTACATGGAGAACTGGCACCTGGACTTCGGTCAGTTCCTCGACCTGCGCCAGAACTCCGGAGACCCCTACCGTCGCACCCGCACCGCCAACACCGCGGTGTGGATCTCCGATGAGTTCATGAAGCGCGTCCAGACCGGCGCCGACTGGTACCTCTTCGACCCGCTGGATGTCTGCGACCTGCCCGAGCTGTTCGGTGAGGCGTTCAGCAAGCGCTACGCCGAGTACGCGGCCATGGCCGATGCGGGTGAGCTGCGGCACAAGAAGATCAAGGCGCGTGAGCAGTTCCGCGCCATCCTCACCACGCTGCAGACGACGTCGCACCCGTGGCTGACCTGGAAGGACACGATCAACACCCGTGCCCTGAACCAGAACACCGGCACCATCCACCTGTCCAACCTGTGCACCGAGATCTGCCTGCCGCAGGACCGCGACAACGTCAGTGTCTGCAACCTGGCCTCGGTCAACCTGGCGCGGCACGTGACGGGTCGACGTCAGGACCCACACGAACCGGTCCAGCTGGACTGGGAGCGGCTCGCGGAGTCGACCCGCCTCGCCGTGCGTCAGCTCGACAACCTCATCGACATCACGGTCAGCTCCGTGCCGGAGTCCGAGCGTTCCAACTCCGAGAACCGGGCGCTTGGCCTGGGCGTCATGGGCTTCACCGACGTCGTCGAGCGGTTCGGTTGGTCGTACGAGAGCGAACCCTCCTACGACCTCATGGACGAGATCATGGAGTTCGTCTCCTGGCACGCCATCGATGCCTCGGCGGAGCTGGCCCGCGAGCGTGGCGCCTATCCGAACTTCGTGGGGTCGCGCTGGAACGAGGGCCTGGTCCCGCTGGACTCCCTGGACCTCCTGGAGGCCGACCGGGGCCTCGCCGTGGACGTCTCCCGCCAGTCGCGGATGAACTGGGACCTGCTGCGCAAGAAGGTCGCCGGCGGAATCCGCAACTCCACGCTGATGGCGATCGCGCCCACCGCGTCGATCGGCCTGGTGGCTGGCACCACACCTGGTCTGGACCCGCAGTTCAGCCAGATCTTCAGCCGTGCCACGAGCGCCGGCAAGTTCCTGGAGGTCAACCGCAACCTGGTCGACGACCTGCGTCACCTCGGCCTGTGGGAGAAGGTCCGTGAGGACCTGCTGCGCCACCAGGGCGACCTGTCCAAGGTGGAGGGCGTCCCGGCAGACCTCGTCGAGATCTACAAGACCAGCTTCCAGCTCTCGCCCTACGCCTTCCTCACGGTGGCCGCGCGGGCGCAGAAATGGATCGACCAGGCGATCAGCCGCAACATCTACCTACAGAGCCGCGACGTCGGCGAGATGGTCGACCTCTACTCGGCGGCCTGGAAGATGGGCGTCAAGACGACGTACTACCTGCACATGATGCCGCGCCACACCGCCGAGCAGTCGACGCTCAAGGTCAACAAGGCAGCGTCCCTGTCAGGCGGAGAGACCTCCACCGGGACGGACTCGGGCGGGCGCCGTGGCTTCGGTGCGGCCAGTGGTGCCAGACGTGGCTTCGGTGCGGCCACCGCCACCGAGAAGGCTCCGGTCGAGGCGGCCGAGCAGTCCGTGGTGCCCGATGAGGCTCAGGAGCTCGACGTCATCGACGGGCAGGCCTGCCCCATCGACCCCCAGGAACGCCTGCAGTGCGATTCCTGCCAGTAGCCACGATCCGTTGAGCTCGATGTTCTGAAAGACACGCCGGACGCGTCGACATCGAACGTCAGCCCAACGCGTCCCGACCCCCAAGGAGACCCCATGCCGATCCTCGGCACCGGAATCGAAGAAGGACTACTGCTCAAGCCCGTCACCTATCCGTGGGCAATGGAGCTGTACGACCAGGCCGTCGCGAACACCTGGTTCCCCAACGAGATCCAGCTCGGTGAGGACCTCGGTGACTTCGAGAAGATGAGCGACGACGAACGTCATGCGCTCACCTTCCTGATGAGCTACTTCAACCCCAACGAGCTGCTCGTCAACAAGGCCCTGGCGTTCGGCGTCTACCCGTACGTGAACGCCGCCGAGTGCCACCTCTACCTCGCCAAGCAGATGTGGGAGGAGGCCAACCACTGCATGAGCTTCGAGTACGTCCTCGAGACCTTCCCGATCGACCGCGCGGCGGCCTACGAGTCCCACGTGGGCGTGCCGTCGATGGCGGCAAAGGAGAAGTTCGAGGTCCGCTTCATCAAGCGGATGACCGAGCAGACCCTCGACATCACCACCACCGAGGGAAAGCAGGACTTCGTCCGCAACCTCATCGCCTACAACGTGATCCTGGAGGGCATCTGGTTCTACTCCGGGTTCATGGTGGCGCTGAGCTTCAGGCAGCGGAACCTGCTGCGCAACTTCGGCTCGCTCATCGACTGGATCGTGCGCGACGAGAGCCTGCACCTGAAGTTCGGCATCAATCTCGTGCTCACGGTGCTCGAGGAGAACCCCGACGTCGCCACCGAGGAGTTCGCCGCCGAGATCAAGCAGATGATCCTCGACGCCGTGGAGATGGAGGAGGCCTACAACCGCGATCTGCTGCCGGGCGGCATCCTCGGGCTCAACGCCGACTACATCAACCAGTACGTGCGCTACCTGGCCGACCGGCGACTCGACGAGCTGGGCTTCGGTCCGCACTACAACGTCGCCAACCCGGCCAAGTGGATGGCGACGGCCAACGACACCCTGCAGCTGGTCAACTTCTTCGAGTCGATCAACACCTCCTACGAGGTGAACGCGCGTGCTGGTTCGTAGTCGCACCCTGCCCGACGAGAAGGGGCTTGCCACCTCCGCCGGGAATGGAGCGTAGATGTCCTGCGTGGGGTTCTTCACGCCGGAGCAGCTGCGTCGCGTCCGCGAGGCGGCGGCCGACCCACGCCCCGTCTCGACCTTCGCCTCCCCGGACGTCACACCGGCCAAGGTCGCGAGGGTGGAGGCGATGGCGGGTTCTGGCGACGTGCGGGTCCGCGAGAGCGCTGGCTTGTCCTACGTAGCCCAGACCGACGTCCTGCAGAAGCTGGCGGGCGACGCTGAGACGTCGGTGCGGTGCTGCGTCGCCCGGAACGAGCGGACGCCGGGCGACGTTCTCGAGCGGCTGTCCACCGACGCCGACGCGGGGGTTCGGGGATGGGTGGCGGCCAACCCTGTCGTACCGGACCACGTCCTGGACGCCTTGGCAGGCGATGAGGACGTCACCGTGCGGGCCGTCGTCGAGTGGGCGAAGGGCTGGGACTGACGACCGCTGGTGAGCTGGCGCGGCCGGTCCCGACGGGCTGGTCATGGCACACTCTGGTGCCGTGTCCCTCCTCAGCCCACGAGTGCCGCGCGACCTGAGAGCGGCCGCCGGCAACCTCAACGACAAGGTCCGACGTCGCCGGATCGCCGACCTGCGCGCCACCCCGCGCACACTCGTCAAGGTGACGGCGCACGCCTCCCTCTACCGGTACGACCCGGTGCCGGGGGTGGAGCAGCACGGCCAGCCCCTCCTGCTGGTCCCGCCGCTCGCGGCACCCGCGCTGGCCTTCGACCTGCGGCGCGACAACAGTGTCGTCGAGTACTTCGTCCACGAGGGACGACCTGTCTACCTCATCGACTACGGCCCGGTGAGCTTCGAGCACAAGGACCAGGGCATCGAGCACTGGGTGGACACGGTCATCCCCACCGCCATCGGCCACGTCGTCGAGGACGCGGCGTCCGAGCGTCGCTCCCCGTCCGGCGTCGATGCCCCCGGCGTGCACCTGACCGGGTGGAGCCTGGGCGGCATCTTCACGATCCTCGCCACGGCGGCCGATCCGAGCCTGCCGATCCTGAGCGCGACGGCGGTGGCCAGCCCGTTCGACCTGCGCCAGGTGCCGCTGCTGGCGCTCGCGCGACCCGTCAACGTCGTCGCCGGCCCGCTCGTGGGCGCTGCCTACCGCAGCATCGGCGGGGTGCCGGCGACGCTGACACGGCTGGGCTTTCAGATCTCGGCGCTGGACCGCTACCTCACCAAGCCGCTCTCGATGCTTGCGCGGGCCGACGATCGCGACTTCCTGGCGCAGCTGGAGGCGGTCGATCGGTTCATGGACAACATGTACGCCTACCCGGGGCGGACGTTCGGGCAGCTGTACCACGTGGTGATGCGGTCCAACGAGTTCGCGTCGGGCACCATGGCGTTGGGCGGTCGGGTCGTGGACCTGGCCGACATCGACAAGCCGGTGCTCGTCGTCGCCGGCCTCGACGACACCCTGGCGCCGCTGCCGGCAGTCGAGCACCTCCTGGAGCTCGTGACGAACGCTCCAGACACGCAGCTCGTGCAGGCCCCCGGCGGTCACCTGGGTGTGCTCACCGGCCGCGCCGCCCAGCGCACGTCCTGGCCTGCCATGGAAGGCTTCTACGCCCGCCACGACTGAGCACCGCGAGTCACTCCGTCACACGCCGCGAGTCACTGGGTGACCACTCGCGAGTCACGCGGTCTCATGGTGCGTGACGGAGTGACTCCTCGGCGGTGACGGAGTGACTCGCGAGCGGGGCGGACTAGGGTGGATCCATGCCGGAGATGCCGGAGGTCGACGCTCTCGTGGCGTTCCTGCGCGAGAAGGCTGTCGGGTCCGTCGTGGCCGAGGTCGAGCTCGCGTCCTTCTCGGTGCTCAAGACCTACGACCCGCCCGTCACCGCGCTCGCCGGGCTGCAGGTCACCGATGTCGCGCGGCACGGCAAGTTCATCGACCTCGACGTCGACGGGCTGCACATGGTCATCCACCTCGCCAAGGCCGGCTGGCTGCGCTGGGCCGACGCGTTCACCGACAAGCGGCTGAAGATGGGCAACGGTCCGCTCGCGGCGCGGATCCGTCTCGACGCCGGCGACGGACCCCACGTCGGGTTCGACGTCACCGAGGCCGGCACCCGCAAGGGCCTGGCGATGTACCTCGTCCGCGAGCCCACCGACGTCCCCGGTGTCGCCGCCCTCGGACCGGACCCGCTCGCCGACGTCTTCGAGCTCGCGCCGCTCGTTCACGGGCGGCGCATGCAGGCCAAGCGGTTCCTACGTGACCAGAAGATCATCGCCGGCATCGGCAACGCCTACAGCGACGAGATCCTGCACGCCGCCCAGCTCTCGCCGTTCGCCATCGTGGCAGACCTCGACGATAGGGAGGTCGCCCGGCTCGAGTCCGCGGTGCGAGACGTCCTCACCGAGGCGCTCACCGAGGCCCACGGCAAGCCCGCTGCCGAGCTCAAGGACGACAAGCGCTCCCGGATGCGCGTGCACGGACGCACCGGGCAGGCCTGCCCGGTCTGCGGGGACACCGTCGCCGAGGTCACCTTCAGCGACTCCTCGCTGCAGTACTGCCCCACGTGCCAGACCGGCGGAAAGTCGCTCAAGGACCGCTCCACGAGCAAGTTCCTGAAGTAGCGGCTGGTCGTCACGACGTACAGTGCGGCCATGGAGCTGTTGCTGCTCGGCCTCCTGGGCCTCGGGGTGCTCGTCGTCGCGGCGGTGGCCGTGATCGTCTGGACCAGGCCCGGTGCGCGGCGTCGCCGCCAGCAGCGTCGCGAGCGGACCTGAAGCGGAACCGCCCACACTTGAGATCCCGGGGCTAGCCCCAGGCCACGAGGGCGACGGCCGCTGCGGCGAGCGCCAGCCCCGCGCCCTGCCCGGGGTGGATCCGTTCCCTCAGCAGGGCCGAGGCCAGCAGCACCGTGACGGCCGGGTAGAGCGAGGAGATCACCGCCACGATCGACAGCAGCCCGTACCCGGTGGCCAGGAGGAACAGCCCTGTCGCCGACGCGCCGAGTGGCCCCATCACCACGGCACGCCACGCTGACGAGCGCCCGGGCCACCACGGTTGGCGCAGTACCACCGCGGTCATGACCACGCTCACCACCGAGAACGCCTGGGTGAGCATGAGGGGGAACAGGCCCGCGTCGTCACCGATCTGCCCGATCGCTGAGAACAACATCCCGAACCCCAGGCCGGCGAGCGTGCCGTCGACGACGCCGCCACGGTGCGACGGGTCGTCGTCGACCATGCGGGAGATGAGCGTGATCGCCGGGAACGCCACGACGATGCCGACGGTCGCGAGCGGCCCGGGCCGCTCACCCAGCCCCAGGCCGACCACCACCGGCAGCAGGGCGCACGTGACGGCCGACAGCGGCGCTACGACGCCCATCCGTGATCCGGCGAGGCCGCGGTACAGGAAGGCGGTGCCGATGCCGCCGCCGAGGCCGGCGGCGGCGCCCCACAGCCAGTCGGCGCCCGTGGGGAGCCGCCGAGCAGCACAGCGCCGAGGCTGATGCACAGCGTCGACGACGACTGGCCGACCACTGCCACCTGCCACGGCCCCGCGCGTTTGGAGAAGATCCCACCCAGGAAGTCGGAGACGCCGTAGGCGACGGCCGACAACAGGGAGAGGATGATCGCCACCAGCGCAGCCTAGGACCATGGTGCGCTCGCCTACCCTGGGGGCATGGACAAGCGTCGCTCGTGGGGAGCACGGGCCAACGAGAACGTGGGCAGGATGGCCGGACGCGTCGACGGCCAGACGTCCGAGGCGGCCGGCCACGCGACGCGGGTGATCGTGCCCGCGGTGCGGCTGCTGCGTCTGCCGACGCTGGCGCTGCTGGTCATTCCGGTGCCCTTCGTCCTCGCGACCCTCGCCCTGGGCCTGGCAGCCGACGGCGCGGCCCGGGTGGTGCTGCTGGTGGTAGGCCTGCTGATGGCCGTGGTCTCGGGCGCGTTCGGCGCTCGTCGTCGACGCATCCTGTGGGCGGTCGAGGAGCCGGAGGTCCTGGCCACGGAGCTGGGCATCGCGGTGGCCATGAGCGACCGGGTGGATGAGACCCGTGGTGTCCTGACAGCGATCGGCGGTGGGGGAGGAGCACGGGTCTTCTCCCGGCTGCGTGGCCTGTGGAGCGGGGTCCGGATGACCGGCCGCTGGATCGACGGCATCGGTGACCTGCCGCGGGCGCGCTACTTCCTCCCGCCCAAGATCGGCACCACCGTCACCGTCACCGTCGCGGCGCTGTGGCTCGTCCCGGTCTCCCTCGTCGTCACCCTCCTGGGCTTCATCGCCGTCCTCGCGCGCGCCGTCTGACGCTCACTCGACGTTCACCCGGTGGAGGTCGCGCGTGACTACCGTCAGGGCCGTCGACGTCCCCGACCCGTGAGGTGCCACGTGATCCGCCGCGTCCTGTCCGCCACCGTCTGCGCCAGTGTGGCGGCCCTCGTCCTCGTCGGTCCCACGGCCGCGGACACCTCTGCCTCGACCGAGCCCGACCGCATCGTGCTCAACCCGACGGCCTCGCCCGACACCAGCCAGTCCGTCACGTGGCGTACCAAGCCTGACGCCGGGACGGGGCTCGTCGAGGTGCGCGAGGCCGGCGCCGACGGCGTACGGCGGGTCGCGGCGGACCAGACCGCCCGCGCCCGCCTGCGTGGTCTCGACCCGGCCGTGCACCACACCGCGACGCTGCAGAACCTCACACCCGGTACGAGCTATGAGTACCGGGTCGGCAACGACCGTCATGGCTGGTCGACGTGGTCTGGCTTCCGCACCGCGGACCACAGGGCGGAGCCGTGGGAGTTCCTGTACTTCGGTGACGCGCAGAACGGCCTCGACACCGTGTGGCCGCAGGTGGCGGGCGCGGCGTTCGAGGAGCATCCCGATGCCCGCGCGTCGCTCTACGCCGGAGACCTGGTCAACCAGGCCGACGACGACGCCGAGTGGGGGCACTGGTTCGACGCGGTCGGTGAGCGTGCCCGAGAGCAGCAGGTCATCGCCACGCCGGGCAACCATGAGCACATCGGCGACCTGCGCCTGCAGCAGTATCGCGCGCACTTCGCCTTTCCGGACAACGGACCGGTGCTACGCGATGAGGACGTCTGGTACACCGACCACCAGGGAGTCCGGTTCGTCTCGCTCAACGGCAACGCGCCCCTGGGTGGGCCCGACCAGGCCGGGTGGCTCGATCGGATCCTGCGCGACAACCCGAACCGTTGGACGGTGGTGACCTTCCACTACCCGTTGTTCTCCTTCCGGCCCGGACGCGACAACATCGCCACCCGGACGCTCTGGCTGCCGATCCTCGAAAAGCACGGCGTCGACCTCGTGCTGCAGGGACACGACCACGGCTATGCCCGCGGGCACGTCGCCGAGAACGAGCAGGACGACGGCGTGGCGGGGCCGGCCTACGTCGTCTCCGTCGCCGGAAGCAAGTACTACGAGGCCGACGGTGAGGACCGCAACAACTGGACTCGCAACGGCGCACGACGGGTCACGGCGCTGGAGCAGGTCTCGACCTACCAGAGCATCCGTGTGGAGCAGGATCGTCTGGTCTACCGCTCCGTCGCCGCGGCCGTCGGGGCGGAGCCCACCGATGGCGTCCAGCCCGGCGACGTCGTGGATGCGTTCACCGTCACCAAGACCGACGAGGGGCGCCCGTTGGTCACCGACGACCCGATCGGCTAGTACTGCCCGAGTCCGGGCTGGTCACGGGCCGTCGCCGTCGACCAGCTGCTGGAGCCCCGGCGCGTAGCGTCGCACCACGTCCTCGACGTCGGCCGAGACGAGTGACTCCACGCAGATCACGTAGCGGGCGATGCCGAGCCCGAGCATCTGACTGAGCACGAGCGAGGCACGCAGCTCACGGTCGTCGCCCTCGAGCTGAACCGTCAGGACGTCGCGCAGGACGGCGCGCACGATGTCGGCTGCCGGCGCCGGGCTCGCCGGGTCGCCGGTCAGTCCGCTGCGCACCAACGCCGCGAAGGCGGTGGCATGGGGGTCCCAGCTGGTCACGAAGGTCCGAACCAGGCGCTCGGCGAGACCGTCCGGGCCCGGCTCGACGACGGCCCGCAGCTTCTCCAAGGGGTTGATCGGGAGGTCGAGGGTGGCGATGAACAGCCCTTGCTTGTCGCCGAAGTAGTGTCCGACCAGACTCGCGTCCACCCCCGCCTGTGCCGCGATGGAGCGCAGTGACGCCCCGGCGAAGCCCTTGGCGGCGAACTGCTCGCGGGCCGCCTGCAGGAGGGCGTCGCGTCGGTCGGCGACGTCGGCGCCAGTGGGGCGGCCCCGGCGCCGACGTGCCTGTGTCATGTGGCCAATCTACGGCGTGCGGCGACGCAGGGTGGCAGCAGCCAGTGTCACCGATGCGATGCAGAAGCCGATGAGGATGGTGACGTCGATGCCCAACGCCCGGGAGACGTCGTCGGCGGCCATGAGGGCGAGTGCGTCGGTGGCATGGCTCAGCGGGAGGACCTCGGAGAACAGCTCGAGCGCACGGGCCATCTGGTCGCGGGGAACGAGGACTCCGCCCAGGAGGATCTGCGGGATGACCACCAGCGGCATGAACTGGACCGCCTGGAACTCGGTGCGGGCGAAGGCCGACGTGAAGAGGCCGAGCACGCTGCCGAGGACTGCGATCAGGACGGCGAGGCTGACGGCCAGCAGTGGTGACGGCAGGTCGAGTCCCAGGAGCCAGATGGCGACCGCCGCGCTCGTCGTGGCCTGGACCAGGGCCGCGAGGCCGAACGCGATGGCGTAGCCGGTGACCAGCTCCCAGCGCTGCAGTGGCGTGGTCAGGATGCGCTCCAGCGTGCCCGAGGTGCGCTCACGGACCATCGTCACGGACGTCACGAGGAACATGATGATGAACGGGAACAGCCCGAGCATGATCGGTCCGACCCGGTCGAAGGCGCCGGGGGAGTGGGCGAGCACCTCGCTGAAGAGCCACAGCAGGACGGAGGGCAGGATGACGATGAGCGCGACGCTGCGGTGGTCGTGGCTGAGCTGGCGCAGCACGCGCATGGTGGTTCCGAGGCTCCGGTTCATGATGCACGCTCCTCGGCGATCGTGAGGAAGGCCTGCTCGAGGTCGGACGAGCCGGCGCGGGCGCGCAGGCCGTCGGGGGTGTCGTCGGCGATGACGGCGCCCTCGCGCATCAGCAGGACGCGGTCGCAGCGGGCTGCCTCGTCCATGACGTGGCTGGAGACGAGCAGTGTGGCGCCGTCGGCGGCGAGGCCGGTGAAGAGCACCCAGAGGTCGCGTCGCAGGACGGGATCGAGGCCCACCGTGGGCTCGTCGAGCAGGTAGAGGGCCGGGCGGGTCAGCAGGGCGGCGGCCAGCGAGACGCGGGTGCGCTGGCCGCCGGAGAGGTTGCCGGTGAGATCGCTGGCGTGACCGGTCAGCCCCACCTCGTCGAGGGTGCGACGGATGTCGGCGGCCGAGGACCCCGCGAGTGTCGCGAAGTACTGCAGGTTCTGGGTCACGGTCAGGTCCGGGTAGACCGAGCTGGCCTGGGTGACGTAGCCGACGCGCCCGCGGTTGACGACCGATCCGGCGGGATCGCCGAGCACCGTGACCGTGCCCGAGCGGATCATCTGGGTTCCGGCGAGGCATCGGATGAGCGTGGTCTTGCCGCAGCCGCTGGGTCCCAGCAGACCGGTGACGGCACCGGCCTCGACGGTGAGGTCGAGGCCGCGCAGGACGTCGTGACGTCCTCTGCGCACGTGGAGGTCGGTGACCTCGATGGCATTATTCAACATGCGTTGAATATATGGAGGGCAGGCCCCGCTGTCAAGGAACAGGCGCTCAGGGCCGTTCGGCGGAGCCTGGCCTCGGCTTCCTGGAGACCTTCGGGACGGACTTCTGCGCCGCCTTCCTGGGGCCCCGCTTGGGCTTGTTCCCGGGACGGTGCACCAGCACCGGGCAGGTCGCCTGGTTCAGGACGCGATGCGCCACCGAGCCCATCAGCACGGCCTGCGTGCGCGTGCTCTTGCTGGCGATGACGATGAGCCCGGAGCCGAAGCGGTTCGCGGCCTTGATGATCTCTGCGGGCGGCGAGCCACTGTAGACGTGCGTGGTGACCGCCGGCCCCCAGTCGTCCAGGACCTCGGCGACCTGTCGTGTCGCGGCCTCGGCAGCCTTGCGGAACGACATCTCGGCCAGGGTCCGCTGCCGGGTCTCGTCGTCGTTGGCGAAGGGGACGGCGGCCATCGGGCTGACGACGGCGACGACGGCGACCTTGGTGACGGTCTGCGGATCGACGATGGACCGCAGGTAGCTGGCCGACGCGATGGACTGCTTGGACCCGTCGGTGGCGATGAGGACGTGCATGGTGGCTCCTGTCGGTGTTTCGGCCCGGTCTTCCTGCCCAGATCATTCAGCCCGGATCTCCCAGCCCGAATTCCCGGGCCGGTGTTTCGGCCCGTGATGGGGCTCAGTCGTTCGTGCTGCGGCGGTCGCTGGCCGCGCAGATCGTCGGCGTCGATGGATGGCGGTGTCGATGGACGGGGGCCGGCGCGTGGTCGACCCCTCGACCGTCCACATCATCGTGTCGGGGCAGGTGCGGTCGCAACTGCGTCGCCATCACCACCGTGAGTCGCTCGTCCTAGGGTGTGAGCATGTCCGGCTCGCTGCTCGTCGCCGGCACGACCTCCGACGCCGGCAAGAGCGTCGTCACGACGGGTCTGTGCCGTGCCCTGGTACGTCGTGGCGTCAGCGTCGCGCCGTTCAAGGCGCAGAACATGTCCAACAACTCGATGGTCGTGGGTACCGGCGGAGACACCGGCGAGATCGGCCGCGCCCAATGGGTGCAGGCCCTGGCGGCGCAGGTCACGCCGGAGGTGGCGATGAACCCCGTGCTGCTCAAGCCCGGTGGGGATCGCAGCAGCCACGTCGTGGTGATGGGCCGACCCGGTGGGCGGGTGTCGTCCAGTGACTTCGTCGACGGGCGGGGCCACCTCGCGGCGGCAGCGCACGAGGCGTTCGACGACCTGGCCGGCCGGTTCGACGTCGTGGTCGCCGAGGGGGCCGGCAGCCCGGCCGAGATCAACCTGCGCTCGTCGGACTACGTCAACATGGGCCTGGCGCGACACGCGTCGATGCCGGTCGTGGTGGTGGGCGACATCGACCGTGGCGGCCTGTTCGCGTCGATGTTCGGCACGGTCGCACTGCTCGATGCTGCTGACCAGGCGCTCCTCGCGGGGTTCGTGGTCAACAAGTTCCGCGGCGATGCGGGCCTGCTCGAGCCCGGGCTACGGCGGCTCGAGGAGCTCACCGGACGGCGCGTCTTCGGCACGCTGCCGTGGGACCCGAGCCTGTGGCTGGACTCCGAGGATGCGCTCGACCTCGAGGGCCGGCGCAGCATGGGCGGCGGGCTGCGGGTGGCCGTGCTGCGGCTGCCACGCATCAGCAACTTCACCGACGTCGACGCGCTGGGCATCGAGCCGGGCGTCGACGTCGTCTTCGTCACCGAGCCGCGCGACCTGGCCGGTGCGGACCTCGTGGTCCTGCCCGGCACGCGGGCGACCGTGCAGGACCTCGCGTGGCTGCGTGCGCGGGGGCTGGACCGGGCCCTGCAGGAGCACGCCGCTGCGGGCCGTGCCGTCCTCGGGATCTGCGGCGGCTTCCAGATGCTGGGGCGGCGGATCCTCGACCCCGACGGTGTGGAGAGTGGCGAGCCTGCCGACGTCGAGGGCCTGGGGCTGCTGGACGTCGTCACCGGCTTCGACGCCGACAAGGTGCTGCGGCTGCCCACCGGCGAGGCGCTGGGCCAGCCGGTGGGCGGCTACGAGATCCACCACGGCCGAGTCACGGCCGGCGACGACGAGCCGTTCCTGGGGGGTGCGGTGCGTGGACTGGTGCACGGCACGATGTGGCACGGGGGCCTGGAGTCCGACGGGTTCCGCCGAGCGCTGCTGCAGCGGGTCGCCGATGCTGCCGGTGTGGCGCTCGCTCCGTCGACGGTCCGCTTCGCCGCGCTGCGCGAGGCCCGGCTGGACCGGCTGGGTGACCTGGTAGAGGAGCATCTTGACGTCGACGCCCTCCTGGCGCTGGCGCACGACGGCCCCGGGGCCCTGCCGCTCCTGCCGCCGGGGGCCGACCCGCGGTGACCGCTCTGCCATAGGCTGAGCCGGTGCGTGTGTCAGGTGCAGAGTCCGTCCTCGTGCTGGGGGGCACGGCCGAGGCGCGGGACCTGGCGCGACGGCTGGAGGCGTCGGGGGCACGGTTCGTCTCGTCGTTGGCCGGGCGGGTCGCGCGGCCGCGGTTGCCGGTCGGTGAGGTTCGCATCGGCGGCTTCGGGGGCATCGACGGACTCCGGTCCCATCTTCGTGAGCGTGGCGTCCGGGCCGTGGTGGACGCGACGCACCCGTTCGCGGCCACCGTCACGGGCCATGCGGCCGAGGCGTGCGCGGCCGAGGACGTCCCTCTGCTGCGGCTGGAGCGTCCCGGCTGGGCGGGCCATCCGGCCTCCGGGACGTGGCACTGGGTCAGTGATCACGACGAGGCCGCCCGGACGGCGGCCGGGCTCGGCGCGGCTCCGTTCCTCACCGTCGGCCGGCAGTCCCTGGGCCGCTTCACCGGGCCGCTGGCCGAGCGCGTTGCCGTGGTGCGGGTGGTCGATGACCCCGGCGTCGCGCTGCCGGACACCTGGACGGTGGTGAGGAGCCGCGGCCCCTACGACGTCGAATCCGAACGTGAGCTGATGACCTCCCACGGCGTCGACGTCGTGGTCACCAAGGACTCCGGAGGCACCCACACCGTGGCCAAGCTCGACGTCGCGGCCGGTCTGGGCCTGCCCGTGGTGGTGGTCCGGCGGCCCTGCCCGCCTCCGGGAGTGCCCACGACCGACGACGTCGGCCGGGCTGCTCAGTGGGCCATGCGCCCCGATGTGTGAGCCCCAGCCCCCCATCAGCCTCTGGTTGGGTGCCTGCGCTCCCACATCCGGGAGACAAGGACGGCCAGTCCGAGGGCGATGAGGTCCACGGCACGGGCCAGGCGCGTGGCCCGGGTGATGTCGGCCGTGGTCGGGGCCGGTCCGTCGCCCAGGGTGTGCCGGTCCTCGGTCTGCCCCTCATAGACGTTGACGCCCCCCAGCCGGACGTCCAGTGCACCCGCGAACGCCGCCTCCACCGGGCCCGCGTTGGGGCTCGGGTGGTGGGCGGCATCGCGACGCCAGGCCCGGGCGGCACCCTGCGACGACCCGCCGACGCACGGTGCCGCGAGGACGACCGACGCCGCAGCCACCCGTGACGGCACCAGGTTGAGGACGTCGTCCAGGCGCGCAGCCGCCCACCCGAAGCTCCGCAGCCGGGGTGTGCGGTGCCCGATCATGGCGTCCAGCGTGTTGGCGGCACGGTAGGCCAGCAGGCCTGGGACCCCGGCGACGCCGCCGGCGACCAGCGGTGCCACCACCGCGTCGGACGTGTTCTCCGCGACGGACTCGACCGTCGCCCGCGCGACGTCGGCCTCCGCCAGGTGGGCCGGGTCCCGCCCGACGAGGTGGGTGACCCGCTGCCGGGCCGCGGACAGGTCGTCGGCCTCGAGCAGGTCGCGCACGGCGTGGGCCTCGCGTTCCAGCGAGCGGCCGCCCAGCACCGCCCACGTGGCCAGCGCTGTCGTAGCCGTCTCGGCCGCGGGCCCCAGACGTCTGGCGCCCCGCTCGGCCACCGTGCCCAGCGCCCACGTGCCCCCGACGAGCACACCCACGTGGACGACGCCGGGCAGGCGACGGTCGGTGTACGTCCGCTCCTGCAGCGCGGTGGCGACCCGCCCGAACCCCGCCACCGGATGCCCACGTCGCGGGTCTCCCAGTGCGACGTCGAGGGCGACACCGAGCGCCAGGCCCCAGGCCCGTCCTCTCCTCATCGCACGAGGGTCACAGGACGTCGCGCAGCAGCGCCGTCTCGGTCAGCAGCAGCGCGGCGGAGCGCAGCAGCGGCACGGCGGCGACGGCACCGCTGCCCTCGCCGAGCCGCATCCCGACGTCGATGACCGGTTCCAGGCCGAGCTTGTCGAGCGCGAGCGACTGTGCGGGCTCGGTGGAACGGTGCCCCGCCACGAACCAGGCACTCGCGCCGGGGGCGAGCTCCTCGGCCGTGAGGGCGCACGCCACCGAGATGAGCCCGTCCAGGGCGACCGGGACGCCCGAGCGCGCGGCCTGCACGAGGAACCCGACGGTCGCGGCGAGGTCGGCGCTGCCCAGGGCCGTGAGCCGCTCGACCGGGTCGTCGGCGCGGTCACCGGCGCGGGTCAGTGCGGCGTCGATGAGTGCGGTCTTGTGCTCGAGCCCCGCCTCGTCGAGGCCGGTCCCGCGGCCGGTGACCTCGGCCGCCGGCAGCCCGAGCGCCGCGGCCACGAGGGCGGCACTGGGCGTCGTGTTGCCGATGCCCATGTCGCCGCCGACCAGCAGGTCTGCTCCGGCCGCGATCTCCTCCTCGGCCACCGTCGCGCCGACCGCGAGCGCCTTCTCGGTCTCTTCGTGCGTGAGGGCGTCCTCGAGGTGGATCGCGCCACTGCCGCGGCGGATCTTGTACGCCGTGACGGCCGGGTCGATCCCCTCGAGGTCGTCGTCGACCCCGAGGTCGAGGACCCGCAGGTGCACGTCGTGCTGCCGCGCCAGGACGCAGACCCCGGCCGTGCCCGCGGCGAACGTGCGCACCATGGCGGGGGTCACCGCGGACGGGTAGGCCGAGACGCCGTGCGCGGCGATGCCGTGGTCACCGGCGAGGACCACGGCGCGCACGGCCGACGGTCCGGTGGGTGGCACCTGTCCCTGGACGCCGGCGAGCCAGATGCCGAGCTCGCCGAGCCGTCCGAGCGCACCGGCCGGCGTGGCGAGGGCCGCGACCCGCTCCGTCGCCTCTGCGCGGACCGACGCATCGGGAGCGGTGACGGCCGGCCGGTCCGGCGTGGCGGTGGGATCGAGCTGACTCACGTGGGCCTCCTGAGGGATTCCTGCGTCCCGGTGACGGATGGGCTGTCCGCGTGAGGGTCTGACTTCACCCGATGAGCGGGTGTCACAGTAGCGCGACTGTGCCGGAGTTCCACCGGCTTCCTCCAGCGCGGACGGTCGTCAGCATAGGGCATCCAGCTGCCATGAGGCCGGCGTCGGGCGAGGGGTGAGACCGATGACGGAGGCGTTGGCCGGCACCGGCACCGACACCTCGGCCAGCAGGTGCGCCGCGTACGCGACGACGTCGCCGTGAGTCATCAGCAGGGTCCCCGGTGAGAGGTCGGCGGTCACCACGGCGCGGATCCGCTGCTCGACGGACTCCCATGGCTCGTCGAGGCCGCGCTCGAGGAGCAGCGGCTCCTCGCGGACCTGCAGACCGAGGCGGTCGGCGACGATGTCGGCGCTCTGCCGTGCTCGCCGTGCGGGAGAGGTGACGATCGCGCTCACCCGGACCTCGGGGTGTGCCTCGAGCAGACCCCCGGCGAGCAGCGTCGCGGTGGCAGCCACCTGGTGCCGGCCGCGTTCGGTGAGCGGCGGCCGAGGATCTTGTCCCTGCATCCGGCCGGCGGCGTTCCATGTGGACTCGCCGTGCCGCATCAGCAGGATCACGGCAGCTCGCCGATGTCTGCCACGGAGCCGATGATCGCGACGGCCGGCGGCCCGACGCCGGATCCCTCGCTGAGCGCGCTGATCGTGGAGACGGTGCCACGCACCCGCACCTGGCTGGGCAACGTGGCGTCGGCGATCACCATGGCGGGTGTCCCGGGGTCGAGCCCGTGCTCGGTGAGCGCCGCGCAGATGGCCGAGAGCGTTCGTACCCCCATGAGGACGACGATGGTGGTGCCCAGCCCGGCGAGGGCCGCGTAGTCGATCGTGGAGCCGGGGTCACCCGGGGGCAGGTGACCGGAGACGACGGTGAACCCCTGGGTGAGACCTCGATGCGTGACCGGCACCCCGGCCGAGGCAGGGGCGGCGATCGAGGACGAGACGCCCGGCACGACGCGCACCTCGACGCCGGCCTGGGCGCAGGCGATCGCCTCCTCGCCGCCGCGGCCGAAGACGAAGGGGTCGCCGCCCTTGAAGCGGACCACGTGCCGGCCGGCCTTGGCGCCCTCCACGAGCAGACGGTTGATCTCGGCCTGGTCGGTGCTGCGGCCGCCGGGGATCTTGCCGACGTCGATGATCTCGGCGTGCGGTGGCGCCCAGCGCAGCGAGGCCAGGGGGGCGAGCCGGTCGGCCACCACGACGTCGGCGGACTCCAGGGCCTCCCGGCCGGAGACGGTGACCAGCCCCGGGTCGCCAGGACCGCCGCCGACGAGGGTGACCAGCCCCGGTCCGGTGCGTAGCGGTGCGTCGTCGTGAGGGCGAGGACGGACGACGAGGTCGTGGGACGTGGGATCGCTGTCGTCGGGGTCGCGCCGCAGCAGCGTCACCAAGGATCGTGCGGCGAGGTCGTCGATGGCGGCGCACGTCTGCCGGGCCACGACGGTGACCTGTGCGCCGGCGTCCAGCAGTGCGCCGGCCTCGGCGGCCGCCGAGGCGTCACCGCCGATGACCAGCGCTCGCCGTCCGGTCACCTCGAAGGCTCTCGTGGGGGTGCTCATGTCAGCTCAGCCCGATCCCCAGGCTCGAGGTGTGCAGCGCGGCCAGCAGCCTGCGCGTCACGTCGGGACGGCGCACCGAGATGCGTACCCAGGACTCGTCGAGCCCGGGGAAGGTGTCGGCCCGGCGCACCGCGAACCCGGCCTCGCGCAGGCGCTCGTGCGCTCCGGGCCCGAGGCGCGCGAGGACGAACGGGGCGGGCCCCGGCACGTGCGGCACGCCCAGCTCGGTGAGGCCGTCGGTCAGGACGGCGCGGTTCCGCACGAGGGTGGTGGCTCGCGTGGCGGTCTCGGCGCGGGCCTGCTCGGAGGAGCAGGCGAGCATGGCGGCGATGGCCTGGGCCCCCACCGACCACGGTGTCTGCCGGGCACGCAGCGCGGCCACGACGTCGGGGTCGGCGAGCACGTAGCCGGCGCGTACGCCGGGCACGGACCAGAGCTTGGTGAGGCTGCGGACGACGACGAGCCCGGGTTGGCTGACCTCGGCGAGCGACTCGGGCTCCCCCGCCAGGCCGTCCATGAACGCCTCGTCCACCACGACGATCCGGCCGGGCCGACGCAGGGCCCGGACGGACTCGGCCGGGTGCAGGACGCCGGTGGGGTTGGTCGGGTTGCCCACCACGACGAGGTCGGCCTCCTCGGGAACCCTGTCCGACTCCAGGGCGAAGTGGGCGCCGGGGTCGCACAGGACGTGGTGGACGTCGTGACCGGCGCGCTGCAGGGCGACGTCGGGCTCGGTGAACTGGGGGTGCACGACGACGGGGCAGCGCCACGGCCGTAGACCGGCGATGAGGGTGAACGCCTCGGCGGCACCGGCGGTGGCCAGCACCTCCTCCACCCGGCGGCCGTGTCGGCGGGCGAGGGCCGACTCGGCCGCGCTCGGGTCTGGGTAGTGCGTGGGGTCGGCGTCCCTCAACGCGTCCTCGAGCCAGCCCGGGCGGGGGCCGTCGAAGGTGTTGACCGCGACGTCGACGAGCCCGTCGGTGACCTCGCGGTCGCCATGCCACGTGAGGTCGGGTGAGCTTGCTGGGGCGGCGTGGTTTCGATACGCCGGAGCGCCGCTCGTTCCGCCCCCACTCGCAGCGCTCGCGGGAGGTACCCCCAGCTCGCTCCGGCTACTCAACCACCGAGTAGGGGTAACGGAAGCCATGGATTGCGCAGGGTTCTCGGTGGTCCAGTGCGGTGTGGGGGTACCTCCCAGCACGGAGCTCTGCGGAGTGCTTGGGGGAGCGAGACCACGTCGACGCCGGGGCCCCTCGGGCAGCCCCGGGAAGGCTCGAGCGGCGGCGGCGAAGCGTCGCGCCATCTGCGGATGGCCGGCCCAGTGGGTGTGCAGGTAGGAGGCGTGCAGCGACCCGCCGGCGAACCCCGCAGGGCCCTGCGGCCCGGTCCACGCCGGCTCCGCACCCGCTGCCGGATCGACTACGGTGCGGTGGAACTCGTGCCCCGTGACGCGGGTGCCGGCGGCCGCGACCAGCGTGTCCTGGGGAGCCACCCACGACCGGTAGGCCAGCGTCAGGCGCGGCGTCATGGTGGCCGTGGCCTCGAGTGCCCCCACCATGGGTGCGCCGTCGACGCTGCGGCACAGGTACAGCAGGCCGGCGCACTCCGCGTACGTCGGGAGCCCGGCCGAGACGGCCGTCGCGAGGCTCGCCCGCAGCGGCTCGTTGGCCAAGAGCCCCGCGGCATGCACCTCCGGGAACCCGCCGCCGAGGTACAGCGCGCGGGTGCCCTCGGGCAGGGCCTCGTCCTGCAGGGGGTCGAAGACGGCGACGTCGCAGCCGAGCGCGGTGAGCATCTCGGTGGTCTCGGTGTAGCGGAACGTGAAGGCGCGGCCGCCGGCCACCGCCACCAGCGGCCTGTCGCCATGCGGGGCGGACGAGTCCGGGCTCGGTGGCTGCCAGGGCTCGGCGTCGAGAGCCGGTGCCGTACGGGCGAGGGCGACGATCCGCTCGAGGTCGACGGTGCGGGCGATGCTGTGGGCGAGCCTGTCCAGCGACTGGGCGGCGTCCTCCCGCTCGTCGGCCGGCACGAGGCCGAGGTGCCGCGACGGCGCCACGACGGCGTCGTCACGGAACAGCACACCCAGGATCGGGACGCCGGTCTGCTCCATGGCGCGGCACACCTCGTCGGCGTGGCGCTGCGAGCCGACCTTGTTGAGGATGACACCCACCACCCGGACCGAGGAGTCGAAGGTGACCATCCCGTGCACGACGGCGGCGATCGATCGGGAGGCGTGCGAGACGTCGACGACGAGCACCACGGGACTCGCGGTGACCTGGGCGACGTGAGCCGTCGACGCGAACCCGTCGCCGCCGATCTGCCCGTCGTGCAGGCCCATGACGCCCTCGATGATCGCGAGGTCTGCGTTCGACGTCGCCCAGGGCCCGGCACCCCCGCCGGTGTTCGTCGCCGCCGAGGGCCCGACATCCCTGCCCGCGCCCGCGCCGTGCGCCAGCATCGGGGCGAGACGTTCCTCGCCCAGCAGGTGCGGGTCGAGGTTGCGGCCCGGGCGTCCCGTGGCCAGGGCGTGGTAGCCGGGATCGATGTAGTCGGGGCCGACCTTGTGCCCGGAGACCACGTGACCGGCCCGTGCCAGTGCGGCCATGAGGCCGGTGGCGACGGTGGTCTTTCCGTGCCCGGACGCGGGTGCGGCGATCACCAGACGCGGCAGGCCCCCGGCCGGGGTGCCGTGTGGTGGGCGGTGGACGGTACCGGCTACCACTCGATCCCCCGTTGACCCTTCTGGCCGCGGTCGAACGGGTGCTTGACGTGCTGCATCTCGGTGACCAGGTCGGCGATCTCGATGAGCTCGGGTGCGGCGCGGCGACCGGTGACCACGACGTGCTGGCGACCGGGTCGTCCGGTGAGGGTCGCGATGACGTCGTCGGTCTCGACCCAGCCGCGTTCCATCAGGTAGGTGAACTCATCGAGCACGTAGAGGTCGTGCTGCTCCTCGGCGAGACGACGCTTGACCTCCGCCCAGCCGTCGGCGGCCTCCTCGGCGTGGTCGGTCTCGGTGCCCTGCTTGCGCGACCAGGACCAGCCGGCGCCCATCTTGTGCCACTGCACCGGTCCGCCCTCCCCGGTCTGCTCGTGCAGCTCGCCGAGGCGTTCCAGCACGGTCTGCTCGCCGATGCGCCACTTGGCGGACTTGACGAACTGGAAGACGCCGATGCTCCAGCCTTGGTTCCAGCCGCGCAGGGCCAGACCGAACGCGGCGGTGGACTTGCCCTTGCCGTCGCCGGTGTTGACCGCCAGCAGCGGCCGGTTGCGTCGTTGTCTGGTGGTGAGGCCGTCGTCCGGGACGACCGTCGGCTGCCCCTGTGGCATCAGGCGGTGCTCCTTTCCGCGTCTGGCCCGCAATCGCCCCGGATGACGCCGGTGAGTGCCTCGGCGCTCACCTCGCCGAGGGGCACGTGCTGGGCGCGCAGGTGTTCGGCCAGGCGCACACCGAGTCCGAGCCGGAACCGGCCGGTCTCGCAGTCCACCACGACGCTCGCGACTCCCGTGTCCGCCAGGTGCTCGGCCACCTGGTGGGCCCGGCGCAGTGGGTCGACGCCCTGCGTGGCCCGGCCGTCGGTGACCACCACGAGCAGCGGGCGACGGCGTGGGTCGCGCACCAGCTCCCGCCGCAGCGTCTCGTGGGCCTGCAGGAGCCCCTCGGCCAGTGGGGTGCGGCCGCCGGCCGGCAGGTCCTCCATCCGCCGAGCGGCGATGTCCACCGACGACGTCGGCGGCAGGGCGAGCTCGGCGCCGTCGGCGCGGAACGTCACCAGCCCCACCTTGTCGCGTCGCTGGTAGGCGTCGAGCAGCAGCGACAGGATGGCCGTCTTGACCTGTTCCATGCGTTTGCGGGCGGCCATCGACCCCGACGCGTCGACGCAGAACAGCACGAGGTTGGACTCGTGGCCCTCCCGCACCGCGATGCGCAGGTCGTCGGCGCGGAACTGGATGCGACGGCCGTCGCTCGGGTCGGTGCCATCTTCCGCCTGCCGCCGCACGGCTTGGTGCGGTGCGGCGGCACGGATGGTCTCGGTGAGGTGGATGCCGCCACCGCCCTGGCCGGCCCGCCCGGCGCCGATGCGCCGCCCGGTCGACGTCAGGGCGCGTGAGCGGCGTCCGGACTCCCCGGCGCCGGTCCCGTGCACCGTGAACAGCTTGGGGCGGTAGGGCTGTTGGGCGTTCACGACGCTCGTGGGCTGCTGCCCACCGGGCGCGGCGTCCTCCTCGGGCTCGGCCTCGGTGGGGTGGCGCGGAGGTTCGCTCTCGTCCTTCGGTTCCGCTTCCTGCTGAGCCTGTTCCTCGCTCGCTGAGCTCGTGGGAGGTGCCTGCGCTTCTGACTCCGATGACTCCGACTCATCTGGCGTCTCTGTCGAGTCGTCAGGCTCTGCGGGATCGGGACTGCTGTCCGGGTCCTCGTCGGGACCAGGTGGCGGGGGTTCGTCGTCGCCGAGGATCTCATCGAGCAGGTCCTCGTCGATGCCGGGAGCGTCAAAGGGGTTGCGGCGTCGCCGGTGCGGCAGGGACAGCAGCGCTGCGGCACGGATGTCCTCGCGGAGCACCTCCAGCCGGCCGTTCCATGCTGCGTGGGCGGCCGCGGCGCGGGCGGTGACGATGTCGGCGCGCATCCCGTCGACGTCGAAGGCGGCGCACACCTGGGCGATCTTGAGCAGTGCCCAGTCGCTGGGTTCCACCTTGTCCACCAGGCTCTGGGCGGAGCGGATGCGGGCGGTGAGGTCCGCCTCGGAGTCGGCGAAGCGAGTGGCGAAGCCGTCCGGGTCCGTCTCGTAGGCGATGCGGCGCCGCACCACCTCCACGCGGGTGGCCGGGTCACGCGGCGCGGCCACCTCGACGGTGAGACCGAAGCGGTCCAGCAGCTGTGGACGCAGCTCGCCCTCCTCGGGGTTCATCGTGCCCACGAGCACGAAGTGCGCGGCGTGCTCGACCGAGACGCCGTCGCGCTCGACGGTCGAGCGCCCCATGGCGGCGGCGTCGAGCAGGAGGTCCACGAGGTGGTCGTGCAGCAGGTTGACCTCGTCGACGTAGAGGATCCCGCGGTGGGCCTTGGCCAGCAGCCCGGGCTCGTAGGTGGTGAGGCCCTCGCTGAGCGCCTTCTCCAGGTGCAGCGACCCCAGGACACGGTCCTCGGTGGCGCCGACGGGGAGCTCGACGAGGCGGACCGGCCGGGTCTCGACCTTGGGGTCGGGGCCGAACGGCCCGTCGGGTGAGAGCGGGTTGCGCTCGGCGGGGTCGGTGGAGAACCGGTCGCCGGCGATGACGTCGATGGGCGGCAGCACTGACGCGAGGGCGCGCACCATCGTGGACTTGGCGGTGCCCTTCTCCCCCCGCACGAGGACGCCGCCGACGGCGGGGGAGATGGTGGTGAGGACGAGGGCGAGCGCCATGTCGTCGAGGTCGTCCGGGTCGGCTCCGACGACGGCGCTGAAGGGGTAGTGCTGTGGCATGAGGGCTCCCGCTCGATCTGCCATGCGGTCAGCCCGAGGCCGGTCTTCGGACTTCCCGCCCTGCGCCCGGTGGAGCGTGGAGCGGGTCACCGCAGCGGACCCTGTGCCGGACTCTCACCGGCTTCCCGATTCTCCCGGCCGTCACGGACGGTCGGGCACCTCGAGCTGTTGGACGTCCTCAGGCTACCGCTGACCCCGTGCGCTCCGGTCAACGAGTCCTCATCCGGCTCGCGAGTCACTTAGTAACGGGCCGCGAGTCACTTAGTGACGGGCCGCGAGTCACTTAGTGACGGGCCGCGAGTCACTCAAGAACGGCCGCGAGTCACTCAGTGACGGGTTGGGCGTCCCGCGGTGACTCCTCGGGGGTCCCGCGGTGACTCCTCGGGGGTCCCGCAGTGACTCCCCGGGTGTGACGGAGTGACTCGCGAGGGTCGACGTGGACGGTCGCACCGGAGCACGCTGACCTTGCGTTAGTGTCCCGGCTCATGGCGAACATCATCACGGTCGTGGGCATCGGTGCGGACGGATGGGGCGGGCTCGACCAGCAGCGGCGTGATGTCGTGGAGGGTGCCGACGTCGTGCTCGGTGGGGCGCGTCACCTGGCGCTGCTGCCGGAGAGCGTCGCGGCCGAGCGGGTGCAGTGGCCCAGTCCGCTGCGGGATCAGCTCCCCTCCCTCGTGGAGTCCTTGGAGGGCGACGTCGTCGCACTGGCCTCCGGTGACCCGCTGCTGGCGGGCGTCGGGGCGACGCTCGTGGACCTGCTCGGCCCCGACGCGGTGACGATCCTGCCCGGGGTCTCCTCGGTCTCCTTGGCCCTGGCGAGGATGCGCTGGGCCGCCGACGACGTCCTGGTGCTGCGGCACCACCAGGACCTCCTGCGGCACCTGCGTGAGGGCATACGCGCCGTGGTGCTCTCCGCGGACGAGACCACCCCTGCGGCCCTGGCCGAGGCCCTGGCGGGCGCCGGCTACGGAGCCAGCTCGCTGGCCGTCCACTCCGACCTCGGCGGACCCGACGAGGCCGTCCACCGCGGCCTGGCTGCGTCCTGGGGTGGGCAGGAGGTGCCTCGACTCAACCTCGTGACGGTGCAGGTGCGCAGCTCCGGTGGCCGTGTGCTGCCGCTCGTGCCCGGTCTGCCCGACGACGCGTTCGAGCACGATGGCCAGATCACCAAGCGTGACGTGCGCGCCAGCGCTCTGGCCCGGCTCGCCCCGGGGCCGGGTCTGCTGTGGGACGTCGGCGCGGGCGCGGGATCGGTCGGCATCGAGTGGTCCCGCGAGCATGCCGAGGCCCGCGCGCTCGCGGTGGAGGTTCGTGCGGATCGGGCCGAGCGCATCGAGCGCAACGCGGTGGCGCTCGGGGCTCCGGACGTGCAGGTCGTGACCGGAGAGGCGCCCGCCGTGCTGGAGGGCCTGCAGGCCCCTGATGCGGTGTTCGTGGGCGGCGGCGCCACGGACCCGGGTCTGCTCCCCACCTGCTGGAGCGCCCTGCGTCCCGGTGGCCGGATCGTGGTGCACGGCGTCACCCTGGAGACCGAGCAGATCCTCACCGAGTGGTACCAGCGTCACGGGGGTGAGCTCACCCGTCTGCACGTCGAGCACGCTGGGCCGATCGGCCGGTTCACGGGCTGGAGCCCGGCCCGTGCCGTCACGCAGTGGGCTGCCGTCAAGCCCGAGGACGATGCCGTCCCTGCCGAGGATCCGGCGGCCGAGCCGTCGGACCAGGTCGAGGACGCCCGGTGACCGTTCACGTCGTCGGCGCCGGTCCCGGTGCCGCAGACCTGCTGACTGTTCGGGCGGTGCGGCTGCTGGAGCGTGCCGACGTCTGCGTCTACGCCGGCACGTATGTCGATGCGGTCCTGGAGCACTGCCGGGCCGACGCGCGGCTGGTGGACACCCAGGGCCTGGACCTGGACCAGATCACCGAGGTGCTCGTGCAGGCCCACGGCGACGGACTGCAGGTGGTGCGGCTCTGCTCGGGCGACCCGTCCCTGTACTCGGCCCTGCACGAGCAGACACGCCGCCTCGATGCGGCCGAGGTGCCGTGGCAGGTCACGCCGGGGGTTCCCGCCTACGCCGCGGCGGCCGCTCGTCTCGGGGTGGAGCTGACCGTGCCGGAGGTGGTGCAGTCGGTGGTGCTGACCCGCACGCAGGCCCGTTCCACGGCGATGCCGGACGCCGAGTCGCTGGATGCCTTCGCGGCCACGGGCGCCACGATCGTCCTGCACCTGGCCATCACCCGCACCCGCGAGCTGGCCGCTGAGCTGGCCGAGCGGCTGGGCGGGGACGTTCCCGTGGCGGTCGTCGCCAACGCGACACAGGAACGAGAGGTGGTGCTGCGCGGCACCCTCGCCGACATCGCCGAGACGGTGGAGCAGGCCGGTCTGCGCCAGGCAGCGGTCATCCTCATCGGTCCGGCCGTCGGCACGCCTGACGGGGCCGAGTCGTGGCTCTACTCCTCGGCCAGGGACCGCAGCGCCAAGCGCCCCTGACCCAGGACACGGTCACGGGCCTCGTCTTGACCTCGAGTGCGCTCGAAGGGCGATGATGGGCCGATGGAGCTGACGATCGCCGAGGTCGCTGAACGGACTGGGCTGACGGTGCACACCCTGCGGTACTACGAGCGGGACGGGCTGTTGCTGGAGCCGGTCACCCGCGATGCATCCGGTCGGCGTCGCTACGGAGCCGACGACGTGCGCTGGATCGAGATGATCGCGTGCTTGCGCTCCACCGGCATGGGCATCAGCGGTGTGCGTCGCTACGCCGAGCTGGTGCGCCGTGGCGAGGGCAGCGAGTCCGAGCGGCTGGCCCTGCTGCGGGCGCATCGTGAGGAGGTGCTCGCCCAGCTGGCGGTGATGACCCAGCACCTCGGCAGCATCGAGTACAAGATCGACCTCTACGAGCAGACGCTCGACACCCAGGGCTTGACTTCGAGCGCGCTCAAAGGCGTTGGCTCGTGAGCATGACTGTCAACGACACCAGCACCACCACACCCCGCACCACCAGGTTGGGCACCGCCGCCCCGCTCACCGTCTCGGCCCTCGGGCTGGGCTGCATGGGCATGTCGGAGTTCTACGGCACGCGCGACCAGGCAGAGGCCACCCGGACCATCCACCGCGCCCTCGACCTCGGCGTCACCTTCCTCGACACCGCGGACATGTACGGCCCCTTCACCAACGAGCGACTGGTGGGAGCGGCGATCTCCTCCAGCGCCCAGGGACGCGACGCGGTGCAACTCGCCACGAAGTTCGGCAACGAGCGGCTCCCCGACGGCACGATGGTCGGCGTCAACGGACGTCCGGAGTACGTCCGTTCCGCGTGCGACGCGTCGCTGCAGCGTCTCGGCGTCGACGTCATCGACCTCTACTACCAGCATCGCGTGGACTTCTCGGTCCCGATCGAGGAGACGGTGGGTGCCATGAAGGAGCTCGTCGACGCTGGCAAGGTCCGGTTCCTCGGTCTGTCGGAGGCCGGGCCCCAGACCATTCGCCGTGCGCACGGCGTCCACCCGATCACCGCCCTGCAGACCGAGTACTCGTTGTTCACGCGCGACCTCGAGGACGCGGTGTGGCCGGTCCTCGCTGAGCTGGGCATCGGCCTGGTGCCGTACTCGCCGCTGGGCCGGGGGCTGCTCACCGGCGCCATCACGAGCGCGTCGGACCTGACGGAGGACGACTCCCGTTCCTCCGGCTACTTCCCGCGTTTCCAGGGCGAGGCGCTCGATGCCAACCTGGCGCTCGTGGCGCGGGTCCGCGAGGTCAGCGATCGCCTCGGCTGCACGCCGGGCCAGCTCGCCCTCGCGTGGGTGCTCGCCCGTTCCGGTGATGAGGTGGCCGTGGCGCCGATCCCCGGGACCAAGCGGACGAGCTACCTCCAGGAGAACGTCGGTGCGCTCGACGTCGAGCTCACACCCGAGCTGGTGGCCGAGCTCGACGCCGCGGTGCCGCGCTCGGAGGTCGCCGGCGAGCGGTACGGCGACATGTCCTCGATCGACGCCTGAACGGCCGCTCGGCTCAGGCCCACGCCCACGTCTGCATGACGCTGTCGGCGAGCTCGGACCGCTCGTCCTCGGGGGTGTCCCCGGCGAAGGAGAAGGTGACGACCCAGCCCTGGTCGTCGACCACGGTGTAGTACTGGTTGACGACGTAGGTGACGCCGTTCTGGTCGGCGCCGGCCGCCACGACCACCCAGTCGTCGAAGGTGCCGATCTTGCGAGGCTCGTCGTAGCCGCCCTGGCTGAGGGCGTCGACGTTGGCGTCGGCGTACTCCTCGGCGGTGCCGTCGAAGGCGTTGGGCTCGCGCACGACGTTGACGTTGTCGTTGAAGTCGGAGTCCGAGGACTGGGCGGCGTAGGCGATCTCGGGATCGAAGCCGGGGATGTCGTCGGTGACGTCGTTCCAGCCCTCGGGGGCGGTGAAGCTGAAGTCGTCGGTGCTGGCCGTCTCGCCGGAGGCTGCCTCGACGGAGGTCGTCGGCTCGTCGGTGCCGTTGTCGGCGTCGGAGTCGTCCGAGCCGCCTCCGCAGGCAGCGAGGAGGGTGGCGGCGGTCAAGGCGGCGGCGAGGCGCAGGGGCAGAGATCTCATGGCCATAGCGTATGGCCTGCGTTCCCGGGCCTGCATCGAGGTCGGTGGAAGGGAATGAACCGGGCTGGATCAAGGTTGATATGGTCAGACTCAAGTCAGTTGACCCGGATGTGGCAACGGCTTCTCGACCTTTCATGCAGCATCCCCACACACAGGAGGAACCACCATGGCACGTGCCGTCGGAATCGACCTCGGCACGACGAACTCCGTCGTCGCCGTCCTCGAGGGTGGCGAGCCCACCGTCATCGCCAACGCCGAGGGCGCCCGCACCACCCCGTCGGTGGTGGCCTTCGCCAAGGACGGCGAGGTCCTGGCCGGCGAGGTCGCCAAGCGTCAGGGCGTCACCAACGTCGATCGCACCATCCGCTCGGTCAAGCGCCACATGGGCACGGACTGGAGCACGGAGGTCGACGACAAGACGTTCAACTCCCAGCAGATCAGCGCCTTCGTGCTGCAGAAGCTCAAGCGCGACGCGGAGGCATACCTGGGCGAGTCGGTCACCGACGCCGTCATCACGGTGCCGGCCTACTTCAACGACCACCAGCGCCAGGCCACCAAGGAGGCCGGTGAGATCGCCGGCCTGAACGTCAGCCGCATCATCAACGAGCCCACCGCGGCCGCGCTGGCCTACGGGCTGGACAAGGGCGAGGACCAGACCATCCTCGTCTTCGACCTCGGCGGCGGCACGTTCGACGTGTCCCTGCTGGAGATCGGCGAGGGCGTCATCGAGGTCAAGGCCACCAGCGGCGACAACCACCTCGGTGGTGACGACTGGGACGACGCCGTCGTGGACTGGCTGGTCTCGACGTTCAAGTCCAAGACCGGCATCGACCTCACCAAGGACAAGATGGCGATGCCGCGCATCCAGGAGGCCGCCGAGCGGGCCAAGATCGAGCTGTCCAGCTCCTCGAGCACGTCGATCAACCTGCCGTACATCACGGTGCAGGACGGCAGCCCGGTCTTCCTCGATGAGACGCTGAGCCGCAGCGAGTTCGAGAAGATCACCGCCGACCTGCTGGAGCGCACCAAGGCGCCCTTCAACAACGTGATCAAGGACGCCGGGATCAACGTCTCCGGCATCGACCACGTCGTGCTCGTGGGTGGTTCCACCCGCATGCCCGCCGTCACCGAGCTGGTCAAGCAGCTCACCGGCGGCAAGGAGCCCAACAAGGGCGTCAACCCCGATGAGGTCGTCGCGATCGGCGCGGCCCTGCAGGCGGGCGTCCTCAAGGGCGAGGTCAAGGACGTGCTCCTGCTGGACGTCACCCCGCTGAGCCTGGGCATCGAGACCAAGGGCGGCGTGATGACCAAGCTCATCGAGCGCAACACCACGATCCCGACCAAGCGGAGCGAGGTGTTCACCACGGCCGACGACAACCAGCCGTCCGTGGCGATCCAGGTCTACCAAGGCGAGCGAGAGATGGCCTCCGGCAACCAGCTGCTGGCCACCTTCGAGCTCACCGGCCTGCCACCGGCGCCCCGTGGCGTGCCGCAGATCGAGGTCACCTTCGACATCGACGCCAACGGCATCGTCAACGTCTCGGCCAAGGACCGGGGCACCGGCAAGGAGCAGTCGATGACCATCACGGGCGGCTCGGCGCTGTCCAAGGAGGAGATCGACAAGATGGTCAAGGACGCCGAGGAGTACGCCGAGGAGGACCGCAAGCGTCGCGAGAGCGTCGAGACCCGCAACCAGGCCGAGGCTCTGGTGCACTCCACCGAGAAGTTCATCGACGAGAACGGCGACAAGGTGGGCGACGACGTCAAGTCCGAGGTCCAGGCCGATGTCGACGCTCTCAAGCAGGCGCTCGAGGGCGAGGACAACGAGGCCGTCCAGGCCGCGGTCACCAAGCTCGGTGAGTCCAGCTCCAAGATGGGCGAGGCCATGTACGCCGCGGCCGCCGCCGAGCAGGAGGCCGCCGGTGACGCTGCCGGTGGCGAGGACACCACCTCCGGCGACGACGACGTCGTGGACGCCGAGATCGTCGACGAGGAGTCGATGAGTCCGCCGACGAGGAGTCCAAGTGACGGCAGGCCCCGAGAAGTCCGACACCCCAGCGGACGACCACGTGGACCCGAGCCAGGAGGCTACTCAGGGCAAGCCGGCGGCTGAGGCGGACGACTCCGCCGAGGCCGCCGGCCCCCCGGCCGACCAGCCGGTCAGCGAGCCGACTGTCGAGGGTGTCGACGCCGGACAGGACGACGGCGAGCCGTCGCTGGAGCACGAGCCCTTCGGTACGCCGCCGGGTTCCGGTTCGGTTGAGGAGCAGCTCGCGGCTACTCAGGACGAGCTCGCCGAGCGCACGGCGGACCTGCAGCGGGTCCATGCGGAGTACCAGAACTACCGCAAGCGGGTGGAGCGCGATCGTGCCCAAGCCCGTACGCAGGGCGCCTCCGCGGTGCTGAGGTCGCTGCTCACGGTCCTGGACGACATCGGTCGTGCCGAGCAGCACGGCGAGCTGGAGGGCGGCTTCAAGGCGGTGGCCGACCAGCTGCGTCAGGTGGTGGCCGCGCAGGGTCTGGAATCCTTTGGCGTCGAGGGTGAGGAGTTCGACCCGCGTCTGCACGAGGCCCTGTTCCAGGCTGGCGAGTCGGCAGAGGTCACCAGCACCACGGTGGCCACCGTCGTACGCACCGGCTACCGCGTGGGCGAGGAGATCCTGCGCGACGCCCAGGTGGGGGTGCTGGCCCCGGCCAGCACCGAACCGGAGCAGGCCGAGGAGGCATCCGACGAGGAGGAGTGACGGAACGTCCACGTCCCACCGCAGAAGAGAACCCAACCACGGACAACCCGAACCGAAAGGGGTGAGCAATGAGCGCCAGTGACTGGTCCAGCAAGGACTTCTACGCGACCCTGGGCGTGTCCAAGGACGCCTCGCAGGCCGACATCAAGAAGGCCTACCGGACGCTCGCGCGCGACAACCACCCCGACTCCAACCCCGGTAACAAGGCCGCCGAGGACCGCTTCAAGGAGGTCTCGGAGGCGTACGCCGTGCTCTCCAACGCCGAGAAGCGCAAGGAGTACGACGAGCAGCGCACGCTGTTCGGTCAGTTCAGGGGCCGGCCCCCAGGCGGGGGTCCCGGGCCGTGGGCGGGCGACGGCACCGAGTTCGACCTCGGTGACCTGCTGGGCGGCATCTTCGGTGGCGGCCGGGGTCGTGGCCGCAGTGCTCCCGGGCGCCGCGGTGACGACATCGAGACCGAGGCCACGATCACCTTCCAGCAGGCGGTCGACGGGGCCACGTTGCCACTGCGGATGACCAGCGACGAGGCGTGCGGCACCTGCCACGGCACCGGCGCCAAGCCCGGCACCGTGCCCAAGGTGTGCAGCAAGTGCCAGGGCAGTGGCATGCAGACGGGCACCTCCGGTGGCGTGTTCGCCATGACGGAGCCGTGCTCGCAGTGCCGCGGCCG
The DNA here is from genome assembly GCF_041951745.1 of Aeromicrobium sp. CTD01-1L150. Taxonomy (GTDB): domain Bacteria; phylum Actinomycetota; class Actinomycetes; order Propionibacteriales; family Nocardioidaceae; genus Aeromicrobium. The sequence goes on from NZ_CP169555.1 coordinate 472,937, forward strand.
CGGCATGGTGGTGGAGCACCCGTGCGAGACGTGCCGGGGATCGGGACGCTCTCCGGCGAGCCGCACGATGCAGGTGCGGGTGCCGGCCGGCGTCAAGGACGGACAGCGCATCCGGCTCAAGGGCAAGGGTGGCCGTGGCGAGCGCGGCGGACCGGACGGCGACCTCTACCTCGTGGTGCACGTGGAGTCGCACAGCCTGTTCGGCCGCAAGGGCCGGAACCTCACGATCACGGTGCCGGTGGCCTTCGACGAGGCGGCGCTCGGCGCCCAGATCCAGGTGCCGACGCTGGACGGTCCGTCGGTCCGGTTGAAGATCCCGGCCGGGACGCCGAACGGGCGTACCTTCCGCGCCAAGGGCAAGGGCGGCGTCACCGCGTCGGGGGGTCGCGGCGACCTCCTGGTCACTGTCGACGTCCAGGTGCCGACCGAGCTGTCGCCGCAGGAGCGGACAGCCGTCGAGGCGTTGCGTGAGGCCCGGGGCAGCACCGATCCGCGAGCCAGTCTGACCGAGCAGGTGGGCTGAGATGTCCATGGACTTCACACCGCCGGGACCTGAGGCCAAGGTGTTCGTGATCAGTGTGGCGGCCGAGCTGTCGGGACTGCACCCGCAGACGCTGCGCACCTACGACCGGCTCGGCATCGTGGAGGCTGGACGCACCGGTGGGGGTGGGCGACGCTACTCGCTGCGCGACATCGAGCTGCTGCGGACGGTGGCTCGCCTGACCGCCGAGGGCTTGGGGCTGGAGGGCGTCAAGCGCGTGATCGAGCTGGAGAACCAGGTGGCCGCGCTGCAGGAGAAGGTGGCCGAGCTGCAGGCCGAGCTGGCCACCGCCCACCAGGCGCTGGGCACGGTGCAGAACCTGCCGGTGCTCGCCGCCCAGACCCACCTGATGCTCTGGCGGCGCTCCGGCCGCTGATGTGGCCGGGCCCCCACCCGGTGCTCACCAGCTGTCCACGGGGATGATGGGGATCATGGTCGATCCCACGTTGCAGAGCCTGTTCGACGAGGTCGTCGCGCGCAACCCCGGCGAGGACGAGTTCCATCAAGCCGTCCGAGAGGTCCTGGACAGCCTCACGCCGGTGGCCGGAAAGCATCCCGAGTACGCCTCGGTGATCCAGCGGCTGTGCGAGCCGGAGCGCCAGATCATCTTCCGGGTGCCGTGGGTGGACGACTCCAACACCGTCCGCATCAACCGCGGCTTCCGGGTGGAGTTCAACTCCGCGCTCGGCCCCTACAAGGGCGGGCTGCGTTTCCACCCCAGTGTCTACCTGGGCATCGTGAAGTTCCTCGGCTTCGAGCAGATCTTCAAGAACGCGCTGACGGGGCTGCCGATCGGTGGTGGCAAGGGCGGCAGCGACTTCGACCCCAAGGGATGCTCGGAGGGCGAGGTCATGCGTTTCTGCCAGTCGTACATGACCGAGCTGTACCGCCACATCGGTGAGTACACCGACGTCCCGGCCGGTGACATCGGTGTGGGTGGTCGCGAGGTCGGCTACCTGTTCGGGCAGTACAAGCGGATCACCAACCGTTACGAGTCCGGCGTGTTCACGGGCAAGGGGATGGCCTGGGGCGGTTCGCAGGTGCGGACCGAGGCCACCGGGTTCGGCACGGTGTTCTTCGTCGAGGAGATGCTCAAGGCCTCCGGCCAGTCCTTCGACGGGCGTCGCGTCGTGGTCTCGGGTGCGGGCAACGTCGCGGTCCATGCGATCGAGAAGGTGCACCAGCTCGGTGGCACCGTCGTGGCCTGCTCGGACTCCTCCGGGTACGTCGTCGACGAGGAGGGCATCGACCTCGGGCTGTTGAGACAGGTCAAGGAGGTTGAGCGAGGCCGCATGGCCGACTACGTCGAGCGTCGGGGGCAGGGCGCCCATCTGGTGAGCGACGGCTCCATCTGGGACGTGCCGTGCGACGTCGCGCTGCCGTGTGCCACGCAGAACGAGCTGGACGAGAGGGCCGCGAGCGCGCTGGTCCACAACGGCTGTCTGGTGGTGGCCGAGGGCGCCAACATGCCGACGACGCCGGCGGCGCTCGCCGTGCTGCGTGAGGCCGGGGTGCGGTTCGGTCCCGGCAAGGCGGCCAACGCCGGTGGCGTGGCCACGAGTGCGCTGGAGATGCAGCAGAACGCCTCACGCGACTCGTGGTCCTTCGAGTACACCGAGAACCGGCTCGGTGAGATCATGCGGGGGATCCATGACCGTTGCCTGGAGACGGCCGATGAGTACGGGATGCCCGACGACTACGTCGCGGGTGCCAACATCGCCGGGTTCACGCACGTGGCCGATGCGATGCTCGCCTTCGGCGTGATCTGAGCGCTGGACCCACCGACCGAGGTCACCAGCTGACGTCGATCTCCAGCGCTCGGCGGGCGGGTGCCACCGGCATGCGTACCGGGGTGTGCCTTGCGTCAGCCGGTGTGGGGCTGGGTGGCCGGTGGCAGGCGGAGTGAGAGGTCGTAGGTGCGTTGTTCGAGGGTGATGAGGCGGGCCTCGGCCTTGGCGAAGCCGTCACGCATCTCGGCCCGGAGCTCGTCACGTACCCCGTTGATCTGGTGGCTGAGCTTGGTGTCGACCGCGCCGATCTGGTGGCTGAGCTTGGCGTCAACGCCATCGATCTTGCGGCTGAGCTTGGCATCAACGCCATCGATCTTGCGGCTGAGCCTGGTGTCGAGCCCATCGATCTTTCGGCTGAGCTTGGCGTCAACGCCATCGATATTGCGGTCCAGCCGGCCGTGCACGCCGTCGATCTTGTGGTCGAGCCTGGTGAACCTGCGTGAGGTCATGGCGAAGTTCGCCAGCAGTGCGGCGAGGATGGTCGCGAAGGCGGCCCAGCTCTGCAGGTCCACGGGGTTCACTCCTTGAGTGTGCCTGAAGCTCCGGACGGACACCAGCGCTTCGGACGGACAGCAGGAATGCTAGGCACTGTGAGCCTGGGCAGGGGCGAACATCCTGGTGTCCTGTGGACATCTCGCGGTCGGTACTGAGGCCGTGGACACAGGGACCCGGTACTCGTGTAGATCCGGCGTCGGGCAGCGCCGTCGTGGCCCCGTCAGCGGTCCATGATGTGATCGAGCCTCCGCCCGTCCCCTGCCCCGGAGCACAGATGTCATCGATCAGGATCACCGAGGAGTTCGAGCGTGCCCTCGGCATCCTCGACGACGGTGGTCACCTGTTCCTCACGGGCAAGGCGGGCACCGGCAAGTCGACGCTCGTGCGGCACTTCATGGCCTCCACCGAACGTCGGGTCGTGGTGGCCGCGCCCACCGGCATCGCGGCGCTGAACGTCGACGGGTACACGATCCACCGGCTCTTCGGATTCCGCTCCACCACCGACCTCGACGACGTCCGCCACGGCGACTACCGGCCCGGGCGTTTCACCAAGACCCTGAAGTCCCTGCAGACGCTCATCGTCGACGAAGCCTCCATGGTCCGAGCGGACCTGCTCGACATGATGGAGGCGGCGCTGCGTCGCTACGGACCACGGTCGGGGGAGCCGTTCGGTGGCGTGCAGGTGGTCCTGGTCGGTGATCTGTTGCAGCTGCCACCGGTGGTGGAGGACGGCGCGAGCGGGCACTTCACCTCGCGCTACGAGACGCCGTACTTCTTCTCTGCGCACAGCTTTGCCGACGCCCGGTTCGCGACCGTCGCCCTCACCGCGGTCTTCAGGCAGCTGGGCGACGACCGCCTCACCTCGCTGCTCAACGCCGTGCGGGAGGGAGTGCTCCTGGAGCATGCCCTGGCCGATCTCAACACACGCATCGACCCGGACTTCGAGCCGCCCGACGACGAGCTGTGGCTCACGCTCGCCCCGTCGAACCGCATCGTCTCCAGCCGCAACACCCAACGTCTCGAACGGCTGCCCGGTGACTCGGTGGAGCACGCCGCGACGCAGTCCGGGGACCTCTCGTCGTTCGAGCCGCCCACCGACGCCGTGCTGCGCTTCAAGCCCGGGGCGCAGATCATGATGCTCACCAACGACCCGTCGGACCGGTGGGTCAACGGCACCCTCGGCCGCATCGTGGAGATCGATGTCGTCGACGGCGACCCGCTGGTGGGTGTGGAGCTGGCCGGCGGCAGGGTCGTCGAGGTGGGTCCTCACACGTGGGAGGTCACCCGGCCGGTGGTGGACGGTGGCACGCTGCGCCGGGAGGTGGTGGGCACCTACCGGCAGCTGCCGTTCAAGCTGGCGTGGGCGATCACCATCCACAAGAGCCAGGGCCAGACGCTGGACCGGCTGGTGGTGGACCTGACCGGCGGGGTGTTCGCGACGGGTCAGGTCTACGTCGCACTGAGCCGGGCGACGTCGATGGAGGGGCTGGTGCTCAAGCGGCCGGTGGAGCCGCGGCACCTGCGCACCGACCGGCGCATCCTGCGCTTCCTCCACTCGGCCACAGCACGGACTACGCCGGAACGACACTGTGCACTGGGGGTCTGCCTGGTCGGCGACGAGGGAACGTTCTCGCGGCCCCGGCCGGTGGAGATCGCGGCGGTCTTCGAGGACGGCTCGGCGGTCTCGACCCTCGTCAATCCCGAGCGCGACCTCGCCGATGCGCGCACGGCCTACGGCATCGGCGCCGACGACGTCCTGCTCGCGCCGACACTGCCGCAGGCCTGGGCGGTGCTCGCGCCGCTGCTGCAGGGGTGCACGCCGGTGGGCGTGGGCGTCGACGACGTGCTCGGCCTGATCGACTTCGAGCTCAAGCGGCTCGGCCACGTCTGTCCGATGCCGTACGGCGTCGACGTGCCGGATCGCCGGCTCACGTCGCAGGAGCGTTCGGGGTTGGCCTCGGGCAGTGCGCTCCAGCGGGCCCGCACACAGCTGTCCGCTCACGCGCGGCTGCGCGACGACCTCGGCTCCGGCACCGGCTTCGAGCAGGTGGACGGCTTCGGCGAGCCGGGCTGTCTGCTCGGCCGGGACCACGACCTTGCGGTCCCGCAGGCCGAACGCCTGCCGACGATCGCCGCGTTGGTGCGGGCCAGCGACGTCGTCAGCGGCCTGTTGCTCGGGGAAGCCACGTCGGCGGGTTCGGCTCCTCCGTCCGGTGTCGTGGCGGCAGCGTTGACCCGACGGTTGTCCAGCATCGTCACACGAGCCTCGCGTCTGTCGCCGACTCTCCTGCAGCGGCTGCGGTGGGTGGAGGAGTGGGTCGGTGCGAGCTTCGTCGACGACGTCGTGGCAGCGCTCGAGGCGGCCGCGCCGGAGGCGGAGGCGGTGTTCGTACCGGGGGCGAGGGTCTGTTTCACGGGGACGGCGCTCTCACCCGGCGGGCGCGCGTACGAACGTGAGGAGATGAAGGACCTCGCGGGGGCCCGGGGGCTGGCGCCGGTGGACTCGGTCACCAAGACGCGCTGCGACGTCCTGGTGGTGGCCGAGGTGGGGACGCAGTCCGGCAAGGCGCGCAAGGCCAAGGACTACGGCAAGCCCGTGGTGACGGCCGAGGAGTTCTTCGCCTGGGCCGGGGTGGAGTGACTTGAGGGTGGTGCGTCATTCCCCGAGGAGGGCCAAGGGAACCACTGCGACACCGTCACTGCGACGGTATGCCTGTCGGCCGGTGGTGATCATCATGAGGTCCACCGTCTGCTCAGGGAGCTGGTCGCGTAGCCAGAGAAGATGTCGGACGTCACTGTCGTGGATGGCGGCGGCGAGCTTCACCTCGATGCCGAGCACCTGGCCATCGGCGCCTTCGACGATGAGGTCCACCTCGTGGTCACCGTTGCGGGTGCGCAGATGGCGGACGCGGGCCTCTACGGCCTGCGCGGCGACGCGGACCCCGAGCGTGGCGAGCGACTCGAACAGCGGCCGGTTGGAGACCGCCCTGGGGTCCGGCGAATTGACTCGTCAGAAGGTGGCGAGATGCCTAATAGGAACGCGTCCATCTGCTAAATTGATGTGGTGGGCTACCAGCGGCGCGTGATCGATGACGTGATCGACGATCTCTTCCCGGACCTCGCAGCCATCGCGCTGGAGGGCGCCAAGGGGGTCGGGAAGACCGCTACAGGGAGCCAGCGCGCCACCACTGTGCTCTCCCTCGACCGACCCGGTCAACGTGAGATCGTTGCCGCTGATCTCGACTACATCACTCAGGTCCCCCAGCCTGTCCTGATCGATGAGTGGCAGCTGGAACCGTCGGTCTGGGATCGCGTGCGCAGGGCGGTGGACAGTGATGGCGCCGGCGGCCAGTTCCTGCTGGCCGGTTCCGCCGGCGTTGCTCCGGGTGTGCGTATCCATTCGGGCGCTGGCCGGATCGTGAGCATCACCATGCGACCGCTGTCGATCGCCGAGCGCGGGCTTGCCGAGCCCACGGTCTCGCTGCGCGAGCTGTTGTCAGGGGACCGCCCAGCAGTCCGCGGCACATCCGACGTCGGGCTCGCCACCTACACCGAGGAGATCCTGCGGTCGGGCTTCCCCGGCATTCGTGAACTGCCGGAGAGGGCACGGCAGGTCCAGCTTGACAGCTACCTGGCTCGCATCGTCGAGAAGGAGCTGCCCGAGAACGGTGTCGCCATCCGTCGCCCCGACGCGCTGCGCAGGTGGCTCGCTGCCTATGGTGCGGCGTCGGCCACCGATACGGCATACACGAAGATTCTCGACGCTGCGACAGGCGGCGAACAGGACAAGCCGTCGCGAGCCACCGTCGACTCCTACCGCGAACACCTGACACGGATTTTCGTGCTCGACCCGGTCCCAGCGTGGATCCCGATGTTCAACCCGCTCAAACGACTCACCCATTCGCCGAGACACCACCTCGTCGATCCGGCACTGGCGGCCCGCCTCGTGGGCGTCGGAAGGGACGGGTTGCTCCGAGGGGAGGGTCAACGGGTGGCATCGGCCACCGGGACGTGGTTGGGGGCACTGTTTGAGTCGCTCGTCACACAAAGCGTGAGGATTTACGCAGAAGCTGTCCAGGCGCGCGTGGGACATCTGCGGACCAAGGAGACCGATCATGAGATCGACCTGATCGTCGAGAGCGACGACCGCGAGGTCGTGGCCATCGAAGTCAAGCTCGCCGCATCGGTTGGCGACGCCGACGTGCAGCACCTCAACTGGCTTCATGACCAGATCGGTGACCGGCTGGTCGATCGGGTCCTGATCACGGCCGGGAACTACGCCTACCGTCGGCCTGACGGCGTCGCGGTCGTCCCCCTCGCGCTCCTCGGACCGTGACGACGGAGCCGGCACCGGTCGACAGGCGAGGTGCGGGCACCGGCACGGCAGGAACGTGATAGCCCTCCTCATGGTGGCGTTCTGGAGCTACATCGGATACCTCGATCTGCGCGGCGACGTGCAGAACGCCAACGCCAGACTGGAGCGACAGGCCGAGCGGTTCAGTGCCCAGCCGGACACGCACCGCCAGAGCTTCGAGCGTCAACGTGAGCTCCTCGAGCGCCGACTGGAGAATCAACAGGAGCGTCTCGTCAGTCGCATCGAGGGCCTGGAGCGTCGGATCGAGAACCAGCGGATCCGGTCCTAGTGCTGCGAACCGCTGCGGCGAGGACGTAGAGGCTGGGCCCGTTGACGTGGACGGATTCATCGATCCATGCGTGCAGTCCTGCCGTCATGGGGTCGTCACGCTAGGTCTCCACCGCGGGTGACGACGGCACCGTCGTGTGATCTGTGGACAACGGACCTGAGTACACAGCCGGTGCTTGAGTTGAGTCATCGCCCGCCCCCACGGGGGTTGGGAAGTGGAGGCCGGACCCCCCGCCGGAGGCGGGAGCCGGCCTCAGCGTTTGTCAGGGCTCGTTCTGGTCAGCGGCCCGCGACGGCCGTGACGTGCAGCCCGGCCTCGAGGTCGGCGAGCGAGTGCCCGGCCTTGGCCTCGCCGCGACGAGGCACGCTCAGGGCGTGGTCAGAAGAGACCACCTGGTGAGGGTCTCAGGGTATCCACGCCGCGGTCACTCGGGCCGGTGGAAGACCTGTTTGGTGAGGGCTTGCACGTCGCGGTCAAGGTGGGTGAGCTTGGTGTCGACGGCCTCGAACTTCACGTTCATCTCGGTGCGCAACGCGTCGAACTGTTTGTCGATCCCCTCAAAGCGCTTGTCGATCCCCTCGAAGCGCTTGTCGATCCCCTCGAACTGCTTGTCGATGCCTTCGAAGCGGGCATGGACTGAGTCGAAGCGGGCATCCACGGCGTCGAAGCGGGCGTTGATGAGGCGGGTGAACCAGCTGGTCACCAGGGCAGTGATCGTGAAGAACGCCGCGAGCGTGCCGATGATCATCGTCCAGGTCTGCGGCTCGTTCATGGTGATCACCTCTGCAGTATGCGTGAGCGATGATCAGTGTGCCAAGGCGTCAGCGGTGAGACCACCGCGAAGGCGAGAGGGTGTGGACAACCCCGAGGCAGCGGCCGGCCCTGCGGGTCACTCGGGCCGGTGGAAGACCTGTTTGGTGAGGGCTTGCACGTCGCGGTCGAGGTGGGTGAGCTTGGTGTCGACGGCTTCGAACTTCACGTTCATCTCGGTGCGCAACGAGTCGAACTGCTTGTCGATCCCCTCGAAGCGCTTGTCGATGCCTTCGAAGCGGGCATCGACGGCGTCGAAGCGGGCGTTGATGAGGCGGGTGAACCAGCTGGTCACCAGGGCGGTGATCGTGAAGAACGCCGCGAGCGTGCCGATGATCATCGTCCAGGTCTGCGGCTCGTTCATGGTGATCACCTCTGCAGTATGCGTGAGCGATGATCAGTGTGCCAAGGCGTCGGCGGTGAGACCATCTCGAAGGTGAGAAGGTGTGGACAACCTCGTCGCAGTGGCGGGGTCGAGTCGATGGCCTGGGAACCGGCCTTCAGCCGGTGTGAGGCTTGGCGGCCGGTGGCAGGCGCAGCGAGATGTCGTAGGTGCGCTGCTCGATGGCGGTCAGGCGAGTCTCGGTCTTGGCGAAGCCGTCACGTATCTCTGCCCGAAGCTCGTCACGCACGCCATCGATCTTGCGGTCGAGCCCGCCGTGGATACCGTCGATCTTGCGGTCGAGCCCGCCGTGGATGCCGTCGATCTTGCGGTCGAGCCTGCCGTGGATGCCGTCGATCTTGCGGTCGAGCCTGCCGATGGCACGAGATTGGATGCCGAAGCCTGTCAGCACGACGGCGATCACGGCGGCAGCCTGCGCCCAGCTCTCCATGTCCATCGTGATCACTCCTCGAGTGTGCCTGATACTTCGTGCGGGCACCAGAGACGATAAAGGCACGGGCTGATCGGCACGGCTGTGATGCAGGCGCCTGTGGACATCCCGCGGGTTGCTGCGGCGGTGTGGATGAACGGTGTCAGCGACCCGCGATGGCGAGCGTGACTCCGGTGAGGGCGGCGGCGCCGAGGGCAGCGGCCAGCGGCGCTGCGGTTCCGAGGGTTCCGCTGGCCACCACGGTGACGCCGAGCAGCCCGACGGCGGTCGCGAGCCGACGTGCGGCGGTGGCGGAGGTGACGGCTCGGCGCGCGGCATGCAGGGCGTGCGAGACGCGGGTGATGTCGTGGTCGGGGAGGCCGAGGTCGTCGGCGTCAAGGCCGCCGGTGGCGCCCGGCCCCAAGGTCAGCACCTCGTGGCCCTCCTGCCGCAGGCGGTCGGCGACGTCGGCCGACTCCTCTGGGTGGGAGAGGCTGACGACGTCCTCGACGCCGGCCTCGGCAGCCACCTCGTGCAGGCGTGGGGGCCGGTCGGCGGAGACGGCGGTGATGCCGACGCCCATCGTGCGCAGTGTCTGCACGGCGTCGGCGGCCTGGGGGCGGACCTCGTCGGCCACGGTGATGAGCCCGAGTGGTCGGGCGTCCACCTCTACGCCCACGGTGGTCCAGATGGTGTCGGGTGCGGAGACGCCGATCCAGTCCGGTGCTCCGACGCGCACGGGGTGCCGGTCGACCGAGCCGCGGATGCCGTGGGCGTCCTCGTGCACCGCGCTGAGACGTCCGCGGGCGGAGAGGGAGGCGATGGCCTGCCCGACGCGGTGTCCGCTGGCGTGTTCCAACGCTCCGGCGAACCAGCGCAGGTTGCGGTCGTGGTCGCGCTCGAACGCGTCGACGGAGACGACGGTGAGGCCTCCGGTGGTCAGGGTGCCGTCCTTGTCCAGCACGACGGCGTCGATGCCGGCGGCGCGGGGCAGGACGTCGGGGTCGGGAAGGGTGACGCCGTGGTCGCGGACCGCGTGTCGGGCCGAGTGGAGTGCCCACGGTCCGGCCGCCAGGTGCGCGGCGGGGGCCGAGGCGAGCAACGTCGCCACCAGGACGTCGCGTGCCGGGCCCGCACCGTCGAGCACCCACCAGGCGACCGCGGCGCCGAGGGCCAGCACGACGACGCAGCCGGTGTACCAGGCACGGGTGGGCAGAAAGCTGGTGACCAGCAGCGGGGTGAGGATGCTGACGGTGGCGGCGGAGATGGCGGTGGCGACCGCGAGCATGACGCGGCCGTCGCGCGCCGCGGCGTCGATGCTGGCGCCGACGCCCACCAGGAGGCAGAGGCTGGCCAGCGCCGCAGCGTCCACCTGGCCGCGGGCGAGGCGTCGGGCAGCTGCGGCGTGCACGGGAAGTGTCCCGAGGAGGGCCGCGACGACCGCGAGCCCTGCGGCCACCCATGGCCACTGCGGTGGCTGCGCGGACGGCACGGTGGCCATGCCGCAGGCAGCGACGGCTGCGCTGATCGCGACGAGTGGCCACGAGAGGGCGGCGAGCGTGCTGCGCGTCGGCCGGGTGGCTGGTGTCGGTGCCGCTGTCGGGGACGGTGTTGACGTCGGGGGCGCCAGGGTGTGCTCGCTCACGCGATCACGTCCCTGAACAATCCACCGTGGGGGCGTGGTCGCATGACGTGCTGACTGTTCACTCGCTGGCGTTCGTTCACGGCTCCACCACCTCGTGGAACCGCTCGAAGTCGCTCTGGTCGCCGGCCTTCCACAGCGGGACGCTGGCCTTGAGGAGCATCGTGATCTGCAGGATGAAGTCGGGCTCGTGCAGGTCCTCGCCGAACAGCTCGTTGATGCGCTTCCATCGGTAGCGCACCGTCTGCGGGTGGACGCTGAGCCGGGCGGCGATCGCCGGGGCGCTGTCGCGGGTCTCCAGCCACACCAGCAGGGTCTCGGAGAGGATCTCGCGGGAGTTGGGGGTCTCGGCCAGCAGCGGTGCCAGCATCTCTTGGCACAGGCGCTGGCGCAGTGCGGGTTCGGAGTGCAGCCAGATCTGCGTCCGGTGCTCGGTGCAGTCGAGCAGGGGCTCGGCGGGCACGACGCCCTCGTCGGCCAGGATGAGCGCACGTCCAGCCCATCGCAGCGCGTCGCTGGCCTGCTCGGGCGGCACCGCCCAGCTGAAGCTGCACCGGACGTCGGGGTTGTGCCGAAGCACGGACTGGGCGATGGCCGGTGCGGCGTCGGCGGGGCACACCACTACGGCGGGGATGCTGGAGGTGCGGGTCAGGCAGGTGTCCGGGAGGTGGTCCAGGCCTGGCAGGGCGGCGTCGTCGGGGGAGGAGACGCACACGACCACGAGCCGTCGGGGCAGCGGCCACACCGCGTTGGTGGCGTGCTGCTGCACGTCGCGTGGCGGCGCTCCGGCCAGCAGGGCGTCGAGCAGCTGGACCCGCGCGGCGCCGCGGTCACGGTCGATGGCCCGCTGCGCACCGGCGTATCCCTCGGCGGCTCGAGCGTCCAGATGATCGATGTAGGTGAACAACAGGTCGCCCAGCATGGCCAGGGCCGAGGCGTCGAGCCCGTGCTGGACGGAGACGGCACTGATCTCCCTCCATGCGTCCTGGGTGGCGATCCGCAGTGACGCCTGCATGGCGTCGAGGGTGCGGCCGTCCATGGCCTCGCCGTGGCCCATGCGTCGGAACAGCTCGTCCACGCGCCGGCTGGAGGCTGCTGGGTCCTGCACCAGCTCCAGGTAGTGCTCGATGGCTCCGGCCACGGCCATGTCGATGAGGCGCCGTCGGCGTCCGGCGGAGTGGCCGGCGTATGCGCCGACGTTGTGCTGGATCTTGTCCGTGATGGTCCGGACCAGGTCCGGCAGGCGTGGTTGTACTGATGCCACCAGCTGGCTGACCGAGACGGGGCGGCCGAGGTCGTCATGCAGGGCGCTCACGGAATCGCGCATTCCCTTGTTGTCCGAACGCCGCTCATGGTCTCCCCGGTTCAACGTCGTGTCCTGCCTCACGCTACGCCTGACGAAGGTCAGCCCCCAGAGTTGATGGCCAAGGGCCATAGTGCGCCCACAGGGCAGCCCTGTGGGCGGATGTCTTCTGAGTTCGGATGCCCGTATGAAGGTGCCGCGTTCCCACAGACCGCAGTCTGCGGCCCGCCTCGGTGATTCGTGTGGGTGGATGCAGGCGGGTCCCGGCTGGCCGGGTGCAGGAATCGATCACCGGCGGCGGGTCGGTGTGTGCTGTGCTCATCGGCCGCGCGCCCGATCGATGTGTCAGCCGGCGGGCGGCTGCCCGCGCAGGTCGTAGGTGCGGTGCTCGATCTCGCGTATCCCGCTGCGGATGTCGCTCAGATCGGCACGCAGCTCCTCCCGCGTCCGGTCGATCTTGGTGTCGAGCTTGTCGAACTTCTTGACCAGGATCGTGCCCAGGGTGAGGCCGACGCCGAGGATGGCGGCCATGGCTGCCCAGTCGCTGATGTCCACGGTGATCACGTCTTCAGTGGGCCTGGTGCTCGGTGGGTTGACCAGCAACGTAGGGCCCGGGTGAGCGGGCGGCCATCACGTCGGCCGGAGTCTGTGGACGAGGGCAAGGGCCACCGGCACGACGGTGGATGGTTCCGCATGCCAGCCGAGGACGCTCAGGGGCGGTCGATGCCGTCCAGCAGCTCCGAGACTGTGATCTCCAGTGTGGTGGCGATCGACCAGAGGGTGTCCAGGCGCGGGTTGGCCGGCCCGGTGCGGCCGTTCGCGTCGCGAGAGTTGTTGCGGTTCTTCTCCAGGTTCTGCACCTGGTTGCGGCTGAGGCCGCTGCGGTGTGCGAGCTCCTCCTGGCTGAGGCCGAGGGCCTCGCGGCGCTTGCGGACCCGCTGGCCGAGAACGGCGGAGACGTCGCGCAGTCCTTGCCTGCGCTCGGTCGACGTCATGCATCTGAGCCTCGTGCTGAGGCCCAATGAAGTCAGCCCAACATGTTGGGCTTCTGGCATGACGCCATTCCGCTGGTTCCATGATCACCACGGTAGGGGTGCCCACGGACATCGGCCTCAGAACGCAGCACGGGGCCCGGACGCACAGGCGTCCGGGCCCCGTGGGCAAGAGTGGCTAGCGGATGCGGCCGTTGCTCACCTCGATCTCGGCGGTGTTGCCGTCACCGGGGATCAGCAGGTTGATCATCCCGGTGGTGAGCCGGCAGTTCTGGAAGTCGCCGATGCTGAACTCTCCGGCCAGGGTGCCGCCGGAGACGATGTTGAAGGTTTCGCCGGCGGGCGTGTTGGCCGGGATCTGCACTGGCTCGGCCGTCCGGCAGTTGTTGCCGACGAACGCGGGGATCCCTGCGACGCGCACGTTGGACAGCTTGATGTAGTAGGACGCGGTGGACTCCACCCGGGTGAGGGCGCCGTCACGCACGAGCTGGCCGGTCACGGGCGCGGCCTCGTCGTAGCTGACAGTGGCCTTGATGGGCGCGAACCCGAGCGCCTTGAACTCCACGCTCGACGGCGCGAGAGGCAGCGTCCCGGTGAGCGAGCCAGGGCCACCCGCGGAGTCGACGGTAGTCGACAGCGTGGTGGGCGCGATCTCGATCGTCGAGCCGGTGCTGGCGATGACGGTGTGGCCGGTGGCGTCGTAGTCGATGTCCAGGGGTGCGGCGTTGGCGCTGGTGGGGACCAGGGCCAGGGCGGCGGCTGCGCCGGCGGCGGCCAGGAGGCGGGGGGTCTTCTTCATGTGCTGGCTTCTTTCCAGGTTCTCAGGTGTGTCGGGGGGTGGTGGTGGAAGACTGGGGGCGATGTGGGGGTGCGGAGTACGTCTCTTACTCCGCACCCCACGCTCGCTCCCTAGCTCAGTTGGCGATGGTGACTGTGTCGATGTCCGCCAGCTGGTAGGTGCCGTCGAACGTGGCCGGATCGCCGTTGAGGATCAGTCCGAAGCACTGGTCGACGTTGGAGACGGTGAGTCCGCCGCCGCTGACGCTCAGCTGCTGGGTGTTCTCGTCGAACGCCCCGCCGACCTCGCCGGTGACGTCGAACGAGCACAGGCCGTCTGGGTTGGACACGCTGGCGTCGACGTTGGTGATCGCTCCGGGGGTCACGCCGCCAACGTTGTCGCCTGTGATCTCGATGTCCCAGGTGGCGTTCTGGGTCACCTCCAGATCGATGTCGAGCGGGCCGATGCAGTCGATGAACTCCGTGTCGGCGATCTCGCCGGCCTTGCCGCTCGTCGGTCCCGGGATGATGACGCCTTCGGCCGTGCCACTGTCACAGCCGAGGTTCAGGCCCGGCACGGTGAACTCGATCTGGGGCGACGCGCCGATCGTCTCGGCGGTGTAGCTGGCCGGTGAGCCGGTGCTGTCTCCGCCCACCGAGACCGTCCACGGAGGTCCGGCGTAGGCGGCGCCGGCCACCATGACCAGTGCAGCCGCACCGGCCGCGGCGAGTGATTTTCTGGGGAACTTCATGAGGATCTCCCTCGGTGCGTGGCCGGGCCTTTCCCGGCCGCTGACATCCGTTGTACTGCCTTGAGAAGGCCTGAAACGCCGTTGCCCACTATGTTGTGCCTGAGCTCGGATGGATGTATGAAGTAGCCCTCAACCGCCCACGTAGCGGTGTCGAGGTCGGGTCATGTGTCCTCTTGGAGCGGGTCGCACGGCGGTCGCGCGCCGTCTCCTGGTGGACCGACGTTCGCGATGTGCGGCGTGTCTGGGCCGGATCGAATGCCGAGTTCGGATGTCCGTCCGAACTCGGCGGCTGCCTGCGCGTGATCCGGCTCGGCTGAGCGTCTGCCGTGGCACCATCACCCCATGGGTGGACGACGTCTGACGCGCGTGCTGGCAGTCCTGGCGCTGGGAGCCGGGCTCATGGCCATGCCTTCGGCCAACGGTGAGCAGGTTCCGGACGACATGTTCCCCAACCTGCCCATGCCGACCATGAAGCAGATGGGACAACCAGGCACTCCGCTCGTGTCGAGCTATACCACCAACGTCGCCCACGTCGCGCCGGCGAGGCAGTGGATCCGGATGGTCGACCTCAAGGTGACCGCCGATACCGCCATCATCAACCTGGAGAGGAACCTTGCCACCTGCCACCGCGTCTTCGGTGAAGATTCCGAGCGGTGCGTCAACGACCGTTCCGACGTGCGCTTCCAGAAGAGCGCCGTCAAGGCGTTGGCGTATCCAGTGAACTTCGAGGGTGACGACCCGGGATCGCCGCCAGCAGACATCTCCGAGCTACGGCGGTTCGGCAGTGAGTTCACGCACTTTCCTCCTCAACGTGTCAGGACGTTGGCCTTTGGCTCCATCCCGGTGGAGGCGACCCTTCACCTCAGCCTCACGACGGACGAGAACGGGCTTCCGTATGGCATTCGGCTCGACGCGGACGACTACAACCCCTCACCTGTCCAGGTCAGCGACTCGGTGGGCACGGGGCGACTGACCGTCCGCCTGTCCGACCTTCGCGCCGACCGCGTACCGGTCGACGTCGGAGACGCGTGTCGCACCGCCAGCCCGGCCGAGCTGTCGGTCGCCGGCAGCGGCTACGAATCGACCTCTACTGGCGTTCCTGAAGGACACTACAGCCCGGCACGCGGTGGTCTGCTCCACGGCACGATCAGCATCGGCGACTTCCGAGACTGTGGCACTGGCGGCGAGGACGTCAGTCCGCTCGTGAACGCGATGGCCGCTGGCGCGCAAATGCCTGTCAGGATTGTTCAGGGCCTGGTCACTGCCCCCTGCTTCACCAACATCGTCAGTGTTCCGATCGATGAGAGTCGTTGCAACACTGGCGGTCCCGGCGAGTTCCCGGACGGTGAGCAACTGCCGCCGCTTCCGCCCGGGATCATACCGCCGCCCCCCCAAGACTGAGGTTCATGCAGAAGCCCTTGGGTGAAGGAGGGCGCCCCGTGGTGTTCGGCGCTTGTCTACGACGTGCTTGCCGACGCTGGGCCCCGTCATCGACTGACCATCTGGGTCGGTCGAACCTCTCTGCCCTGCATGGGCGCTCCCCTCTTCATACGGACATCCGAACTGGAGAGTCGATTCTCCGGTCGGGCCCCACAGGTACGGCAACCGATGTCAGGCTCAGGTCAGCGAGCCGCCGCGGGGGCGCGGTATCGCCTCTTGACGATTGACGACAGAAGAGGACGATGATCACGATCTCCGCACTTAAGTCCAGTGGGCGCCGCGCCACGAGCATCGCCTTGGCCGTGGGGCTGGTGCTCGGTGGCCTGGGAGCCGTGGCCGGTGCCTCCGTGGCCGGCAAGCCCTTGCCAGTCGATCAGGCCGGCACCGTTCTGACCTGGGGTGGTAACGCCACCCTCAAGGGCCATGAGGAAACCATCGGGGAACCCGCTGCCACCTCCGGCGAGGACGTCGTCGGTATGTGGGCCCAGGACACCTATGCCCTCGCCATGACGACCGACGGCGAGCTGGCCGGCTGGGGCAATGCCAACCCCGTGTGGCAGAACATCCCGAGCGACCTCGGCGAGGTCGACTCCATCTCCGCCGGCACCTTCGCTGCCATCGCGCTCCGCACCGACGGAACCGTTCGGGCGTGGGGCGACAACTCCCAAGGGGGCCTCAACGTCCCCGACGGACTGTCAGGCGTCGCCAAGGTGTCCGCGGGCCAGCTCATCGTGGCGGCCCTCCTGGAGGACGGCACCGTGCGGGTGTGGGGCAACTCCAACGCGGGAGCCACCACGGTGCCCGCCGGACTGAGCGACGTGGTGGACATCGCCGCCGGCAACGACACCATGCACGCGGTCAAGGCCGACGGCACCGTGGTGTCCTGGGGCGCCAACAACAACGGCCAGACCGATGTGCCTGATGCGGTCCAGGGCGAAGCGCAGCGGGTCTTCGCCACCTCGACCGGCGCCGGAGTGGTCAGGAACGACGGCCGTAGCATCCAACGCTGGGGCACCAACTACTCCACAGAAGTCGTCGATCTCGGCGAGCCCATCGTCGATGTCAGCATGGGAACCGGTTACTCATGGGTGATCGGCGCCAGCGGCACACTGCGCCAAGTCCGTAGCAGCCAGACGTTCTCGACCGAGGTGCCACAGACTGCGGGACAGCGCGTCGAGGCCGCGTACCGGGGCTCATCGCGCAACATCGCCATCGTCTCCGACGAGCCCATCGGCGACGGTCCTTCGGTGGTCACCGACCCGGTGATCAGCGGAGATCCGGTCCCGTCGCGGACGCTCACATTGGCGGCGGCGGAGTTCTCCGACGAGCCCGACGGTGAGGTGGAGACCCGCTGGTTCGCCGATGGTGAAGAGCTCACCGGCGCCGTCGCCACTCCGACATCACTGCGGTTGTCCAACGCCCAGGAGGGGCAGATGATCACCGCCACTCAGACGGCGACAGTCGAGGGGGAGGAGTTGGTTGCCACTGCCGAGGGAGTGGGCCCGGTGGAGCCGCTGATCGCGGCGTTCGGTGCTCCGGCGATCGCTGGAGACCCACAGGTGGGCGCTGAGCTGTCGGTCTCCACCCAGACGCCGTGGCGGCCCGATGCGCCGCCGGCGGCGGTGACACATCAATGGTTCGCTGATGATGAGGCGATTGACGGCGCAACCGACGCGACCTTCACCGTGACGGCCGATCAAGTCGGTGCGAATATCACGGTGCGCCAGACCGGGTCCAGCGACTCGGGCCTGCAGTCGGTGCAGTCGCCGCCCTCCAACGCCATCGGTCCCATCCAGACCGCGCCGGCGTCAGTGGTCTCCGATCCGGTGATCAGTGGTGATCCGGTGCCGTCGCGGGTCTTGGTGTTGACACCGGCGGAGTTCTCCGCCGAGCCGGACGACGACGTGGTGACGCAGTGGTTCACGCAGGACACGGACGATGGCGCCGAGCCGGTGGAGATCACTGATCCGCGATGGGTCCAGGGCCTGGAGTTCACAGTGCCTGGGACCGCGGTGGGTCGGCTCGTCTTCGCCACCCAGACCGCGATTGTCGAGGGGCAAGAGCTGGTCGCCACATCGGAACCGGTGGGTCCGGTGGAGCAGCTGGTGGTCTCGCCACCGACATTCGCGCCGGTGGTCACAGGCGACGCTGAGGTCGGAGCCGAGCTGTCGATCCAGACAGCGGGTCGGTTCTTGCCTGCTGATGCGGAACTGACGATCACCAACCAGTGGTTCGCCGACGGCGAAGTCATCGACGGCGCCACAGCCGAGACATTCACGGTGACCACCGAACAGGTGGGGGCGGAGATCACGCTGCGCCAGACGGGCACGACGGCATCGGGTGTGCAGGCAGTCACGACCTCGCCCTCCAACTCCATCGGCCCGATCAACGCCCCGCCGCTTGCTGTGGTCGCCGAGGCCACCATCAGCGGCACGCCCCAAGTCGGGCAGACACTCACCGGAACCCCGGCGACGTTCAACGACTCTGCGGCCGACGTCGCCAACCAGTGGCTCGCCGATGGTGAGCCCATCGACGGCGCCACCGGCACCAGCCTGGAGCTGACCGAGGAGCACGAGGGGGCGGAGATCGCCTTCCGGTCCACCGGCACCCGTGCCGACGACGACCCCGTGGTCTCCACGTCCGAGGCGGTCGGACCCGTCCAGCGGGCCGACATCCCGATCAGCGTGACTGCGCCAGCAGCCGTCGCCGGCACACCCAAGGTGGGCGAGACGCTCACCGGCACCCCAGCGGAGTTCGACGGCGACGTCGACGAGGTCACCAACCGGTGGCTGGCCGATGGCGAGCCGATCAGTGGCGCCACCGGCACCACGCTGGAGCTCACCGACGGCCACGCCGGCGCGATGATCGCCTTCCGGTCCACCGCGACCCGCGGCGGCAACTCGCTGGACTCCACGTCCGAGGCGGTCGGCCCCGTGATCGCGACGCTCGCCGCGACGTCACCGCCGACCATCTCCGGTACTGCGGCCGTCGGTGAGACGCTCACCGGCACCCCGGCGGAGTTCGCCGGAGATCCCGACGCCGTCCGTCACGAGTGGCGCGCCGACGGTGAGCCCATCAACGGCCAGACCGGGCTGACACTGGAGCTGACCGAGCAGCACGAGGGCGCTCGCATCACCTTTGCCTCCATCGCCATTCGTGGCTCGGAGTCGGTCGAGTCCGTCTCCGAGGCCACGGCCGCTGTCGCGGCCGAGCCCGGAGGACCCGGCGGACCTGGAGGCCCGGGTGGCCCCGGTGATCCCGAGGAGCCGAGCGAGGACAAGGAAGGCGCCATCCAGGTGCTCGGCGACGGTCCGTTCCGGCCCGGCGAAACCCTCGACGTCATGGTCGGTGAGGACTATGCGGGTGATGAGGTCGGTGTGTGGCTGTTCTCCACGCCGCGCAACCTGGGCACGTTCACCGTCGCCGATGACGGCACCATCCGGGTGGCGCTGCCCTACGACGTCGAGCCCGGCGAGCATCGCCTCGCGGTCTACGACGCCGACGGCCAGCTGATCGGTTGGGACACCATCACGATCGTCGCGGACACCGTCGGCGGCTCCGGCCCCGGCGGCGCCCTGGGCGCAGTGCTCCCGAACGCCGGTTCCCCGGCCTCGGTCGCGCTGTGGGCTCTCGGCATCGCGATGATCCTCGCCGGATCCGTGCTCCTGCTGCCCACGCTCAGGCGGCGAGGCGCCGGCTGAGCCACGACCTTCCGGGTCGCCGCCCAGAGGCAGCGTCCCGGGAGTGCTCCAGGCTGGTCACCCTCCTTCCTTCCACCAGTCGGTGCACACCGGGCGGCCCCGTCTCCACTGCGAGGCGGGGCCGTTCTGGCGGTCGCCACGACGCGGCCCCACCTCGTTTCGTTGCGGTTCGTGCAGGGAGGTCGGTACGGCGCCCCGAGATGTCCAGCACGTACGTACCGTCCTTCGGACGAAGCGATCAGATGCCCGGTCGACTGGAGCGTCCGCCAGTGGCGGGAGCTGGCTGCATCGCTGTCCGAGGCGTTCGATTCCGGTCAGAGTCGGATGCGTCGGTAGGCGGGGCCGAGGCCTGCCGTCCACGTTGGTGTCCCCGTGCGTTCGTCAGCGGTGGTCATTCCGGCGACGACGTCGGGGAGCCACAGCATGGGCTCGTCGAGCGGTCGGGCGAAGTCGACCGTCAGCGATCGTGGGACGGCACGAGTGCTGTGGAGCGCGGCGACCATCTCGCGGTCGCGGTGATCCAGAGCGTCCTGGCGTGATTCGAGCCAGACCCGGGTGACGCCGTACTGATGGACTTCATACAGCAGTCGCTGGAGGCACTTGCGCCGGGCACGTTCCTGCTTGCTGGCATCGGCCGGGGCGATGGCGACGACATGGGTCAGATCGAGGTCGGCGATGGCTCCGGCAAGATGATGACGGCGTCGAGGGGTCTCGTCACGCCAGTGAATCCGGTGCTGGCCTGGGAAGACCAGACTGCGCAGTGTGCTGCGGATGGCCTGTGAACGTGGGATGTCGCTGATCGTGGCCGCGAGGACGTAGAAGCCTGGGCTGTATCCGCCGACGTCTGCTGATTCATCGATCCATGCGTGCGTTCCCCAGGTCATGAGCGTCACGGTAGGAGGATGTCGAGGGTGGGACGAGGCCTGTCGCCTGCGTCTGTGGACAACGGGTCGGATGTCGATGACCGGTGCTAGAGTGAGGGTATTGCCCGCCCCCGAGGGGGATTGGGAAGTGGAGGCCGGACCCCCCGCCAAGGGCGGGAGCCGGCCTCAGCGCTGTCCGGGAGTGTTTCGTTCCCTGTTCGTGTGGCGCGAGGTCAGGGCTTGGTGACGGGGGCAGCGGGCAGCCGGCTGGAGATATCGTAGGTGCGGTTCTCCAGCGAGATCAGCCGCGCGTCAATGGAGCCGAGGTCTGCCCTGAGCTCGGTGCGTAGCTGGGCGGTGTCGTCCTTGAGCTCGGTGCGTAGCTGGGCAGTGTCGTCCTTGAGCTCGGTGCGTAGCTTGGAGATGTCGTCCCGGAGGTGGCGGAAGATGACGGCGAGGTAGGCGGCGAGCGCGACGGCCAGGCTGGCACACCCCACGAGGGTCATCCAGGTCTGCTGCTCCACCACGATCACTCTCTCAGTCTGCCCGATCTCGACTCACTGGGCCAGCAATATACGGACGAGGGCCGACGATGACTATCGCCCCTGTGTGTCGTTGTGGACAACCGTGCTGACGCCGGCCGCGCCAACCGGGCCCGGGCTGCGGCGGCGAGGCGTGGCCGTGGGCCTCAGTCGCTCTCGTGCCAGCGGGCGATGGCGGTGCGCAGTGCGACGATCAGCTCCAGGCGCTGGGTCGGGTCGTCGAGCGCGTCACCGAACGTCGCCTTGGCTGCCTTCAGGCGACTGTGCACCGTTTGCGGTGGGATGCCCAGGTCACGAGCCAGCTGGTTGGCCGTGACGCCCCGCTCGAGCCAGTGCAGGACAGTCTTGGCCAGGTTCAGTCGGCGCGACGGACGCATCTCCTCCAGCGGCCCCAGATGCTTCTGACCGATGAGCTCGGTCAGGAGCGAGTCGGTGCTGATGAGGAGCTCTCCCAGCAGGTCGGTGCAGGGCACCAGGCGTCGTTCGTCGCTGACCTGTGCGTCCCGGAGCAACGTCGCCGCTCGGCGAGCCAGCATCACGGCGTCCGCCGCGTCGGCGAGAGCGGCCGCTGGTCCGCTGACCGCCTGGTTCTCCAACATCCCGGCGATCCTCGACGACGTCCACGTCGACGGCACCAGCACCTCCGGTTCTGATGCGTGGGCGAGCGTCCGGGGGTGGTCGCGCAGCTGAGGTGGCACGTCACCTTCCACGCACACCACTGCGACGTACCAGGCGTTGAGTGGCAGCCCGGCGGCCGCCGCGAGATCCCGCAGAGCCGTGTTCGACGTCCGCTCGAAGGCTGCCTTCCGCAGTCGGTCGGTCTTCTCGGCCTCGCTCATCTCGGCCATCGCCTGGACACGCTCCATGCCGGTGCGGGCGTGACGGTAGAGCAGGGAGACGTAGGCCATGAGCGCTTCGCGCACCGCCGTCAGGGGGTCGCCCACCAGCACGCGCCCCACGGCGTCGCGCAGTCCCTTCTGGGCCGCACTCTGGGCGCAACGGAATGCATCGGCCAGGGACTCGACGTCGGCGCCGAGGCGGGCCTGCCGCTCCCCGATGCGCTCCAGCCACGGCGCCACGAGCTCTGCTGCGGCCTGGGGGTCGCCACCGCTGGTGATGAAAGCGTCCACCGACTCGCGCAGGACGCGCGACAGCAGCACGTCCTCCACGCGGTCGGTGTCGCTGGCGGCGCGCACCGCACGGTCGATCCGGTCGCGCAGCACCTCCAAACAGCTCTCTGGCAACGCCTGGGGCGTGAGAATGCGCTCCGCGCTCGCCCGGTGCGCGGTGAGGTCGACGACGGTCATCTGGGCTCCCTCCAGGCCTGCCTGACGCACAGGCCGAACAAACGTCGATGAGGGGGCGACAGCATCGATGAAGCCATGGCAAGGGGGCCGTCGGCAAGCCCACGAGGGCGGGCCACGCCTAGGAAGAACAGAACTTGTGATGTGCGCGACAAACGAATATTACGAAAAGGTTAAGTTGCCTCCTCCAGGGACCTGCTCGTTCCGCCGTGACCCGGACCACACCTACCTTCAGCGAAGGCGCCGGCCCACCGAGGGGGCGGGACGGCGCCGCCAACCATCATCGAGCGGGAGGGACGTCCCCATGGGCGGAAGCGTCGAGGTCAACGGGCTGAGCAAGACCTACGGCCGACAGAACATCTGGCACGACGTCTCGCTCGCGCTGCCTCCGGGCGAGATCACCGCCCTCCTGGGCCCGTCGGGCACCGGCAAGTCGGTCTTCCTCAAGTCGCTCATGGGCATCGTGGAGCCGGAGCACGGCGAGATCCTCATCGACGGCGTCGACATGGTGGCCGCCAAGGAGTCCCAGCGCCTGCAGCTGCGCAAGAAGTTCGGCGTGCTGTTCCAGGACGGTGCCCTCTTCGGCTCCATGGACGTCTACGACAACGTCGCCTTCCCGCTGCGCGAGCACACCAAGAAGAGCGAGAGCGAGATCCGCGACATCGTCATGGAGAAGCTCGACATGGTGGGGCTGCTGGGCACCGAGCAGAAGCTGCCCGGCGAGATCTCCGGCGGCATGAAGAAGCGCGCCGGCCTCGCCCGATCCCTCGTCACCGACCCCGAGATCATCCTCATCGACGAGCCGGACTCCGGGCTCGACCCCGTCCGCACCTCCAACCTGGCCCAGCTGCTCGTGGAGGTGAACACCGCCACCGACGCCACGATGCTCGTGGTCACCCACAACATCGAGCTGGCCCGCACCATGCCGGACAACCTCGGCATGCTGTACCGCCGCGAGCTGGTGATGTTCGGTCCCCGCGAGGAGTTCCTGCTCACCGACCACCCCGTGGTCAGCCAGTTCATGAGCGGCGACCCCGAAGGCCCCATCGGCATGAGCGAGGAGACCGACCACCGGCTCTCCGACCCCATCGACCTCTCTCTGCCGGACTATGGGCCCGAGCACGGGCCCGGCGGCGTCAGCGTGGCCTCCCGGCACGCCGGCGCCCGCGCCATCGAGGTGCTGCCGCGCCAGCTCAGCCCGCGCAGCGGCGCCGTCCGTCCGTCGTCGGCCCGGCATCGTGAGCGCGTCGCCTCCGGGGGCGCCCCGCTCTACGTCGCCGACGACGACGAGCGTGAGCCGGCCCCGCCGGTACCCCGTCGCAACCCCGTCGCCCGCGCCCTCGACTCCACCGGCGACGTCTTCGCGCTCTCACTGGACACCACCCGGGCCACGTTCCGCCGGCCGTTCGCCGCGCGCGAGACGCTCGAGCAGTTCTGGTTCGTCGTCAGCGTCTCCTGGCTTCCCGCCCTGCTGGTGGCCATCCCCTTCGGCGCTGTCATCGCGCTACAGCTCGGCACCCTGACCGTCCAGGTGGGCGCACAGTCCTTCACCGGCGCCGCCAGCGTCCTGGCCGTCGTGCAGCAGGCCGCCCCCATCGTCACCACGCTCGTGGTCGCCGGAGCCGGAGGTGCGGCCATCTGCGCCGACCTCGGCTCACGCACCATCCGCGACGAGATCGACGCCATGAAGGTCATGGGCGTCTCACCCGTCCAACGCCTCGTGGTGCCCCGCGTGCTCGCCTGCATCGGCGCTGCCGTCCTGCTCAACGGCCTGGTCTCCGTGGTCGGCGTCGTCGGCGGCTACTTCTTCAACGTCATCGTCCAGGGCGGAACGCCGGGCGCCTACCTCGCCAGCTTCACAGCGCTCGCGCAGATGTCCGACCTGTGGGTCGGCGAGCTCAAGGCCGTCGTCTTCGGGTTCCTCGCCGGCATCATCGCCTGCCACCGTGGGCTCAACACCGCGCCCGGACCCAAGGGCGTCGGCGACTCCGTCAACCAGTCGGTGGTTGTGACCTTCCTGCTGCTGTTCTTCGTCAACTTCGTCATCACCACGCTGTACCTGCAGCTGGTGCCGGGCAAGGGGGCCTGACATGACCGCCACCATCGACCCCGGCGCAACGCCGCAGCCCCGGCGCAAGCTGCCGCCGCCGCGCAAGCCGCGCTGGTTCGACCGCCCGGTGGCCGGGCTGGCCGACCTCGGACAGGAGCTGCGCTTCTACGGCCAGGTCCTCGGCGCCATCCCGTCGACGCTCAAGCACTACCCGCGCGACATCGTCCGGCTGCTCTCGGAAGTCTCCTTCGGCACCGGCGCCCTCGCCGTCATCGGTGGCACCATCGGCGTGATGCTCGGCATGACGCTGTTCGTCGGCGGCGTCGTCGGCATGCAGGGATACGCCGCGCTGGACCAGATCGGCACCGCCACCCTCAACGGGTTCATCTCCGCCTACTTCAACACCCGCGAGATCGCTCCGCTGGTCGCCGCCCTCGCGCTCTCGGCCACCGTCGGCGCCGGATTCACCGCCCAGCTGGGTGCCATGCGCATCAACGAGGAGGTCGACGCCCTCACCGTCATGGCGGTGCCAAGCGTCAACTTCCTCGTCACCACGCGCGTCATCGCCGGGTTCATCGCGATCATCCCGCTGTACGTCATCGGCCTGCTGACCTCCTACGCCGGCTCACGCCTGGTCACGGTGTACATCCACGGCCAGTCCGCCGGCACCTACGACCACTACTTCAACCTGTTCCTGCCACCCATCGACATCCTGCTGTCGTTCCTGAAGGTCATGGTCTTCGCCGTGCTGATCATCCTGATCCACTGCCGCCTCGGCTACTCCGCCACGGGCGGACCAGCAGGCGTCGGCCGGGCCGTCGGCGCCGCCGTGCGACGCAGCATCGTCACCGTCGCGGTGCTGGACCTCGTCATGTCCATGGCGCTGTGGGGCACCACGACCACCGTGAGGATCGCCGGATGAAGCCAGGCACCAAGATCTCCGACCTCGCGCTGGGGCTGGTCTACCTCGGCGTCGCCGCGCTGCTCGTGCTCGTGGCCGTGCTGGTCTACAACAAGGCGTTCGTCTCCAGCGTGGACGTCAAGCTCAGCACGGGCACCCTCGGCAACGCCCTGCAGACCGGCTCCGACGTGAAGCTCAACGGCGTCCCCGTGGGAGAAGTCTCCGGGATCGACTCCGCGCCGGGCGGCGCCACCCTCACGCTGGCCCTGAAGCCCGCCACCGCCGACGAGCTGCCGCCCGAGACCACCGCCCGGCTGCTGCCCAAGACCCTGTTCGGGGAGCGGTATGTCTCCCTGGTCACGCCCCTGGCCTCCACCGGCGGCGGCCTGTCCGCAGGTGACCACATCCACCAGGACCGCTCCGATGAGGCAGTGGAGCTGGAGGAGCTCTTCGACGAGCTGTTGCCGCTGCTGCAGTCCATCCAGCCCGAGAAGCTCGCCGCCACCCTCGGCGAGCTGTCCACCGCCCTACGCGGACAGGGCGAGCAGATCGGCGACACGCTCGGCGACGCCGGCGAGTACCTGACCAAGCTCAACCCGGAGGTGCCGCAGATGGCCGAGGACTTCGCCAAGCTGGCCGAGGTCACCGAGGTCTACTCCGACGCCGCCCCCGACCTCCTGGAGGCCTTGGACACGATGACCACGACGTCGCGCACGCTCGTCGACCAGCGCAGCCAGCTGTCGCAGGCCTACGCGCGGGTCATCGGCTCGGCGGACACCACCGAGGGCTGGGTCTCCAGGAACCAACGCACCATCATCGTGCTCTCCCGCGAGTCCCGCGCCGCCCTCGGCGCCGCCCGTCCGTACGCCAACCAGTTCCCGTGCATGTTCCGCGCCGCTCGGGACTTCATCCCCGAGATGGACAAGGTGCTTGGCGCCGGCACGGCCGAGCCGGGAGTCCACGTCTCCCTGCAGATCACCGAGTCGCGCGGCAAGTACGTGCCCGGCCGTGACCGGCCCAGGTTCGCCACCGGCGGCAAGGCCCGCTGCCCCTACGTCACCGGACGCACCGGCGCCCGCCCGGCCTCGGCCGCCACCACCTCGTCGTCCGCCGGTGCCGACGGCGGCCCACAGCCCGGCACTCCCGCCGGTGAGGAGCCGCCCGAGCAGATCCAGCCCCCGCCGTCGCAGCTGCTGCGCCAGCAGGCCGACGGGACGGACAACCTCGGCGACGCCAACTCCCCGGCTGAGAACCGGCTCATCGCCGAGATCGAGGGATCGGCCCAGGGCGTCGACCCCGACGACTACCCCAGCTGGGGAAGCCTGCTGGTCGGCCCCACCCTGCGCGGAGCGGAGGTGACAGTGCGATGAAGTCACTGATCGTCAAGAGTGTCGCCTTCGCCACCGTCACCATCCTGGCCACCGCACTGCTGGCCTCGGTCATCCGCAACGACGTGCCCGGCAGCTCGCGGACCTACACTGCGCACTTCAGCGACGCCACCAGCCTCAACCGCGGCGACGACGTCCGCATGGCCGGCGTCAAGGTGGGCACCGTCTCATCGATCGCGGTCTCCGAGGACAACGACGCCGAGGTCGACTTCACCGTCAGCACCTCCACACCCATGCGGGCAGGCACCACGCCGGAGCTGCGGTTCCGCAACCTCGTCGGCCAGCGCTACATCTCCCTGGAGCCCGCCGATCTGCCCGGACCGGAGCTGGAGGAAGGCGCCACGTTCGGCATCGAGCAGACCCGCCCCGCGCTCGACCTCACGGTGCTGTTCAACGGGTTCCAGCCATTGCTGAAGTTCCTCGACCCCGAGGACGTCAACAACCTCAGCGCCCAGATCATCTCCGTCTTCCAGGGGGAGGGCGCCACCGTGGAGAACCTGATCTCCAGCACTGCCAGCCTCACCTCGACGCTCGCGGACAAGGAGCAGGTCATCGACGAGCTGATCACCAGCCTGTCCTCGGTGCTGCAGACCATCAACAGCCGTTCCGATCAGCTGGACACCACCCTGATCACGCTCGACGCACTGGTCAGCGGCCTCGCCGAGGACCGCGAGACCATCGGCAACACCCTCGACGGCATGGGACGGCTCACCGTGAGCGTCTCCGAGCTGCTGGAGGAGGGCCGCGCGCCCCTCAAGGGCTCCATCAAGTCCCTCGGCGACCTGTCCAAGAACCTCAGCGACGCCGAACCGGTGCTCGAGGAGCTCTTCCAGACCCTGCCGGTCAAGCTCGACCGGATCGGCCGGCTGGCCTCCTACGGCTCCTGGTTCAACTTCTACCTGTGCTCCCTCGACGGGGCCATCCCGCACCCCGAGGGCTACCTCGGTGAGCTCGGGGCGCAGAACCCCGCCGGGAGGTGCCGCTGATGTCCAGGTTCCCCACCGCGTTCGCCGAGCGCAACAAGGTCGTCATCGCCGTCCTCGGACTGGTGGCGATGGTCCTGATCTTCGCGCTCACGTTCAACGCCAACGCCCTGCCTGTCATCGGCGGCGGCGCCAAGCACACCGCCCACCTCGCCGAGTCCGGCGGCCTCAAGCCCGGCAACGAGGTCCGCGTCGCCGGCGTCAAGGTCGGAGAGGTCAGCGACATCTCGCTCGAGCAGGAGACCGTCGTGGTGCAGTTCCGCGCCAAGGGCGTGGAGCTGGGCGACCAGACCCGCGCTGCCGTCAAGGTCAAGACGCTGCTGGGCCAGAAGTTCCTCTCCCTGGAGCCCCAGGGTCGTGGCGAGCTGGAGACCGCCATCCCCGTCTCGCGCACCACCACGCCCTACGACGTCAACGCCGCCTTCTCCGACCTCTCCTCCACCATCACCGAGATCGACACCGAGCAGATGGAGGAGTCCTTCGAGGTGCTCAGCGACGCCTTCGAGGACACCCCGGAGTCCGTGCGGGAGATGGTCGACGGCCTGACGTCGCTCTCACGCACCATCTCCACCCGCGACGAGGAGCTCGCCGCCCTGCTGGAGGCCACCGCCGAGGTCAGCGGGACCCTGAAGGACCGCAACGCCGAGATCGAGGGGATCATCACGCAGGGCAGCTCGCTGCTGAGCGAGCTGGAGAACCGCCGCGAGACCGTGCGCTCCCTCCTGCAGGGCACCCGGCGGCTCGGCGTGCAGCTGCGCGGACTCGTCCACGACAACGAGAAGCAGCTCAGGCCCGCCCTGGCCCGGCTCGACGAGCTGTCCGCGATCCTGCAGCGCAACCAGGACAACCTCGAGAAGGCCGTCGCCCTCATCGGCCCCTACTACCGCAACGTCACCAGCGCGTTGGGCAGCGGCCGCTGGATCGACTCCTACGTGTGCGGCCTGTTCCACGAGGAGGACGGCATGCAACGGCCGGTCCTCGAGCGTGAGGTCGAGCGCAACTGCTTCCCGGGAGGCAAGCGATGAGAACCCCCACCAAGATCGTCGGAGCAGTGGCGGCGACGGCGCTCGTCGCCGGCGGCCTCACCTGGTACCTCACCCAGCGCCCGGGCACCGAGCTGGAAGCGCTGTTCGAGTCCACCGTCGGCCTCTACCCGGGCTCGGACGTGCAGGTGCTCGGCGTTCCCGTCGGCACGGTCACCGACGTCGAGCCCGACGGCGCCGTCGTCCGGGTCTCCATGGAGCTGGACCGCGGCCAGGAGGTCGGTGCGCAGACAGCTGCCGTCGTCGTCGCGCCCACGCTCGTGAGCGACCGGTTCGTGCAGCTCACCGAGCCCGACCGCGGCGGGCCCACGCTGGCATCCGGCACCGTCCTGGAGCCCGACCGCACCGCCGTCCCCGTCGAGATCGACGAGATGTACGAGTCGCTCACCGACATCGGCAAGAACCTCGGCCCCGACGGCGCGAACGCCGACGGCGCCCTCGGCGAGCTGCTCGACGTCGCCGCCGAGAACCTCGACGGCCAGGGAGCCGGCATCAACCAGATGATCACCGAGTTCGGCGACGCGTTCGGGACCCTCGCGGACTCCGACGACGACCTCTTCGCCACGATCGCCAACTTCAGCGAGTTCAACGACATGCTGGTGAGCAACGACGACTCCGTGGCCGCAGTCAACCGGCAGTTCGCCACCGTCACCGACTATCTCGCCGAGGATCGCGAGGACCTCGCCGGCGCGATCGACGAGCTGGGCTCGGCGCTCGCCGTCCTCGACGACTTCATCCGCGACAACCGCGGCAAGCTCAAGACCAGCGTCGACAACCTGATCGGCCCCACACAGGTGCTCACCAAGCAGCGACGCTCCCTGGAGGAGGCCGTACGGCTGATCCCGCTCGCGCTGCAGAACTTCCTGCGCGCCTACGACCCCTCGAGCCAGACGCTCAGCGGCCGCGGCAACCTCAACGAGCTGTCCATCCAGTCCCGCGACGGCAGGACGGCCCGGTCCTCGAACGACGCCCCGCCGCTGCTCGTTCCCACCGACGGCGACACGAACGAGGAGGGCGGACGATGAGGCGCACCCGGACGTCCCTGACAGCTCTCGCCACTGCCGCCGCCCTGACCCTCGGCGGCTGCGGGATGCTCAGTGGTGGCGTCTACGACACGCCACTGCCCGGCGGCGCCGACGTCGGCAAGGACCCGATCACCGTCTCGGCGGACTTCGAGGACGTGCTCGACCTCGTCCCGCAGTCCAGCGTCAAGGCGGACAACGTCGACGTCGGCCGCGTCTCCAAGATCATCCTCAACGACGATGGCC
Organism: Aeromicrobium sp. CTD01-1L150; assembly: GCF_041951745.1. Classification (GTDB taxonomy): domain Bacteria; phylum Actinomycetota; class Actinomycetes; order Propionibacteriales; family Nocardioidaceae; genus Aeromicrobium. The sequence goes on from NZ_CP169555.1 coordinate 502,977, forward strand.
GCAGCGCGCAGGTCGAGATCGTCGTGCGCCGCGACGTCGAGATGCCGGCCGGCACCACCGCCCGGCTGCAGCAGACCAGCCTGCTCGGGGAGAAGTACGTCGCCATCGTGCGACCCGACGAGCCGCAGGCCGGCCCCGCGATCGGCGACGGAGACGCCCTCGGACTGGAGGAGACCTCCCAGGCGGCCCAGGTGGAGCAGGTGCTCGGGGCGCTCTCCCTCGTGCTCAACGGTGGCGGCATCGGCCAGTTCCAGGAGATCTCCCGCGAGTTGCAGGACGTCTCCACCGGCCGGCCCGAGGAGATCAAGGCGTTCCTCACCGAGATGGAGGGCTTCGTCTCCGTGCTCGACGAGCGCAAGGAGTCCATCACCGATGCGATCGACGGGCTGGCGGACCTGAGCCGCACCCTGGAGGCCGACCAGGACAAGATCGTCTCCGCACTCGACGGCCTGAGCCCGGGCATGCAGGTGCTCGTCGACCAGCGCGAGCAGCTCGTCGACATGCTCAAGGCGCTCGATCGGCTCTCGGCAGTCTCCGTGCAGACCCTCGACGCCGCGCAGGACGACATCGTCGCCGACCTCAAGCTCCTCCAGCCCATCCTCGACCGGCTGGCCGCGTCGGGGCGCGCCCTGCCGGAGTCCCTGGAGATCCTGCTGACCTACCCGTTCCCCGACTCGGTGCTCGGCGCGATCAAGGGCGACTACCTCAACGTCTTCATCGAGACCAACTTCCGCACCCCCAGCGGGTGCGGGGCGATCGGCTGCGACTGGCCGCAGATCACCGGCAACGACGCCCCAGCCTCCGGGACCGGTGCCGGCAGGCAATCCCAGCAGGCAGAGGACGAGACCCCGCCGACGCTCCTGCCCCCCACGACATCGCCCTCGCCCGGCACGCCCGGACCCTCGGTCACGGTGCCGACGCCCGGCCCCGGCGTGCCGCCCACGCTGCCGGGAGGCGGGTCACCGCCGCCCACTGCGCCGTCGACGTCAGCGCCGACGTCGACCCTGCCGCCCGAGGAGGGTGATGAGTGATGCTGACCCGACGCATCAAGATCCAGGTGATGATCTTCGTGGTCGCCGCCCTGCTGGGCACCAGCTACCTCGGCGCCACCTATGTGGGCATCAACCCCTTCAGCTCCGACTACCGCGTCACCGTCGCCATGCCGGACTCCGGCGGCACCTTCACCAACGGTGAGGTCACCTACCGAGGCGTCCCGGTGGGCCGGATCGAGAAGCTCACGGCCACGGACCAGGGGACCGAGGCCGTGCTCAGGATCGACGCCGACGCCCCGTCGCTCCCCTCCGGGGTGTCGGCGTCGGTCGCCAACCGGTCCGCCATCGGCGAGCAGTACGTCGACCTGCGCGGCGCGTGGGACGCCGACCGCACGGCGCTCGCTGATGGCGACCGGGTGAGCGGCGCCGGCATGCCGCCACCGGTGGAGGAGGTGCTGCGCACCGGCCGCGACTTCGCTGCCTCGGTCCCCGAGGACTCCCTCACCACCGTCATCGACGAGACGTACGAGCTGTCCCGGGGCCTCGGCGACGGTCTCGGCCAGCTGGTCGAGACGTCGCAGGAGTTCGTGAGGACGGCCGATGAAAACTTCCTCGTCACCCGCCAGCTCATCCGCAACTCCGACACCGTGCTCTCCACCCAGGCCCAGGCCGGTGACAGCATCCGCTCCTTCAGCTCCGACCTGTCGCTCATCGCCGACACCCTGGAGTCCGCCGACGGCGACCTGCGACGTCTCATCGACGTCACGCCTGCCGCCGCGCGGGAGCTGCAGACCCTGTTCGCCGAGGTCGGCCGCCCCCTCGGCACCCTCATGGCCAACCTCGTCTCCACCGCCCAGGTCTTCGGCGTCAACGCAGCTGGCGTCGAGGACGCCCTCATCAAGGCCCCGGAGGCGTTGAGCGTCGGGTGGAGCGTCACCGACGCCGGATCGATCGACCTCGGTCTGGTGACGTCGTTCTTCGACCCGCTTCCGTGCACCGCCGGGTACGGCGGCACGCAGAAGCGTGAGGGCCTGACGACGTCGCGAGGGCGGCCGTTCAACACCTCAGCCGGCTGCACCGCCTCGCCCTCGTCGGGCACCAACGTGCGCGGCCCGCAGTCGGTGCCGCGACGCAGCGGGAGCCTCGCCCCGGCCGGCGCGCACATCAGCACGGCCGACTCGCTGGCCGACCTGATGGGTGGTGAGTGATGATGAGCACCGACCTGCACAACCATCTTCGAGAGGGCGGCACCGTGGCCGACGACGAGACTGCGTCCGACGACTCGGCGGTGTCCGACGGGCCACCGGAGTCACCGGTCGCCGATGAACCCCGCGCCACGGGTGGCCGCGGACGTCGTGATCTCGTCCTGGTCCTCGTGGGTGTGCTCGTCGCCGTCCTCGGGCTCGGTGCCTGGTGGGTGGTGGACAACGACGGCGCCTACACCCAGGCCGAGGAACGCGACACCGTCGTCGTCGAGGCGACCCACGCCATCGAGGTGCTCAACACGCTGGACCACCGCGAGGTCGAGGAGGGCATCGACTCCTGGCGTTCGGTGAGTACCGGCACCCTGGCCGACCAGCTCGCAGCCGTGGGCGAGGACGAGCTGACGTTGCTGGCCGAGCAGGCCAAGATCTCCACCGGCGAGGTCGTCGACGCGGCCGTGCTCGACCTCGACGGCACGACGGCCACCCTGCTGGCCGCCGTGGAGGTGACGGTCGTGGACGACTCGGGCGACGGTGACGATGCCGAGCCCGAGGTCAAGCGCAACCGCTTCTCGGCAGACCTGGAGAAGGTGGACGGCGAGTGGAAGCTCTCCGCACTGCAGCAGCTGGCGGTGAACCTGTGATGACTCGCGCCCGTTCCCTCGTGGCCTTCGTGCTGGCCGCCGCGCTCGTGGCCGCCGGCATCGTCGGGGCGGCCATGGCCTGGCAGATCCGTAGCTCCGACGCGGCCGGCAACCTCGCCGTCGTCGACGCCAACGCCACCAGTGAGGTGCAGGCCGAGGTCTCGCAGGCTCTCGGTGCCGTCCTCTCCTACGACCACGCTGATCCCGGCCCCACGGAGGCGGCCGCGGACAGTCTGCTCAGTGGCGATGCGCGCGAGGAGTACGACACGCTCTTCGCCTCGCTGCAGGAGCGAGCCCCCGACCAGGAGCTCGTCCTCACCGCACAGGTCCAGGCCGTGGCGGTCAAGGAGCTCGACGACGACTCCGCGCAGCTGCTGGTCTTCCTCGACCAGTCCAGCCAGCGTGCCGCCGACGATGAGGCCAGCGTCTCCGCCGCCCAGCTGTCCGTGCAGGCCGAGAAGCAGGACGGCGACTGGGTTATCACCGGCCTCGACCCCCTCTGAGGCCCCGCACGTCAACGGTTGCGCCAGATTCTCGGTGGTTGAGTGCGACGCGAGGGCAGCGAGCGGCGTATCGAAGCCACGTTGGCGTGAGTGCGTGGTTTCGATACGCGATGACGTGCTCGTCCCGCCCCCGAGCACTTCGCTGCGCTCCGTGCAGGGAGGTACCCCCAGCCGTCATCGCTACTCAACCACCGAGGAGGGTAGCGGGGGTCATGGGTTGCGCGAGCTTCTCGGTGGTTGAGTGCGACGCGAGGGCAGCGAGCGGCGTATCGAAACCACGTTGACGTGAGTGTGCGTGGTCGAGAAGCGTGGTTTCGATACGCCCTCGGCGACGCTCGTTCCTCGCTGGCCGAGGGCTACTCAACCACCGAGGAAGGGTGCCGGGAGTCATGGGTTGCGCGAGCTTCTCGGTGGTTGAGTGCGACGCGAGCTCTGCGAGCGGCGTATCGAAACCACGTTGACGGTGGGGATCGAAGCCAGCTGCACCCGCCTGTGGAAACTCATTCGACGCCGGTATGCGCGAGGCGCTGCACTGTGCTGATGGCTTGGGTGTACATGCTCCGCTGCGCCGACGACAGCTACTACGTCGGAAGCACCCGCAACCTCGACGCTCGGCTCTGGCAGCACAACCATTCCGAGCATGGTGCCGCCTACACCCGGCGACGGCGTCCCGTCGAGCTGGTCTGGTCGTGGCCCTGTGAGTCCGTCGCGCAGGCGTACTGGCTGGAGAAGCGCATCCAGGGCTGGGGGCGGGCCAAACGCGAGGCACTCATTCGTCGTGACTACGACGCGCTCCCTGCCCTGGCGAAGAAGAACTTCCGCCGATCGGGACCGACCGCGGATCAGAAGCGTGGTTCCGATACGCGATGACGTGCTCGTTCCGCCCCCGAGCACGCCCCCACTCGCTGCGCTCGCGGGAGGTACCCCCACGCTGCGCTCCGTGCAGGGAGGTACCCCAACCGCCATCGCTACTCAACCACCGAGGGAGGTGGCGGGAGTCAGTTGACGGTGTCCCTCGTGATGTGTGGATAGGCTGACGGCGTTCCGTCCAGACCAGAAGGCCAGCTCGTGACTCCTCGCGTCCCACCAGGGCTGCAGTGTGCTCCCGCGGCGCCGAGCGGCGCCCACCACATGACGACGGGGTCGAGCTGCCCCCAGATCAGCTCGACCACCGCCGCTGGTACGCAATGGTACCCAGCGGGTGGTCGTCGCGGCACTGCGTCGAGGCCCCGATGAGCCCGGCCAGCAACGCCGTGCGCGGTCCCCGAGCTGACGAGCAGATGGTGGCCCGGCTGCTGGCCGGGCTCGAGGAGGCGATCAGGGACCGCGGCTACACCGCCGTCACCGTCGCCGACATCGTCGCCGCCGCCAGCACCTCCAAACGCGCCTTCTACGAGAACTTCGCCACCAAGGGCGACTGCCTGCTGGAGCACCATCGACGCTTCCATGCCGGCGTCATGGCGGAGATCGCCCGCGAGGCTCCGCGTGCCGAGTCGTCCTTCGAGGAGACCGTGGTGGGGGTGGAGATCTACTTCCGTGCCTTCGTCACCAAGCCACACCTGGCCCGTGCGCACCTGCTGGACGTCCTCACCGTCGGTCGCCCAGGCGTCGAGGCGAGGGCCGAGGCCACCTGGCGCTACGTGCGCGGCATGCAGGAGGTCATGGCCACCGAGCGCGGCGACCGGCCGGCCAAGGTGCTGGACGACGCCCGCGCGCTGGGCATCCTCGGCGGCATCAACGAGATCGCGCTGGACATGGTGGCACGTGACGAAGGGACGCTGGTGGACGACGCCGTCGAGCGGGCGGTGGAGTTCGTCCGATCGATCATCCGCGACCTGCCCACCGTGGGGGAGGCCGGGTCCGCGAAGGAGGCGACGTGAGCGAACGACGGCCCGTCACCGACTGGCCGGAGGAGCCCTACCCAGGGTCCTGGCCCGACCACTCCTACGTCGTCGACGCCGACGGTTGGGTGCATCGAGTCGAGCCGGACGCTGCGGCGCCGTCGGACTGGGTGGTGCGCACCGGCCCGCGGACGGAGTGCCTCGACGACTGGCTCGCCTCCCGCGGACGCCCACGGCTGGAGGAGCGGACCGCGGTGCTGAGCTTCGGGTCCAACCGGTGCCCGGCCAAGGTGCTGCGGCAGGGTGGGCCGATGGTCAACCTGCTGTGCTCCACCTCGGGCCTGGCGGCGGTGTGGAGCCACGGCACCCGGGGTGACGGTCAGGTGGTGGCGACCCTCGTCGCCGCGGCTGACCACGAGGCGGAGTTCTTCGTCTCGATGTGCACACCGCAGGACATTGCCCTGCTGGACGAGGTCGAAGGTCGTGGAACGGGCTACGACCTGGTGCCGCTGGATGCAGGGCAGGTGGTGCTGGAGGACGGCACCGCGCCGCAGGACGTCAGTGCGTACGTCGGTCTCCGCCCGCACCGTTGGCCCGTGGCGGGCCGCGACGGCCACCCGATCTCGCTCACCGCGATGTCACAGGCCGACGTCGCGACGTGGCGCGCCGGCAACCCGGGCCACTGGGAGCCGGCCGAGCATCATCCGTTCGGCCCGCTCATCACCTGAGAGTGCTCACGCCCCGACCTCAGTCAGCGAGACCGAGTCGCTGCAACAGCTCGGGGATCCGCCGTTGCGAGGCAGCGAAGACGAGCTGATCGTCGACCGTGTCGTAGTGGTGTGCGATGAGGTTTCGCATCCGCCCGATGGCAACCCAGTCGACGTCGTCGCGAGCCTCCTTGAAGGGCTCGGGCAGCCTCTCGACCACGGTGGCGATCTGGATGAGGATGTACCGCCCGTTGTTGCGGAGCACCCTGCCGTATGGGTAGTCCGACAAGAACTCATCGACTCCTCGGACGTCAGTTGACCTGGCGGTCGCGGTCGCCCCAGAACTCCTGGCGCAGCTTGAACTTCTGCAGCTTGCCGGTGGCCGTGCGGGCCAGCTCCTCACGGAACTCCACCCGCTTGGGGCACTTGTACCCCGCCAGGCGGTGCCGGGTGTGGGCGATGAGATCGTCCTGCGACGCCTGCGCCCCGTCTTCCAGGACGACGAGCGCCGTCACCAGCTCGCCCCACTTCTCATCCGGGATGCCGATCACCGCCACCTCGCGGACTGCATCGTGCGACATGAGCGCGTCCTCCACCTCGATGGAGGAGACGTTCTCGCCACCGGTGATGATGACGTCCTTCTTGCGGTCGGCGATCGTGACGTAGCCGTCCTCGTAGGTGCCACCGTCGCCGGTGTGGAACCATCCCCCGGCCAACGACGCCGCACTGGCCTCCGGGTTGTCCCAGTATCCCTCCAGGACGGTGTTGCTGCGGGCCAGCAGCTCGCCGGAGTCGTCCACGCGCAGGGTGGTCGACAGCGCCGGCGCTCCCGCCTTGCCAAGGTTGCGGGCCTGCTCGGTGGCGTCGAGGTCGTCCCACTCCTCCCGCATGCGGCTCATGGTCAGCAGGGGAGCGGTCTCGGTGAGGCCGTAGATCTGGATGAACTCCCAGCCCAGCTCCTCCCGCACGCGCTCGATGGTGCTCGTCGGTGGTGGCGCGCCGGCGACGACGCAGCGAACCCGGTCGCGGCCCGGGACCTCGCCCTCCCAGTCCTTGAGTGCGTCGAGCGTCGCCGACAGGACCGCCGGCGCGCAGCACAGGAACGTCACCTCGTGGTCGCGGATACGACGCAGGATCTCCGTGCCGTCGATCTGCCGCAGGACGATGTGTCGCGCGCCCATGCCGGTGACGGAGTAGACCATGCCCCAGCCGTTGCAGTGGAACATCGGCAAGGTGTGCAGGTAGACGTCGCGGTCGTCCACCGAGGCCTGCCAGCCGAACACCGTCGCGTTGGTCCACAGGGCCCGGTGCGTCTGCTGCACCCCCTTGGGGCGTGCGGTCGTTCCCGACGTGTAGTTGATGGTGGCCGTGGCGGACTCGTCGGCCTCCCACGGCTCGGGCGAGGCCCCGTGGGCCGGCCTGGAACCGGATTCCGGGGACCATCCCCACACAGCCTCGTCGTCCTCTCCCAGGACGAACACGTGCTTGGCGGCCGAGCAGGCCTCGCGCAGGTGCTCCAGTGACGGGTCGAGGATGACCACCTCGGCGCCGCTGTGCTGCACGATGTACTCCACCTCCGCGGGCGCAAGACGGAAGTTCACCGGCACGAACACGCGGCCCCACCCCGAGACCCCGAAGAACGACGTGTAGAGCCGGGCCGCGTTCTGCGAGACCATCGCGACACGTCCCCCGACGGGCACCCCCAGCTCATCGAGCCGCGCGGCCTGGGCGGCGGCGAGTCGATGCACCTCCGCATAGGTGAGCTCGCCCCACGACGGGGCACTCTGGTCCGGCTCGTCGACCACGGCCACCCGGTCCGGGTAGACGGTGACGGCGCGGTCGAGAAAGTCGCGGATGCTGAACGGGACGAACATGCGGCAGCCTCCTGGGATCGGTGCGTGGGGATCGGTGGGTGCCCGTGTGATGGGCCTCACCTACCATTGAGCCTCACCGCTGACGAGCCCGCCACCCCCGGAAAGGGGTAACCGTGTCCTCACGTGTCGCCCGCGACGCCGATGCCCTGCGCGCCGGCCTGCGCGGCCTGCACCGCGACCTGGGTGCAGAGGTCGTGTTCGGAGGGTTGGCTGATGGTTCGGCGGTGAGCCTGAGCGAGACGTTCGGCACGCGGACGTCGAGCCTGAGAGGCCTGGTGGTGCGGTCCCGGACGGGCCTCGGGGGCCGGGTGCTCGAGGAGGACCGACCGCGCCTCGTGGCCGACTACGGCACCGCCTCAGACATCACGCACGAGTACGACCAGCAGGTGCTCCGCGAAGGCATCGGGTCCTTGCTGGCCGTCCCGGTGAGCGTGCTCGGTCACGTGCGGGGGCTGGTCTACGTCGGGTCCCGGCAGGCGTCCCGGGTGGGGCGGCGTGCTGCCGTGGCGGCGACGTCGGCCGCGCAGTCGGTGGGCCAGGAGATCCGGGTCCGCGACGAGGTGGAGCAGCGGGTCGCGCACGTCGACCCGGCACTCGACCCGGCCGACGCCGCGGCCACCGCGACGCTGCGGGAGGTCTGGGCACAGGTGCGCAGCATCGCCGACGACTCGCGCGACCCGGTCGTCGCCGAGCGGCTGCGCGAGCTGGAGCGACGTCTCAGTCCCGCGCCGCCGGAGGCCGCGCTGCTCAGCCGACGCGAGGTGGACGTGCTGTCGCTGGTTGCGCTGGGCTGCAGCAACGCCGAGATCGCCGAGCGTCTCGGGCTCGGCCTGGAGACCGCCCGCAGCTACCTACGCAACGCGATGCGCAAGCTTGACGCGCACTCACGGCTGGAGGCCGTCGTCACTGCCCGCCGCCTGGGCGAGCTGCTCTGAGAACGAGCACATCCCACGGCCCGGCTCGGTCGGTGGAGCGCTGACGGCAGGGCCACGTCGGCGGCCGGCGCCGTCGATGCCTGGACCGCTCAGAAAATCGTTCGGTCCCTGTTGGTGGGCGTAGGTATCGTTGCGCTGGTCAATCTTCCTGAAAGGAACACTGTGAGCGACGTCACCCTGGACGCCACCTCCGCCCCTGATCCAAGCTCGGAGTCAGAGACGGCCGAGGGTGCCGATGCGGTGTCTCGCGAGCACCTCATCGTCATCATCGTGCTGATCGTCGCGAGCTTCGTGGTGATCCTCAACGAGACCGTCATGAGCGTCGCCATCCCCGTGCTCCAGGTCGAGCTCGGGGTGCCGCCCAGCTCGGGCCAGTGGCTGACCACCGCCTTCATGCTGACGATGGGCGTCGTCATCCCGCTCACCGGGTTTCTCATCCAGCGGGTGCCCACCCGTACGCTCTTCATCGCAGCGATGTTCCTGTTCACCACCGGGACGCTGATCGCCTTCGTGGCGCCCGGATTCGAGGTGCTGCTCGTGGCGCGCGTCGTCCAGGCCTCGGGCACGGCCATCATGCTGCCGTTGCTGATGACCACCATCATGACCGTCGTGGCGCCGGCCCGACGTGGCGCCATGATGGGCAGCGTCAGCCTGGTCATCGCCGTGGCCCCCGCCCTGGGGCCGACGCTCTCGGGCATCGTCCTGGACCACCTCGGCTGGCGCTGGATCTTCGGGCTCGTCGCGCCGATCGCGATCGTCGCGCTCGTGGTGGGAGCCAGGTTCATCGTCTCGGTGGCCGAGTCCACCGATGCGCGCATCGACCTGCTCTCGGTGCCGCTCGCGATCCTCGGCTTCGGCGGCCTCGTCTACACGCTCGTCGCCCTGGGCAAGTCGGCTGAGTCGGGGTCGCAGGTGCCGCTGTGGGTGCCCGCCGTGATCGGCGGCGTGGCCATGGTGAGCTTCGTGTGGCGCCAGCTCGTCCTGCAGCGGACCGATCGCGCGCTGCTGGACCTGAGGGTCTTCAGTGCCGGCCAGTTCACCCTGGCCATGATGGCCATGATCCTCGGCATGATGACGATGTTCGGCACGTTCATCCTCATCCCGTACTTCGCCCAGCAGGTGCTGGAGTACGGACCCATGAAGACCGGCCTGCTCTCGTTGCCCGGTGGGCTGCTCATGGGCCTGGCCGGGCCGTTGGTCGGGCACATCTACGACGCCCGCGGGCCACGGGTGCTCATCGTGCCCGGCACGTTGCTGGTCAGCGCCGGCGTCTGGGCGCTGACGGTGATCGACGCCGAGACACCGATGTGGTGGCTGCTCGTGGCCAACACGGTCATCTTCGCCGGCCTGGCCGCGACGTTCACCCCGCTCATGACCTCCGGACTCGGCTCCGTCCCCGCCCACCTGTACTCGCACGGCAGCGCCGTGGTGGGTACCTTCCAGCAGGTGGCCGGGGCGGCGGGCACCGCGCTGTTGGTCACCGTCATGACGATCGTCGCCGCACGATCCACCGATGGTGGTGCCACGCAGGCTCAAGGCATCACCGACGGCGTCCAGAGCGCGTTCACGATCAGCGCGGTGCTGTCGATCCTGCTGATCGCCGTGGCCTTCTGGGTGCGCAAGCCCGCCGACGCCCCCGCGACGCACTGACGGACGAGCCGTCCCCCTGATTCCCATGAGTTCATGGGAATCAGGGGCACTTACCCAGGCTTCCTATTGCTCACCACGGTTCGCAAACCGGGGTGAGCGGGGGATCCCCATGAGTTCATGGGAATCAGGGGGCCGGGAGGACCGGACCTGCCCGGCAGTGTGAGGACGCCGGGCTCAATCGTAGGGGTAGAAGCCGTGCCCGGACTTCTTGCCGAGGAGCCCGGCGTCGACCATCCGGTCGAGCAGCGGTGGCGGGGAGTACAGGGGCTCCTTGAACTCCTCGTACATGGAGATGCCGATCGCGCGGATGGTGTCCAGGCCGATGAGGTCGCTGAGGGCGAGGGGGCCCATGGGGTGGCCGCAGCCGAGGACCATGCCGGAGTCGATGTCCGTGGCGGAGGCGTAGCCGGCCTCGTACATGCGGATCGCTGACAGCAGGTAGGGCACGAGCAGGCTGTTGACCACGAACCCGGCGCGATCGGTGGCCTCGATCGGCTCCTTGCCGAGCGTCCCTTCGACGAAGCCCTGCATGCGCTCCATGGTCTGCGGACTGGTGGTGAGCGACGGGATCAGCTCGACGAGCTTCATCACCGGTGCCGGGTTGAAGAAGTGCACGCCCATGACCCGGTCGGCGCGGCCGGAGATGGCCCCGAGCTTGACGATGGGGATGGAGGACGTGTTGGAAGCCAGGATCGCGTCGTCCTTCTGCACGATCCGTCCGAGCCGGCCGAAGAGCTCCAGCTTGGTCTGCTCCTCCTCGCTGGCGGCCTCCACGACGAGGTCGCGGTCGGCCAGGGCCTGCAGGTCGGAGGTGAAGGTGATCCGCTCCAGCGTGGCGGCGACGTCCTGCTCGGTGATCTTGCCGCGCTGCTCGGCGCGCCGCAGCGAGGTCTCGACGCGCTCGGCCGCGGCCTTGGCGGCGTCGTCATCGACCTCGACGGTCACGACGTCGAGGTCCGCGCGGGCGCCGACCTCGGTGATGCCGGAGCCCATCAGCCCGCCGCCGATGACGCCCAGTCGTTCGATCGTGGTCATGTGACCCTCCTCAGAGATGTTCGGACGTCATAGTAATGCGCCCGAGGCAACGAACGTGAGGCGGCCTCAGGTTGGTGCCCGCATCGTGCCCGGCCGGTGCGAGGTTCCACGGTCGACGGCATGGCCTCGCGAGTGTCGCCCCGGTCTGCTCGTGGCGACGTGGTGGGATGGGCGCATGCGTGTCCTGGCCCCTCTCCTGGTGCTCGCGCTGCTCGCAGCGGCCTGCGGTGGATCGGATGCGCGTGAGACGAGCGCCAAGGCCAGGGAGTCCGCGGCCGCTCAGGATGAGGGACAGCTCAGCGACGATGCGGTGTTCGTCCCCGAGGCGCTGCGCGGCTTCCGCTGCGAGGCGGGCGACGACGACATCTGGTACGCCGTCGGCACGGTGAAGAACACCACCAAGCAGCCGGTGGCGTACCGCGTCACCGTCCAGGTGGGCCAGGGGGGCGACGACCTCGCGGCCTCGGCAGTCGACCTGCCCGCCGTCGAGCCGGACCAGGCCGCCGAGTTCACCATCGACGAGCTGCCCGGCGCCGGCAGCGACGGTCCGTGCCGGGTCCAGGTCATGGCCGTCCCGCCGGAGGGCTGAGGGCTGCTTCGCACCGCTCCCGGCCTGCGACGCTCGTTCCCGCCGTGGCTGGGGCCCCGCCGGTGGAGTCCGGACCGGGACGGTCCCGATTCCCTTGGGTGGTCAGGCGCGTGAGACGCGGACCATCTCTTCTCGGGGGACGACCTTGACGCGTTCGCGGTCGTGCTCGTGGGCCTGGCCGAGGGCGAGCTCGTGGGCGTCGAGCTGTTCCCAGCCCTGCCACGTCGTGTACTCCAGGCCGCGGCTGTCGAGGTAGGCGTCGAAGGCGCCACGCTCGGTGTGGGTGGGCTCGGTGAGCTTCTCCACGTCGGCCAGCAGGAGCTCGACGGTCTGGGCGGCGTCGGACTTGGTATGGCCGATCAGGCCGACCGGCCCACGCTTGATCCAGCCGGTGACGTAGGCGCCGGGCAGGGGGTTGCCGTCGATCTCGATGACGCGGCCGCCGTCGTTGGGGACGGTGCCGGTGGCCAGGTCGAAGGGCAGGCCGGCCAGGTTGTCGGAGTAGTAGCCGATGGCGCGGTAGACGGCCTGGACGGGCCAGTCGATGAACTCACCGGTGCCGCGGACGTTGCCGGTGCCGTCGAGCTCGGTGATCTCGGTGCGCAGCCCCACGACCCTGCCATCGGCGCCCAGGATCTCGGTGGGGTTCTGGCAGAAGTGGATGTGGATGCGGTGCGGTGCGCCGGTGGGCTCCTTGGCCAGGTAGTTCTGCAGCACGTCGACGACGAGCTTCTGGCTCTTGGCGGCGCGGATGGCCTCGTGCGAGCCCTCGTCGAGCTCGAAGCCCTCCGGGTGCACGACGACGTCGATGTTGGGCGAGTGGTTGAGCTCGCGCAGCTCCATCGGCGTGAACTTCACCTGCGCCGGGCCACGTCGGGCGAAGATGTGCACGTCGGTGGTGGCGTTCTTGCGCAGACCCTCGTAGACGTTGTCCGGGATCTCGGTGACCAGCAGCTCATCGGCCGTCTTGGCCAGGATGCGGCTGATGTCCAGGCCGACGTTGCCGACACCCAGGACAGCGACCTGCTTGGCGTGCGGCTGGAAGTCCCAGTCGCGGTCGACGTCGGGGTGGCCGTCGTACCAGGCCACGAAGTCCGCAGCCCCGTAGGAGCCGTCGAGGTCGATGCCGGGGATGTCGAGGTCGCGGTCGCGGCGCGCGCCGGTGGCGAAGACGACCGCGTCGTAGAACTGGCGCAGGTCGTCGAGCTTGAGGTCGTCACCATAGGCCACGTTGCCGAAGAACCGGATGTCGTCGTTGCCCATGACCCTCTTGAGCGCCTTGACGATCTCCTTGATCCGCGGATGATCGGGAGCCACGCCGTAACGGATCAAGCCGAACGGAGTGGGGTCACGCTCGATCAGGTCGACCGTCACACCACCGATGCCCTCGGGCAGCTCGGACTTGGTGAGGATGTCAGCGGCGTAGACACCGGCGGGCCCAGCGCCCACGACGGCGACACGCAGGTTCCTGCTCATGGAAGAAGTCTCCTGGAGGTCAGACGGCATACCGGGATCCAGCATGCATGAGGACATCCTAAGTTGCCGTGCCCCACGGGAAGAACCGTTCCAGCATGCGATATCGCCCACGTCATGCGTCACCGGTACCCCCTGATTCCCAGGAATTCCTGGGAATCAGGTGACATCCCCCGGTTTCCCGTTGCTCACCCCGGTTCGCAAACCTGGGTCAGCATGAGAGAACCGGGGTGGGTGGGGAGCGTCCGGCGGGCGCACACCGGGCCGGGTCGTACACTGGAACCGGAACCCTCGGCCACAGCCCGGCGTTCACTGGTTGAGCGTGCCACGATGAATGTGCGTCCGCCCACCACCGAGGAGAGACCCGTGTCGCTGCCCCGCCTGGCCAAGCCCCTCATGACCGCCGTCGCCACGACGGCCGTGCTTGCCACTGCCGCCTGTGGTGGTGACTCCACCGACGACGGGGGCTCCACCGGGTCCGATGGGTCGGCGGAGTCCACCGACGGCGGTGAGAGCAGCGGTGGGTACGCCGACGGGACGTACGAGGCCACCGGCAGCTACTCCAACCCCGGCGGCACGTCGGAGGTCGACGTCGAGCTGACCCTCGAGGACGGCACCGTCAGCGACATCACCGTCACGCCTGGCGCCTCCGGAACCTCGGCGCAGTTCCAGGGTCAGTTCGCCGGAGGCATCGCCGATGAGGTCGTGGGCAAGAACATCGATGAGCTCGACGTCGGTAAGGTCGCCGGGTCCTCGCTGACCGCCGGCGGGTTCAACGAGGCGCTCGACAGCATCAAGGCCGATGCCACGGCCTGAGGCGCCCTCCGCCGCCGGGACGGAGACGCTCTGGCAGTTCGAGGCTATCGGCACCTGGTGGGAGATCGATACCGACGCCCCGGTCTCCGACGACACCCGTGCGCGAGTGCTGCTGCGCATCGAGGACGTCGAGCGCACCTGGTCGCGATTCCGCGGCGACTCGGTGGTCAGCCGCGCCGCACGCGAGGGCGGCGCCTGGACGCTCGACGCCACCGCCGACCGTCTCCTCTCCTTCTACAGCGAGCTGTACGACGTCAGCGGCGGCGCGGTGAACCCACTCGTGGGGCGAACCTTGAGCGACCTCGGGTACGACGCCGACTACTCCTTGCAGCCGAGCGACGACGTCGCCACGGTGCCGCCGTGGGACGTGATCGACTGGCGGCCCCCGGTGCTCAGCCTGCGCGAGCCGGTGCTGATCGACGTCGGCGCCGCGGGGAAGGGCTTCCTGGTCGACCTCGTCGCGGCGGAGGTCGCCGCCGAGCACCGATACTTCGCCGTCGACGCGAGCGGTGACGTGTTGCACCGTGGCGAGTGGCCGGTGCGCATCGCCCTGCAAGATCCCCGCGACCAGGCCAAGGCCGTCGGCATCGTGGAGATCGGCTCCGGCCGGGCGCTCGGCGCCTCGGCCGTCGACCGTCGCGCGTGGGGCGACGGCCTGCACCACGTCCTGGACGGGCGCACCGGGGAGCCGACGGGCGACGTCGTGGCCACCTGGGTGGTCGCGCGCGACGCGATGCTCGCTGATGGGCTGGCGACCGCGCTGTTCTTCGTCGAGCCTGAGGTCGTGACCGAGCGGTGGGACGTGGAGTGGGCCGTCATGAGGCACGACGGCAGCGTGCGCTGGTCACGCGATCTCGCGGTGGAGATGTTCACGTGACGATGCTCGTCCCCGGCCCGGCCGGCACTCCGTGGAGCATCGACGCCGGTGCCGACGCGACGGTGGGACCGTGCGGGACCCGCCGACGCAGGAGGCGCTGAGGATGCGATCCCTGGTGAGGCGGGCGGACGCCCTGCTGGGCCGGGTGACGATGTACCGGGTGGTGACCATCCTGCTGGTGGCGCTCGCCCTGGTGATGATTGCTCTCACCGCCACCGGTGTCTTCGCCGAGCCGTTCACCGTGCCGGGCCAGCTGGCCACGCTCGGCGTGCTGCTCGTGGCGTCGGTGGTCTCGAACGCGATGCTGGCGCGTCTGCTCGGGGTACGGCCGCACACCGAGTCGGCGGTGATCACCGGGCTCCTGCTGTTCATGCTGTTCTGGCCCACCACCGACGCCGTGGACCTCGCCTGGCTCGCCGGTGCGTCGGCGCTCGCCACCGCCTCCAAGTACGTCATCGCCTGGCGGGGGCGTCACCTGCTCAACCCGACGGCCGCAGGGGCCTTCCTGCTCGTCGTCGTGCAGTCGCTCGCGGGCCGCGACGCGCCCGTCAACGCCACGTGGTGGATCGCCTCGGAGCAGCTGTTGCCGTTCGTCGTGGTCGGTGCGCTGCTGGTGCTGTGGCGCACGCGCCGGCTCGACGTCGGGCTGCTGTTCGTCGTGGTCGCGGCGGCACTCGTGGCATGGGGGCTCTCCTCGGGCCAACCGCTCGGCGAGGCGCTACGCGTGACCGCCACCGCCTACCCGATCGTCTTCCTGGCCGGCTTCATGCTCAGCGAGCCGCTGACGCTCCCGCCCCGACGGTGGCAGCAGCTCACGGTGGCGGCGGCGACGGGCGTCGTGTTCGCGCTGCCGCTCGCCCTCCCGCGTCTCGGGGTGAGCATGCCGGACCTTGGCGTCCTGGCCATCACGCCCGAGCTGGCGCTGCTGGCGGGCAACCTGCTGGCCTTCGCGCTGGCGCCGCGTCGGGGCATCCGGCTCGAGATCGTCGGCACCCGCCGGCTGGGCGGTGACGTGCAGGAGGTGACGTTCGCGCCCCGGCACACGGTCCCGTTCCTGCCGGGCCAGTACCTCGAGCTGCACGTGCCGCACCGCAGCGACCTGCGGGGCACACGTCGGGTCTTCAGCATCTCCTCGCCCCCGGAGGCCGCCGACCTCACGGTGGCGCTGCGCGTCCCGCAGGAGTCGTCGTCGTTCAAGCGTGAGCTCATGGGGCTGCAGCCCGGCGCACGGGTGAGCGCCACCGGAGTGCACGGCGACTTCGTGTGGCCACGGGGGCATTCCCCGCTGCTGCTCGTGGCCGGCGGCATCGGCGTCACCCCGTTCCTCAGCCAGCTGCGACACGGTGCTGCTGGGGGAGGGATTGCTCGGGGAACGGCCGCCGGGGGAACGGCCGCCGGGGGAGGAGGTGCTGCTGCGCGAGGGCGCCGTGACGTCGTGCTGGTCTACGGCGTCCCCGACGGCGACGACGTCCCGTACGCCGACGAGCTCGTCGGCACGGGCGTGCGGGTGGTCCTGGTCTCGCCCGCGGCGCCGTCGGGCCTGCCGGAGGACTGGACCCACGTCGAGGCGCCCCTGTTGACTGGCGACGTCGTGGTCGAGGCGGTGCCGGACGCACAGGATCGGGTCGCGCTGGTCTCCGGACCGACAGCCATGGTCGACGCCTTACGGGCCGACCTGCGGCCCGCCTGCACCCGCGTCCGGACGGACCACTTCACCGGGTACTGACGCTCGCGAGTCACTCCGTCACGGGCGGGGAGTCACTCCGTCACGGGCGGGGAGTCACTCCGTCACGGGCGAGGAGTCACTCCGTCACATCTCCTCCACGCGGACATCTCGCGACGCGTGCCGGAGTGACTCGCGACGCGTGCCGGAGTGACTCGCGAGGGGTGCTGGAGTGACTCGCGACGCAGACAGAGTTGAGTGGAATGGACTCAACTCTTGTGGTGTTGTGATGGGTACCGATCTTTCTCGACCAACAGGAGCCTCCATGGACCTTTCCGCGTTCACGACGCGTTCGCAGCAGGCCCTCGCCACCGCTGCCAGCCGGGCCGCGGCTGCCGGCAACCCCGCCGTCGAGCCGGCCCACGTCCTCGCCGCCCTGCTCACCCAGGACGGTGGCACCGCCGCGCCGCTGCTGCAGGCTGCCGGCGTCGACCCCGCCGACGTCCTGACCGACCTCAAGGGTGTCATCGACGCCCTGCCGGCGGCCGCCGGCAGCACCGTCGCCACCCCCGGCCTCGCGCGCGCCACCCACGAGGTGCTGCAGCGCGCCCTCGACCTCGCCGGCGAGCTCGGCGACGACTTCGTCTCCACCGAGCACCTCGTCGTCGGTGTCGCGACGGTCGACTCCCCGGCCGGAGAGCTGCTCACCTCACGTGGCGCGACGCCCGACGCCCTGCAGGCCGCCTTCGCCGCAGTCCGCGGCGGCGCCCGCGTGACCAGCCAGGATGCCGAGGACTCCTACCAGTCGCTGGAGAAGTACGGCGTCGACCTCACCGCCGTGGCCCGCGAGGGCAAGCTCGATCCCGTGATCGGCCGCGACGGCGAGATCCGCCGCGTGGTGCAGGTGCTCAGCCGGCGCACCAAGAACAACCCGGTGCTCATCGGTGAGCCCGGGGTCGGCAAGACGGCCGTCGTCGAGGGCCTCGCCCAGCGCATCGTCGCCGGCGACGTACCGGAGTCGCTGCGTGGTCGCCGGCTGATCAGCCTCGACCTCGGCGCGATGCTCGCCGGTGCCAAGTACCGCGGCGAGTTCGAGGAGCGGCTCAAGGCGGTGCTGGAGGAGATCAAGACCTCCGAGGGGCAGGTCATCACCTTCATCGACGAGCTGCACACGGTCGTCGGGGCCGGCGCCGGCGGCGACTCCTCGATGGACGCCGGCAACATGCTCAAGCCGATGCTGGCCCGCGGCGAGCTGCGGATGATCGGCGCCACCACGCTCGATGAGTATCGCGAGAACATCGAGAAGGACCCCGCACTGGAGCGTCGGTTCCAGCAGGTCCTCGTGGGTGAGCCCAGTGCCGAGGACACCATCGCCATCCTGCGCGGTCTCAAGGAACGCTACGAGGCGCACCACAAGGTGGCCATCGCCGATGCCGCGCTCGTGGCCGCTGCGACGCTGTCCGAGCGCTACATCCCCGGCCGGCAGCTGCCCGACAAGGCCATCGACCTGGTCGATGAGGCCAGCAGCCGCCTGCGCATGGAGATCGACTCCAGTCCCGTGGAGATCGATGAGCTGCGCCGCAGCGTCGACCGGCTCCGCATGGAGGAGCTGCACCTGCAGAAGGAGAGCGACGCCGCCTCCGTCGAGCGGCTGGCCGCGCTGCGCACAGAGCTGGCCGACCAGTCCGAGAGCCTGCGGGCGCTCGAGCAGCGCTGGGAGGCGGAGAAGCAGAGCCTCAATGCCGTCGGCGAGATCAAGGAGCGCATCGACGAGGTGCGCATCGCCGCCGACCGGGCCCAGCGTGAGGGCGACCTCGAGTCCGCTGCACGGCTGCTCTACAGCGAGATCCCCGCCATGGAGCGGCAGCTCGCCGACGCCCAGGCCGCCGAGGCCGCGCGTGAGGCCGGCGACGGCGCGGACGAGCGCCTCGTGCACGATGAGGTGACCGCCGACGAGATCGCCGAGGTCGTCGCTGCCTGGACGGGCATCCCCACGGGGCGGCTGCTGGAGGGCGAGACCGGCAAGCTCCTGCGGATGGAGGACGAGCTGGGCCGTAGGCTCATCGGTCAGCGGGAGGCCGTCACGGCGGTCTCTGACGCCGTCCGCCGCGCCCGCGCCGGCATCTCCGACCCCGACCGTCCGACCGGCTCCTTCCTGTTCCTCGGGCCCACCGGCGTCGGCAAGACCGAGCTCGCCAAGGCCCTCGCGGAGTTCCTGTTCGACGACGAGCGCGCCATGGTCCGCATCGACATGAGCGAGTACGGCGAGAAGCACAGCGTCAGCCGGCTGGTCGGTGCGCCTCCCGGTTACGTCGGGCACGAGGAGGGCGGTCAGCTCACCGAGGCCGTCCGTCGCCGGCCCTACTCCGTCGTGCTGCTCGATGAGGTGGAGAAGGCCCACCCGGAGGTCTTCGACATCCTGCTGCAGGTGCTCGACGACGGCCGCCTGACCGACGGCCAGGGCCGCACCGTCGACTTCCGCAACGTCATCCTGGTGCTCACCTCGAACCTCGGCTCCCACATCCTGGCCGGCACCGGCCCGGCCGATGAGGTGCTGGACGACCCGGTACTGGACGATGCCGGCCGACGGGCGGCGGTGATGGAGGTCGTGAAGGCGTCGTTCAAGCCGGAGTTCCTCAACCGGCTCGACGAGGTGGTCATGTTCCACCCGCTCGGCACCGAGGAGCTGACCCACATCGTCGACCTGCAGCTGGCCGCGCTCGGGCGTCGGCTGGGTCAGCGACGCATCAGTCTCGACGTGAGTGATGCCGCCAAGGAGTGGCTGGCGCTCACCGGATGGGACCCGTCGTACGGCGCCCGACCCCTGCGCCGGCTGGTCCAGCAGGCCATCGGCGACCAGCTCGCCAAGGCGCTGCTGGCCGGTGAGGTGCGCGACGGCGAGACCGTGCGCGTGGACCGTGACCTCGAGGGCGACGCGCTGACGATCCACCGTTGAGCTCAGGTGGTCCCGGGTTGAGCCCAGGCCGTCCTGGTGCGGGACGGCGCCGGGCGGACCAGGACGCAGGGTGATGGATCACGGTTGCCGGGGCAGCCCAGATCCATCATCCTGCGTCGGACGGCGGACCGGACGTTGCCTCTGCGGCCCTGGCTGCGATCCATCATCGTGCGTCCACCCGCGCGGTCTCTGAGCCGTGCGGGTGGCTCTGTAGGGTGAAGCGCATGCCAGAAGCGCCCCGCCGACCCGCGTCGGTGACGCTCGCCTGCCTGTTCGTCGGCTTCAGCTCGCTGCTCATCCTCGTCAACCTGATGAGCCTGCTCGGTGACTGGGGCTCGCTGTCGATGCAGGAGGGTCTTGAGTCCGTGCTCGAGACCGAGCCACTGGCCAGCAGCAGCCTGACGATGGACCAGCTGCTGACCTGGCTGCGCATCGCCGCCCAGGCGGTGGTGGTGCTCGCCGTCGCGGCCACGATCTTCGCCATCTACGCTGCCCGCGGGCACGAGGCGTCACGGTGGGTGCTGACCGTCCTGCTCGGCCTCGGGGCCCTCGTCTTCGCCGCGAGCGGGTTCGCCGGCCTCCTGCCCGGCGTGGTCACCGTCCTGTGCGCCATGGCCCTGTGGACGCGCGATGCGCGACGCTGGTTCGCCGAGAAGAACGGCAGACCGGTCCCGCAGAAGCTCCGTCCGGGCCGCGGGCAGGCCCCGCCCGCCGCGCAGCCTCCCGCATCAAGCCAGGGCCCGGGCCAGAGCACGCCGGGCCAGGGCGCGCCGACGGTCGGCGTCCAGACCCAGGCGCCCTCCGACGCCGCGTCACCGGCTGCCGGACGGCGCCCCAGGGCCCTGGAGATCGCCGTCTGGCTGACGGTCATCTCCTGCGCCGTGGCCGCTGTCGTGGGTGTCCTCGGGCTCGTCGCCCTCACGCTCGGCGAGGACGCCTACCGCCAGAGCCTGGAGGAACCGGGCTTCGTCCGAGACGTCCTGCAGGGCTCCGGCTGGACCACCGACGCCATGATCCTGTTCCTGCGCCTGGCCACCGCCGGATGGGTGGTGCTGGGCGTCATCGGCGCCGTCGTCGCCCTGTGGGCTCGCTCCGGACAGCGCGCCGGCTGGGTGGCCCTGCTGGTGATGAGCATCGTCGGCATCGTCGCGTCCGTGCTGTTCCTTCCCGCCGGAGTGCTCAACCTCGCCGCCGCGATCGTCGTGCTGGTGCAGCTCAACAAGCGACAGACCCGGCAATGGGTGGCCGCTCGTTCCTCGTCCTGAACCGACCCGGCGATGAGGCTCTGCAGGGAGCAGAGCGCGCCCCGCAGAGCGTCGTGAGCGGCGTCACGCGAGTAGCATTCCAGACATGGCAAGCTCATCTGCTCCCGTGCGGAACCGCCCCCACGTCGTGGTCGTCGGCGGCGGCTTCGGCGGTCTCGCCGCCGTCCGCAAGCTCAAGCGGGCCGACGTCGACATCACCCTGATCGACCGGCACACCTACAACACGTTCCAGCCGCTGCTGTACCAGGTCGCCACCGCGAGCCTGAACCCCGGCGACATCACCTGGTTCCTGCGTGCGATCCGCGCCAAGCAGCGCAACGTGCGCTTCGTCAAGGGCATCGTCACCCACATCGACCACTCCTCCAAGACGCTCAGCCTGCACGGCGACGTCTCGGTGACGTACGACCACCTCGTCCTGGCTAACGGGGTCACCACCAACTACTTCGGGACCCCGGGGGCCGAGGAGTTCGCGCATCCGCTCTACAAGCGCTCTGACGCCCTCAGGGTGCGCGACCGGCTCTTCGCCAACCTCGAGGAGTTCGCCATCAACGGCCAGGACTCCGACCTGCGTATCGTCGTCGTCGGCGGAGGCGCCACCGGCGTCGAGACCGCGGGCGCCTTCGCGGAGTTCCGCAACACGGACATGCCCACCACGTATCCCGAGCTGGACCGCGCGCGCATCCACGTCACGCTGCTGGAGATGGCGCCGCACGTCCTCGGACCGTTCGATGCCAAGCTGCGCGACTACGCCAAGCGTTCGCTGGAGAAGCGCGACGTCGACCTGCGGCTCGACACCGCTGTCAAGGAGGTCCGCGACAACGGCGTCCTCGTGGAGCACGACGGTGAGCAGGAGTTCCTCGAGGCCGGGATCGTCGTCTGGGCCACCGGCGTCACCGCCCACCCCACCGTCATGGACTGGGACGTCCCGCAGGGGCGTGGTGGACGCATCGAGGTCGACGAGCACCAGCGGGTCAAGGACCGCGATGCCGTCTTCGCCATCGGCGACATCTCCATCGGCCCCGACCCCCTGCCGCAGCTGGCCCAGCCGGCCATCCAGGGCGGCAAGCACGTCGCCAAGGTGATCAAGGCCGACCTGGCGGGCCAGGGCAAGAGCCCCAAGCCGTTCAAGTACTCCGACAAGGGCACGATGGCCACCATCGGCAAGGCATCGGCGGTCGCCGAGATCGCCTTCATGCCCAAGCTCAAGGGCTTCCTCGCGTGGATCATCTGGGTGGCGCTGCACATCGCGACCCTGCTGGGCAACCGCAACCGGTTCGCGACGATGATCAACCTGGGCAGCAAGTACCTGTTCAGCGGAAGCCACAACGCGATCGTCGGCGAGACCCCCTACGTCGTCTCCAAGCACAAGGTGACGATCACGCCACTGGAGAAGCAGCAGGCCGAGCGTCGGGTCCTGGAGCGTCGGGCCGCGTCGCGGCGCGAGAAGCAGTCCTCGTCCAAGGACTGAGTCCGCCTTCCTGCTCACCCCCGGTTCGTCTTCTGGAGTGAGTAGCAAGAATCCGGGGTATGTCTCCTGATCCCCAGGAGCTCATGGGAATCTGGGGGTCTGGTCAGCGGGTGCTTGGTCGGGGGAGCTGTTCCTGCGCCTGCACGAGCGAGGGCCCGTACCAGGTGAGCAGGCGGCCGGAGACCAGCTGCGTCGGCGCCGTGCCGAAGGCCTCGGGTCCGTCGTCGGCGGTGAAGACGTAGGGCTCGTCCGGCAGGAGCACGAGGTCGACGTCGTCGCGGTCGATGTCTGCGACCTCGACGTGCGGGTAGCGGGCGACGTCGCCCTGCGCGGCGTCCTCGTCGAAGATGTTGTGCCAGCCGAGGCGTCGCAGCAGGTCGGTGGTGAAGGTCCGCGGGCCCACCACCATCCACGGGTCGCGCCAGATGGGTACCGCCACCGTGCCTCGCGGGCTCGCCGGCTCGGACCAGGCCCGTTCGGCGTCGGCCAACCACGAGGGGACGTCGTGGCCCAGGGCCTCGGAGAACACCCGGCGCATGGACGTGAACGCCTCGTCGAGCGTCTCGATGCGGGTGACCCACACGGGCACACCGGCGTCGTGCAGGCGGCGCACGTCGAGCTCGCGGTTCTCCTCCTGGTTCGCGATCACGAGGTCCGGATCCAGCGCCTCGATGGCCGCACGGTTGGGGTTCTTGGTGCCGCGGACCCGTTCGACGTCGAGGTCGGCCGGATGGGTGCACCAGTCGGTCGCGCCCACCAGGACGTCGGGGCAGGTGGCGGCGATCGCCTCGGTGAGTGACGGCACGAGCGAGACGACACGTCGGACCGGCCGTCGGATCGGGACGTCGCGCCCCACGTCATCTGACAGCGGCTCGTCGGGCAGAGGACGCTCAGGTGTGGGGCCGTGGGCCGTCACCGTCGGCGCACTCCCATCGCGCCGCACACCGGTGCGGCCCAGTCGCGGGAGCAGCGCGTGATCTCGGCATCGAGCACGGCGGCGATGTCGTCCGGGAAGGGCGTCGGGCGTCGTGCCGACATGTCGACATGGACGAGCGTCGACTCGAAGAGGCAGGCGAGACGGTCGTGGGTGTCGTCGACCACGAAGGCCATCTCGTGCAGCACCTTGTCGGAGCGCTCCAGCAGCCGCACGTGAACCGAGAGCTGATCGCCCAGCCGCAGCTCGTTCAGGTAGGTGATGTGGTGCTCGGCGGTGAACGTGCTGAGCCCCCGCCCGTCGATGTAGTCCTCACCCAGCCCGAGCTCGATCGCATGCTCCCAGAGCCCGGTGGAGGCCTCCTCGAAGTACCGACCGATGTTCATGTGGTCGTTCTCGTCCAAGTAGCTCTGGGGCACCACGGTGGTGCGGACGGCCGGCAGCTCGCGGACCTCGTCGACGGTGGGGAGTTCGCTCACGCCGCGACCCTATCCCGCGGTGTGAGGCGCTGCGCGGGGTCGTTCATGACGTCCCGGGGTGGCGGGGGAGAATGCCTGCATGAGTCCTTCTGCTGACGTCCTCTGGAATGCCTCCGGCGAGTACACCGACATCCGGTACGAGACCTGCGATGACGGCATCGCCAAGATCACGATCGACCGGCCGGAGGTGCACAACGCCTTCCGGCCGCAGACCATCATCGAGATCGCCAAGGCGCTCGACGTCGCACGCGAGGACGAGTCCGTGGGCGTCATCATCCTGACCGGCGAGGGTGAGAAGGCCTTCTGCTCCGGTGGCGACCAGCGGGTGCGCGGCGACAGCGGCTACAAGACTGACGAGGCGGCCACCGGCCGCTTCCACGTCACCGACCTGCACGTGCAGATGCGCCGCACGCCCAAGCCGATCATCGCGATGGTCGCCGGCTGGGCGATCGGCGGCGGGCACGTCCTGCACCTCGTGGCGGACATGACGATCGCCGCCGACAACGCTCGGTTCGGCCAGGTGGGGCCCAAGGTCGGGTCGTTCGACGGCGGGTACGGGTCGAGCGTGCTGTCCGACCTCGTCGGCCCCAAGAAGGCCAAGGAGATCTGGATGCTGTGTCGCCAGTACGACGCCGCGACGGCGCTCGACATGGGGCTGGTGAACACGGTCGTGCCGCTGGCCGACCTGGAGGCGGAGACGGTGACGTGGTGCCGGGAGATCCTGCAGCTGTCGCCGTGGGCGGTCCGGCTCTCGAAGCTGAGCTTCCATGCCCACGAGGACGGCTACGCCGGCATCCAGCAGCTCGCGCACGACACCAACCTGCTCTTCTACGGCAACGAGGAGGCACAGGAGGGCCGTGACGCCTACAAGGAGAAGCGCACGCCCGACTTCGGGCGGTTCCCCCGCCGCGCCTGAGTGACGTTCTCGTGGGGTGGGTGCGCCAGCGGCACCGCGACGTCGGCTTCCGCTCGGCGCACCGACCAGGAGGGACCCGGCCGGTCAGGGTTCCTCAGACAGCGGCGGCTCATCGATGTCGGGGACGTCGTCGGCACTCTGCGAGGACTCCTCCGGCCGACGTCGTCGATGGCTCCCCGAGGCAAAGACATCACCTCGACCGGGGGCGGGGTGGGCCCGGTCGCCGTCGGCGAACGGGTCCCGGGCCGGCTCGCTGACGGGTGAACCGCCAGGATCACCGGAGGACGCGTCCTCGGGGGCACCGCGACCTGCGAGACCGAGGTGGTTCGGGTCGTCCCGATGGGCGGCCGCGGCTGCGGCACGATCCTCGGGCGTGGCGGCCGGGGCGGCATCGGGGTCGAGGCGGTCCGCCTCGGTGAGACGTTCCTGGGCGTCGGCGTCGGTCTGCTGCGCCTCGTCCTCGAGGCGGTCCGCGAGGTTCTCCAGACGGTCGGCCTCGAGCCGTGCCTCGTCGGCCTGGGCGCGCGTCTCGGCCGCTCCCGCCTCCGTGCGCCGGGCCTGCACATCGACCTCGCGGGCCTCCTGGCGCAGCTCGTCGGCGCGCTCGCGGTCCTGCTCCTGATGCTGCGCGGTCCGGGCCCGGCTGTTGCGCAGGGCCGTGACGGCCAGTACCGCCATGATGATCATGGCGACGATGCCGACGCAGACCCACAGGATGGTCGCGGTGGTCATGGGTGCTCCCTCCGGGACGTGGGTGTGCCCCCTCCCTTGGTACCGCGCCACGGCGCACCTCGCTCGCTGAACGAGTCGGGGCCGAGACGCAACCACTCGCCGTCCCATCGGTGCCTGACCAACCCAAAGACGCCTGTTTCGGTTGATCCGGCACCGATCCGGCCGGCACAGCCTCGATCGGTTGCTCAGGCACCGATCAGCGGGTGGGACCGGGTCAGACGTTGCGCCGGTACTGTCCGCCGACCTCGAAGAACGCCTCGGTGACCTGCTGCAGGGAGCAGACGCGGGCGGCGTCCATCAGGACGGCGAAGACGTTCTCGCCAGACGTCGCGGCCTGCTTGAGCCGGGCGATCGCCTCCTCGGCCTCGCTGCGATGGGCTGCCTGGAAGGCGTGGACCCGGTCCAGCTGGGACTTCTTCTCCTCCGCCGAGGCCCGCGCGAGCTGCACCTCCGCGGGCGGCTCGTCGGACTCCGGGGCGAGGAAGGTGTTGACGCCAATCAGCGGCAGCGAACCGTCGTGCTTGCGCTGCTCGTACAACATCGACTCGTCCTGGATACGACCCCGCTGGTACCCGGTCTCCATCGCGCCCAGCACGCCACCGCGCTCGCTGATCCGGTCGAACTCGGCCAGCACCGCCTCCTCCACGAGGTCAGTCAGCTCGTCGGTGAGGAACGCGCCCTGCGTGGGGTTCTCGTTCATCGCGATGCCCCACTCGCGGTTGATGATCATCTGGATCGCGAGCGCCCGACGCACCGACTGGTCCGTCGGCGTCGTCACGGCCTCGTCGTAGGCGTTGGTGTGCAGGCTGTTGGCATTGTCGTAGATGGCGATGAGCGCCTGCAGCGTCGTGCGGATGTCGTTGAAGTCCATCTCCTGCGCGTGCAGGGAACGTCCCGACGTCTGCACGTGGTACTTCAGCTTCTGGCTGCGCTCGTTGGCGCCGTACTTCTCCCTCATCGCCACGGCCCAGATGCGCCGGGCCACCCGCCCCAGCACCGAGTACTCCGGGTCCATGCCGTTGGAGAAGAAGAACGACAGGTTGGGGGCGAAGTCGTCGATGTCCATGCCGCGCGCGAGGTACGCCTCGACGTAGGTGAACCCGTTGGCCAGCGTGAACGCCAGCTGGCTGATGGGGTTCGCCCCGGCCTCGGCGATGTGGTAGCCGGAGATGGAGACCGAGTAGAAGTTGCGCACCCCCTGCTCGATGAACCACTCCTGGATGTCGGCCATCATCCGCAGCGAGAACTCGGTGGAGAACAGGCACGTGTTCTGTCCCTGGTCCTCCTTGAGGATGTCGGCCTGCACCGTGCCGCGCACCTGCTGCAGCGCGTTGGCTCGCACCTGTGCGGCCTCTGCCTCGTCGGGCTCACGACCCTCCCGCTCACGGAACGCGTCGAGCTGCTGGTCGATCGTGGTGTTGAGGAAGAAGGCGAGCACCGTGGGCGCCGGCCCGTTGATCGTCATCGAGACCGAGGTCGAGGGGGAGACGAGGTCGAAGCCGTCGTAGAGCGCCTTCATGTCATCGAGCGTCGCCACGGAGACGCCCGAGGTGCCCACCTTGCCGTAGACGTCGGGTCGCTCGTCGGGATCGCGCCCGTAGAGCGTGACGGAGTCGAAGGCCGTGGACAGACGGGTGGCGTCGCCGTCCTCGCTCAGCAGCTTGAAACGACGGTTGGTGCGGAACGGATCGCCCTCGCCGGCGAACATGCGCGCCGGGTCCTCGCCATCACGCTTGAACTTGAAGACGCCCGCCGTGTACGGGAAGTGCCCCGGCAGGTTCTCACGCCGCCAGAACGAGACGAGGTCGCCGTGGTCGCTGTAGCGCGGCAGGCTCACACGCCGGACCTCAGAGCCCGACAGCGACTCCCGGACGAGCTGGGTGTGGATCTCGCGGTCACGGACCACCACGACCTGCTCGTCGCCGGAGTAGGACTCCACCACCTGCGGCCAGCCCTCGATCTGCTCGGCCACCTCGCGGGGGAGGTCGCGCTCGGCCGTGGCTGCGGCCTCCTCCAGCTCGGTGAGGTCCGGCAGCTCATCAGCCACCGACCTGAGCCGCTGCGCTCGTCGCGCCTGCTCGGCGAGCCGCTCGGTCTCGGCGTGGTAGGCGCGCACCGTCTCGGTGATCTCCGCCAGGTAGCGGGCCCGCTCGGCCGGCATCACCTGGGCGATGCGGGTCGAGTGCCGGCCGTCGACCGGGGCGAGCGTGCCCTCGTGCATGGCCAGGCCGTCCTCGCGCAGCATCGCGGCGACGTGCTGGTACAGCGCGGTGACGCCGTCGTCGTCGAACGTCGCGGCGGACGTGCCGAAGACCGGCATGTCCTCGGGCTTGGACCCGAACGCCTCGCGGTTGCGGACCAGCTGCCGCCCGACGTCGCGCATGGCGTCGGAGGCGCCGCGCCGCTCGAACTTGTTGATGGCGACGACGTCGGCGAAGTCGAGCATGTCGATCTTCTCCAGCTGCGAGGCCGCGCCGAACTCCGGTGTCATGACGTACATGGAACGGTCGACGTAGGGCACGATCGCCGCGTCGCCCTGGCCGATGCCGGGGGTCTCGACGATCACGAGGTCGAACGGCGCCGCGCGCAGCAGGGCGATGACGTCGCCCAGGTGCTCGGGCACCTCGTGCGCGCCGCGGGTGGCGAGCGAGCGGAAGTAGGTGACACCCGGGTGCAGCGAGTTCATTCGGATGCGGTCGCCGAGCAGTGCGCCGCCACCCTTGCGGCGGGTCGGGTCGATGGCGAGGACGGCCACCCGGAGCTTGCCCTGCTGGTCGGTGCGCAGGCGCCGCACGAGCTCGTCGGTGAGCGAGCTCTTGCCGGATCCGCCGGTGCCGGTGAGCCCGAGGACCGGTGTGCTGGACGCCTCTGCGAGCTCACGCAAGCGAGCGATGTCGGACTCGGCCAGATGGCCGGTCTCCACCGCGGTGACGGCGCGGGCGAGGGCGGACCGGTCGCCGGAGAGCACCGCGTCGAGATTGGTTGAGCCAGTCGATGCGAGGTTGACGTCGCACTCGGCGATGATCGTGTTGATCATGCCGGCGAGCCCGAGGCGCTGTCCGTCCTCGGGCGAGAAGATGCGCACGCCTGCCTCGCGGAGGCGGGCGATCTCCTCGGGCACGATGACGCCGCCCCCGCCGCCGTACACCTTGACGTGGCCGGCGCCCTGGGCCGCCAACGACTCCACCAGGTACTCGAAGTACTCGACGTGGCCGCCCTGGTAGGAGCTGACCGCGACGCCCTGCACGTCCTCCTCGACCGCAGCGTCGACCACCTCGGCCACGGACCGGTTGTGCCCGAGGTGCACCACCTCGGCGCCCTGGCTCTGCAGGATGCGCCGCATGATGTTGATGCTCGCGTCGTGACCGTCGAACAGGCTCGATGCCGTGACGAGGCGGACGGGGTGGGTGGGGACGTGCAGCTCGGTCATGGGGTTCCTCGGTGGTGGGGTGCCGCCCATATTACTAGGATGTCCAAGTAATTGGAAGCCGGAGGAATTCTGTACGGTCGTACGCATGGACCTGTGGATGCGATGGGTCGTCGCGGTGACTGCTCTCGTGGTGGCCGTCGTGATCGCCGTCCGCGAGGAGAAGCGGATCCATCTCGCGCTCGTGCGGGCGAGCCGTCGGTCCTGGAGACGAGCCCTGCTGCTGATCGTCGGCTACCACGTCGCCCTCGTGGTGGCGGCGCTCGTCGCGATCGCGATCGTGACGACCGTGCGTCAGACGGTGTCCGATCCGTTGGCGATCGTCCTCACCGGCGTCTTCTTCGCCCTGCTCGCACCGTTCACGACCCCGTTCATGCCCGCGCAGGTCTACGCAGGCTCGCAGGATGCCACCACCGCACGCGAGCTCCGTCGCGCCGGCGCCACGCCGGGGGTGAGCCGGGTGCTGGGCATCGGCGGCGCCATGCTGTGGTTCGTGACGGTCGTGCCGCTGGCCCTGGTGGCCATCGTCGGGGTCTTCGTGGACCTCGGCGCCTCGTGATCAGCAGGCTCACCGGCTCCGCACGCTCCGGGGTCTCGACACACCCCAGCTCGACCCCCTCCGCTCCGCGAGGACGATCCCCACTCGTTCCTCGTGCCGATCTTCCTCGCTACGCTCCGGACATGCCCTTGGACTTCGACCCGCTCGAACGCGCGGGTGAGCTGTGGGAGCAGCACGTCGGCGACGCCACGGCGATGCGTCTCGCGACGTCGATCATGCGGGTGCAGCAGATCCTCAGCCACCGACTCGACGTGGCCCTGCGCCCGTTCGGCATCACGTTCGCGAGGTTCGAGGTCCTGAGGCTCATCTCCTTCAGCCGCACCGGGCAGCTGTCCCTCAGCACGATCGGCGAGCGGCTCATGGTGCATCCGACGTCGGTGACCAACGCGATCGACCGCCTGGTCAGTCAGGGGCTCGTCGCCCGCGAGATCGACCCCACCGACCGGCGGCGCACCTTCGCCTCGCTCACCGAGGAGGGACGCCGGGTCCTCGACGACGCCACTGCGGCGCTCATGGACATCGACTTCGCCATCGCCGGCCTGGACGCCGAGCAGCAGGACGAGGCCTACACCCTCCTGCGGCTGCTGCGGCGCACCGACTTCGAGGACTGAGACCTCCAGATGTGGGTGCCCTGGCACCCATCTCAGGCCGGATTGGGTGCCAGGGCTCCCACATCTGGGGACGAGGGCGGTGGCCGCTACCGGTCGGGAGACGGCTCGCCGGGGCGGACCGAGTAGCGCTCGGCGAAGGAGATCTCCACCGCCTGGACACGGCCGACGTCCAGGCACTCGCTGCGGACCGTCAGCGTCTGCTCCTGCGAGCCCACCGTGACCTCGTACGTCCTCGATCCCACCGACCCGCTGACGACTCGACGCTCGCCGTCGCGGGAGCGCTCGGTCTCCAGGCCCGCTCGCCGCAGCTCACGCACCAGGTCGTCGGTGGCGACGGCGACGTTGCGCACCTCGACGTCGAACGTCGCATCCACCTGGTGGCGCGCGGTGGCGCGATCCTCGCAGCGGCGGGCATCGGCACCACCACGCAGGTCCTCGGTGGGCAGCCGAAGCGCGGCACCCGTGGCCACCAGGGTCGTACGGGCGAGGTCGTCGGTGGCGAGCCGAGCCCGCTCGGGATGGACGCGATCGGGCGCCGGCCCGCAGGCAGCGAGCACCAGGGTGGGGACGACGAGGCAGGCTGCCACGGTGAGCCGCACGGGCATCAGTCCCGCAGGATCGCCGCGTCGAGCGTCGACTCCGGGACCCCGAACCCCTCGACGAGCGTCAGCAGGTGTGGGCGGAGCTTGTCGAGCAGCGCGTTGATCTCGCTCGTGATGACCTTGGCGCGCTGGTCGGAGAGCCGGTTGTGGCCCATGAACCACGCGAGGTCCTCCTCGATGGTGCTGAGCGCGTACAGCGAGCAGACGTCGCGCAGGAGGTCGGCGGCGTCCTCGTCCTCGCACCGGGCGATGCCGGCCGTGAACGCCTCCAGCACCACACGGTCGATGTGCACCCGGCCGACGCGGATGACGTGGTCCTGGGCGTTGTTGAAGATCTCGAACGCCTCCTCCGGCTCCGCCTTGGAGGCGCGCTGCAGGCGTCGGGCGGCCGTCTCGATGACGTGCTGCTCGCGGTCCTCGAACAGCTCCAGCTGCGTGCCGCGGTCGAGCAGGTCGTGCTCGTCGCCGCCGGGCCGGGCGTCGATGAGGCGCTGGATGAGCTGCGAGGCCGCCGTGCGCTCCTTGACCACGTCGGTGACGGTGCCGGCCACGAACCGCACCATGCCCACCGGATCGAGCCCGCCGACCTCCTGCCCGTAGGCGGTCAGCATCTCCTTGGCGACGAGCTGCAGCAGGACGTGGTTGTCGCCCTCGAAGGTCGTGAAGACGTCGACGTCGTCACGCAGCGTGGCGATCCGATTCTCACTGAGGTATCCGGCGCCACCGCACATCTCGCGTGACTCCTGGATCGCGCGCGAGGCGTGCCAGGTGCCCATGGCCTTGAGACCGGCGGCGCGACCCTCCAGCTCGCGCTGCTGCTGGGCCGTGTCGTCAGTGGGAGGCCCGTCGATGTTCTGCAGCTTGTGCATGCGGGCGACCAGCTGGTTCTGGGCGAACCGGTAGGCATAGGAGCGGGCGATGAGCGGGAGCAGACGACGCTGGTGCATCCGGTAGTCCGCCAGCAGCACCTCGGTGTCCGCATCGGGCCCGAACTGGCGACGCTTGAGCGCGTACCGGCCGGCGATGCTGAGCGCCACCTCGGCGGCCGCTCCCGCCGACCCGCCCACGCTCACGCGGCCCCGGATGAGCGTGCCGAGCATCGTGAAGAAGCGCCGGTTGGTGTCCTCGATGGGTGAGGTGTAGGCACCGCCCTCGTCGACGGTGCCGTACCGGTTGAGCAGGTTCTCGCGGGGGACACGGACACCGTCGAAGACGATGCGACCGTTGTCGACCCCGCGCAGGCCACCCTTGTGGCCGCAGTCGGACGTCGTGACACCGGGCAGGTCGGCCCCGTGCTCGTCACGGATCGGGACGAGCAGGCAGTGCACCCCGTGGCGCTCGCCGCGGGTGATGAGCTGGGCGAAGACCGCCGCGACGCTCGCATGCTTGCCGGCGTTGCCGATGTAGTCCTTGCGGGATCCCGGGGTGGGGGAGTCGATGACGAACTCGCCCGTCGCCTGGTCGAACGTCGCCGTCGTCTCCAGGCTCTGGACGTCGCTGCCGTGTCCCGTCTCCGTCATGGCGAAGCACCCGACGAGGTCGAGGTTGATGATCTGCGGGATCAACGCGTGGTGGCGTTCGGTGCCGAGGTTGGCCACGGCACCACCGAACAGACCCCACTGCACCCCGGCCTTGACCATGAGGGACATGTCGAACTGCGCGAGCATCTCGATCCCCGTGACGGCCATGCCGGGGTCGCCGCCACCACCGTGCTCGGTCTTGAACCCCGCGGCAGGCACGCCGGTGGGGACGAGCTCCTTGAGCTGGGCGAAGGTCCGCTCGCGTGCCTGGTCGAGCGTGAGGTCGTGGTCGAAGGCCAGGTCGAGGCCGGCGAGCTCGGTGCGGGACTTCTCCCGCACGTGGCGCCACTTGCCGTCCAAGGCGATGCGGACCTCATCGGAGAGCGTCATGGCCCCACGGTAGCGACGGCCCGTGAGTGCCGCGACGGATCCGGGCCCCGACCGAGGACGGCCGCGCGGACGAGGGCGCGCCGACGTGCTCGTGCCGGCACCTGCGGGACGCCGGAGGCGCCGAGCCTTGTTGGTAGCCTCCGGTGCCATGCGCCCGTTCACGATCGCCGCCACGCTCCTGCTCGCGCTCTCCGGACTGGCCGTCCCGGCCATGGCGGGAGACCTCAGGGCCGAGGACGCGAGCGTCTGTGCTCCAGACGTCGTGACCGTCGTGGTCGATGCGGAGATGATCGACGGTGAGCTCGAGGTGCGCTGCGTCGAGGCCGCCGACGACGCGACGGTGCTGGACGCCGTCACCGACGCCGGCTTCGACGTCGAGGGCACCGCGGAGTTCGGCTCCTCGATCGTGTGCCGCGTGGACGGCGCC
Source organism: Aeromicrobium sp. CTD01-1L150 (assembly GCF_041951745.1). Classification (GTDB taxonomy): domain Bacteria; phylum Actinomycetota; class Actinomycetes; order Propionibacteriales; family Nocardioidaceae; genus Aeromicrobium. The sequence goes on from NZ_CP169555.1 coordinate 536,064, forward strand.
CCGGACCAGACGCGCGAGCCGTGCGACTCCATGCCGGCTGCCGACGCCTACTGGATCTCCTGGGTCGGCACCGACGACGGCTGGACGTTCGCGCAGGAGGCCGTCGACGCCCAGGGCGTGAGCGCCGGCGACGTCGTGGCGCTGGCCTTCCAGGAGGGTGCCGACGAGCGACAGCCCGCCATCTCGCCCCAGGAGGCGAGAGACGCGGCCGAACCGGCCCCGGGCGCCAGCGAGGCCGTCGTCGAGGACGAGGGGACGACGTCCTGGTTCGGCATCGTGCTCGGCGCGGCCGCCGTCGTGCTGCTGGCGCTCGTGCTCATGTGGCTGGTGCGCCGCCGCGCGGCCAACAGCTGAGCGCTGGCCTGTTGAGACTGGTCTGTCGGGATTGGGCCGTACGGCTGGGCCGGGGCCCGGCACCCCCGCGGATCTGTTTGCCGCCCGTGGCCCGGCACCCCCGCGGATCTGTTTGCCGCCCGGGGCCCGGCACCCCCGCGGATCTGTTTGCCGCCCGGGGCCCGGCACCCCCGCCGGTGTACCGTCGGGGTGGCTGAAGTCCCAACTCCATACGTCCCGCAGCAGGGGAAGCCGGTGCAAGTCCGGCGCTGACCCGCAACCGTGAGCCGCCCGTGGGCGGCGAGCCGGAGCACCTGCGCAGGACCCTGAACCACTCCACACTGTCGCGGTCTGCAGGTGGGCCTCCCAGAGTCCTCCCCGTGCCGCGGGAAGGACACCGTGAGCGACGCGACGCGCACCGCGCCGAACGTCTCCGCCGGAGACGGTCGCGCCCGTGCTCGCGCCCGCAACCTGCACCCGCTGGCCTGGTGGTCGTGGGCATTCGGTCTGGCGGTGCTCGCCGGCTCGGTGACCAATCCGTGGCTGCTGCTCATGGTGGCCCTGGTGGCAGGCATCGTCGTCACCGCCCGGCGCACGGAGGCGCCGTGGGCGCTGGGGTTCCGGTTCTACCTGTGGTTCGCCCTGGTGATCGTGGTGCTGCGCGTCGTGTTCCGGGTCGTGCTCGGCGGGGCCGGCGACACCGTGCTTCTCGACCTGCCGCAGCTGCGTCTGCCCGAGGCTCTCGGCGGCGCCGGGCTGCTCGGACCGATGACGCTCGAGGCGCTGCTGGCCGGCCTCTACGACGGCATGCGTCTGGGCGCCATCATCATCTGCATCGGGGCGGCCAACGCCCTGGCCAACCCCAAACGACTGCTCGCGGCGCTGCCGCCGGCGTTGTACGAGATCGGTACCGCCGTCGTCGTGGCGCTCTCGGTCTTCCCTCAGCTGGTGGAGAGCGTGCAACGGGTCCGTCGTGCCCGCAGGCTGCGCGGCGACCCGGGACGGGGGACCGGTGCGCTGCGCCGCGTCGTGGTGCCGGTCCTGGAGGATGCGCTGGAGAGGTCCATGACACTCGCCGCAGGCATGGACGCCCGCGGGTACGGGCGCCGCGGTCATGCCGGTGTGCGTGAGCGAGCCGTCACCGGTGGGCTGCTCCTGGCTGCACTCGGGGGACTCGCCGTCGGCGTGTACGCCTTCCTGGACTCATCCGCCCCCCGGCTGCTCGCCTGGCCGATGATCGTCCTCGCCCTGTGCCTGGCCGCGGTCGGGTTCGTCGCGGCCGGCCGCCGCGTGGAACGGGTGCGCTACCGGCCCGACCCCTGGCTCCGCGCCGACGTCCTCACCGCCGGCTGCGGCGTCGTCGTGGCGGTGCTGTCCACCCGGCTCCAGTCGTGGGCACCGGGCGTCGTGCACCCGGCACTGGATGCCCTGCCGCCGCTGGCGCCCGTGGGCGTCGCCGTCGTGCTGCTGGCCGTGCTCCCCGCCTTCCTCACGCCACCCCCGCAGCTGCAGGGATCGCTCCGATGAGGTGGCAGGGATGATCGAGCTGCGGGACGTGACCTTCACCTATGAGGACGCCGCGGAGCCGGTGCTGCACGACGTCTCCCTCACGATGCAGGAGGGTGAGCTGGTCCTGGTGTCGGGTCGCACCGGGACCGGCAAGAGCACCCTGCTGCGCACCATGAACGGACTCGTGCCCCACTTCACCGGTGGCGAGCTGCGTGGCGACGTCCTCATCGACGGCGCCAGTGTCGCCGGGGTGCCGCCTCGCGAGCTGGCCCATCTCGTGGGCTGGGTGGGCCAGGACCCGCTGGCCGGCTTCGTCACCGACACCGTGGAGGAGGAGCTCGCCTACGGCATGGAGCAGCTCGGCGTCGACCACGCCACCATGCGTCGTCGGGTGGAGGAGACGCTCGACCTGCTGGGCATCGAGGAGCTTCGGACCCGGCCGCTGCGGCTGCTCTCCGGCGGACAGCAGCAGCGCGTCGCGATCGGTGCCGTGCTCACGATGCACCCACGGGTCCTCGTGCTCGACGAGCCGACCTCCGCACTCGATCCCACGGCCGCGGAGGACGTGCTCGCGACGTTGGCCAGGCTCGTCGACGACGTCGGGCTCACCGTCGTCGTCGCCGAGCACCGGATGGAGCGGGTCATTCCCTTCGCCGACCGGCTCGTGGTGGTGGAGGGGGCGCGCGTCCGGTCCGGCGAACCCGCGGACCTGCTCGTCGACTCCCCGGTGGCGCCGCCCGTGATCGAGCTGGGGCGGCTCGCCGGATGGTCGCCGCTGCCACTGTCGGTGCGAGCCGCGCGGCGTCGTCGCGAGGAGCTGCGGGCCCGGCTGGGCGACCCGGCCGGCCGGCGTCGTCGCGACGACCGCGCGCTGCTCCTGCGCGCTGACGGGGTCACGGTCACCCACGCAGGTGTCGACGCCGTCAGCGCTGTCTCGCTGCAGGTCGGACGCGGCGAGGTCGTCGCCCTCATGGGACGCAACGGTGCCGGCAAGTCATCGTTGCTGTGGGCGCTGCAGGGCGCCGGACGGCGCGACGCAGGTCGGGTCGACGTCCTGGGTGAGGACCCCGCGTCGGCCGGTGCCGGCAGGGCCCGCTCACTCGTCGGTCTGGTCCCCCAGACGGCAGGGGACCTGCTCTACCTGGAGACGGTCGCGCTGGAGTGCGCTGCCGCCGACGCCCAAGCCGGAGCCGCCGCAGGCTCGTGCCGGGGTCTGCTGGACCGACTCGTCCCGACCATCGACCCTGACCGGCACCCGCGCGACCTGTCCGAGGGTCAGCGGCTCGCGCTGGTGCTGGCGATCATCCTGACGGCCGAGCCCGTCGTCGTCGCGCTCGATGAGCCCACCAGGGGTCTGGACTACACGGCCAAGGCCGAGCTGCGCACCATCCTGCGGCACCTCGCCGACGAGGGGCACGGGGTGCTGCTGTCCACGCACGACGTGGAGTTCGCCGCGACGGTCGCCGACTCGGTGCACGTCATGGCCGGTGGTGAGGTGGTCTCCTCAGGCTCGCCCGAGCAGGTGCTGGCGGAGTCACCGGCCTTCGCGCCGCAGACCTGGAAGATCCTCGGCGACGACTGGCTGACCGTCGAGCAGGTCGCCGGGGCCCTGCGGTGAGCCGGTCGCACCGATGACGACGGCATCGACCGCGAGCGGGGGGACGTCCCGGAGTGCCTTGCGGGTGGGGCCGCGCTCGGCCGTGACTCTCGCCGCCGCCTCCTTCGTGGGCGCACTGATGTTCATCTGGCCGCTGCTGCTCACGCCGTCCCAGGAGGCGGACCGCGTCGACCCGCCGTTCGTCTTCCTCGTCCTCATGCCGGTGGTCATCGTCGTCGTCCTGGTGGAGCTCACCGAGGGCGGCATGGACTCCCGGGCGCTCGCCATGCTCGGAGTGCTGACCGCCATCAACGGCGCCCTGCGGACCCTGGGTGCCGGGACGTCGGGTGTCGAGCTGGTCTTCTTCCTGCTGGTGCTCGCCGGCCGGGTCTTCGGGCCCGGGTTCGGGTTCGCGCTGGGGTGCACGTCGTTGTTCGCCTCGGCACTGCTCACCGGCGCGGTGGGTCCGTGGCTGCCGTTCCAGATGATGTGCGCGGCCTGGATCGGCATGGCCGCCGGGCTCCTGCCGCGCCGGGTCTCGGGACGGTGGGAGATCGCGATGCTGGTGGTCTACGGCGTCGTGGTGGCGTACGTGTTCGGGATGCTGATGAACCTGTGGTCGTGGCCGTTCCTGCTCGGTGCGGAGATCTCCGGGCAGGGCGAGCGCACGCTCGCCTTCGACCCGGGCGCGTCGCTGCGGGAGAACCTGCAGTCGTTCGGGCTCTACACACTGGCGACGTCCACCGCGACGTGGGACACCGGTCGTGCGATCACCAATGCGCTCGCCATCGTCGTGCTCGGCCCGGCCGTCCTGGCCACCCTGCGCCGGGCGGCCCGTCGCGCCCGGCACCTGCCGGCCTGATCCCCCGATGTGTGAGCCCCAGCACCCAATGGACCAGTCGTTGGGTGCCCGGGCTCACGAATCGGGAGGAGTTGAGCCGTGTGAAGACGGCGGGCAATACGTGACATCGACGATGTCACGGTTCTACTCTGGCTTGCATGGACCTCGTCGGCTTCGTCACCCTGCCCGTGCGCGTCACGGTCTCCGCCACGCGCACGACCCTCGCCCTCGGGCAGCTGGCCTCGCCGGACGGGCCCCTGCTGCGCGAGGGCGGGTACGCGAGCCGGATCGCCGTGCTCATCGGTGAGGACGGTCTCCTGGAGCAGATCGGCAAGCTGCTCGCCGACGAGCGTGGTGTCATCGCCCTGGGCAACCTCATCGCCGACATCACCGCCGAGGACCGGCCTATCGGGCGGGCCCTGGCCCGTGACGGGGTGGTCGATCGCATGGCCTCGGAGGATGGCCCCTTCGTGCGTCTGCTCGAGGCCGACGGTCCACTCGACCGGGCCCTCGCCGAGGACGGCCCGCTCTACCGATTCCTGGCCCCCGGCGGTGCCCTGGACCGGCTCCTCGCACCCAACGGACCCCTGGAACGCCTCACGGCACCGGGCGGCCCCCTGGAACGGATGCTCGAGCCGGACGGCGCGCTCGATCGGATGCTCGCCGAGGGCGGCCCGCTGGACAACGTCCTCGAGCCCGGCGGACTCCTCGAGCAGCTGCTGGAGGACGAGGGCATCCTGGAGACGATGCTGGCGCCCGGCGGCACGCTCGACCAGCTCGTCGAGCTCGGCAACACCTTCGATGCGATCGTTCCCCGGCTGGAGGCCCTCGGCAACGCGATCCCCAACCTCAACGCAGCCGTCTCGGTGCTGAGCGGTGCGGTGGAGCCGCTCGGCAGCCTCGCCACCCGGCTGCCCGGTGGACGGCGACGCGTCCTGACCCCGGCCGGCGAGCGGCCACCCGTGGCCGAGCAGGAGCCTCCCGCCGCACCCTGAGGCGTCCGACTTGCCTTCCGCGCTCAGCGAGTCAGGATCGAAGGCATGGACGTCGTCATCATCGGAGCCGGCCTCGCCGCGGCGAAGGCCGCCATCGCCCTGCGCTCGAGCGGACACACCGGTGGAGTGACCATCGTCGGCGAGGAGACGCGGCCGCCCTACGAGCGGCCACCGCTGTCCAAGGACTACCTGCAGGGAGGCTCGTCCTTCGAGGACGCGCTCGTGGAGCCGGAGTCCTGGTACGACGAGCACGACGTCCGGCTCGTCCTCGGCACGCGGGTGGAGGCGCTCGAGACCGGGGAGCACCGCGTCCGCCTCGCCGGAGGTGAGGTGCTGCCGTACGACAAGGCCGTCCTCGCCACCGGTGCTGTGCCCCGCGGACTCGACCTCCCGGGAGCCGACGGGGCCCTGGTGCTGCGGAGCGCGCAGGACAGCGAAGACCTGCGTGCCGCCTTCGGCTCGGCTGCTTCGGTCGTCATCATCGGCGCCGGCTGGATCGGGCTGGAGGCCGCGGCGGCGGCTCGGGCGGCCGGACTGCGCACCACGGTCCTGGAGGCTGCCAACGTCCCGCTGCGCCAGGCGCTCGGTGAGGAGATGGGCAGCTACTTCGCCGACCTGCACCGCGCCCACGACGTCGACGTGCGGGTGGGTGTCTCGGTGGATGCCGTGACGGGCGACGGACCGTTCGCGGTGCGTGCTGGCGGTGACGTCATCGAGACCGACCTCGTGCTCGTGGCCGTGGGTGTCGCCCCGGCCACCGAGCTTGCCGAGGCCGCCGGGCTGCTGGTCGAGGACGGCGTGGTCACCGACGAGCGCTTCGTCACCAGCGACCCTGACGTCCTCGCGATCGGGGACGTCGCCCGGGTCAGCAACACCGCGCTCGGGACCCCGCTGCGGGTGGAGCACTGGGACAACGCGGTGCGCCAGGGTGAGGCGGTGGCCCGGGTGCTGCTCGGTGAGGAGACCACCTACGACTGGCTGCCGTTCTTCTTCACCGACCAGTACGACCTGGGCATGGAGTACGTCGGCCACGGCGGACCTGACGACGACACGCTCGTGCGAGGCGATGTCGCGTCGGGGGAGTTCATCGCCTTCTGGCTCGACGGCGACCGCGTCACGGCCGGGATGAACGTCAACATCTGGGACGTGAACGACGACCTGCGCGCCCTCGTGGGACGCAGGGTGGACCGCGAGCAGCTGGTGGACCCCGATGTCCCACTGACCGAGGTGGCCCATGGAACCCCGCAGGACTGAGACTCAGCCCACGACCGGGCGGTTCTCGTGCCTGCCCGCCCCCACGAGGCTCGAGGACACCATCGCGCACCACGACGTGCGCCCGGTCCCGGACCCCGAGGCCGGACGGGACACCGAGCGAGACTTCCTCCTCCGTCACGCCCTGCCGTGAGCTCGTCCGATCTGGGAACAACCCGTGCGAGATCGATGTTGATCTCCTGACGTGAGCGCACTCTTTGAGCCCCTGACCCTGCGCGGCGTCACCACGCGCAACCGCATCTGGCTGGCGCCCATGTGCCAGTACAGCTGCTTCGACCAGGACGGGGTGCCCACCGACTGGCACCTCGTGCACCTCGGGGCCCGCGCCACCGGCGGCTTCGGACTCGTCATGTCCGAGGCGACGGCCGTCGCACCGGAGGGCCGGATCAGCCCTGAGGACACCGGTCTGTGGAACGACCAGCAGGCGCAGGCCTGGCGGCCCATCGTGGACACGATCAAGGCGCAGGGCGCGGTGGCTGCGGTCCAGCTGGCCCATGCTGGTCGCAAGGCCTCCACCTTTGCTCCGTTCGCCGGCGAGTCCGGCTCGGTCCCGCTCGAGCAGCGCGGCTGGAGCACCGTCTCCTGCACCGACCAGGCCTTCGGGGACTTCGACGCCCCACGCCGACTCAGCACCGAGGAGGTCGAGGACCTGCCCCGGCAGTTCGCCGAGGCGGCACGCCGGGCGGAGTCCGCGGGGTTCGAGGCCGTGGAGATCCACGCCGCTCACGGATACCTCCTGCACCAGTTCCTCTCGCCGTTGGTCAACGACCGGGACGACCGGTACGGGGGCTCCTTCGAGAACCGGGCCCGGATCGTCCTCGAGGTCGTCGACGCGGTGCGGGCCGTCTGGTCGGGACCGCTGTTCATCCGGTTCTCCGCCACGGACTGGGTCGAGGACGCGCCGAGCTGGGACGTGGAACAGACCTCGCGCCTGGCGGGGCTGGTCGTCGAGCGTGGCGTCGACCTCGTGGACATCTCCTCAGGTGGTGCCGTGCCGGAGCAGCGGATCACGGTGGGGCCGGGGTACCAGGTCCCGTTCGCCGGCGCGGTGCGCCGGGCGACGGGTGCACCGGTCAGCGCGGTGGGTCTCCTCACCGATCCTGCGCAGGCCGAACGGGTCCTGAGCGACGGTGACGCCGACGTCGTCATGCTGGCCCGGGCGGCCCTGCGCGAGCCGTCGTGGCCGTTGCGCGCCGCCCACGAGCTGGGGCTCCCCGCGGACAAGGCCCCCTATCCGCCGCAGTACGCGCGCGGCGCCTGGCGCTGAGGGCGACCTGGGCTCAGCCCAGGAGCGACGCGACGCCATCGGCGTCGGGGTAGACGTGCCGCAGGCCCGGCACGTCGGCGAAGGCGCGGTCGGCCGAGACGATCGTGGGGTCCTTGGAGTCGAGGGCGATGGCGGCCAGGACTGCATCGAAGCAGCCGAGTGACTCGTGCGCGTGCCAGAGCTCGAGGCCCTCGATCAGGTGGTCGGGCTCGGTGGTGCGCAGGGGCGCCAGCACGACTGAGTACTGCTGCGCGACCTGGGCTGACACGCGCCTGCCGCGACGTCGTGCGAAGGCATGGGCGAACTCCTGCAGGGTCTCAACGGTCGCGCTCGCGCGTAGGTGGCCTTGGTGGATGGCCGTGATGATCTGCGAGCACGGTTCTTTCAAGGAGTGCTCCATCCCGCGGGCGTAGATGAGGACGTTCGCGTCAATCAAAGGCACGCGCGCGCTCCTCGCGGGCCTCGCGGATGTCGTCCATGGCGTCCCAGCCCGCAGGGTACATGCTGGTGTCGTCGGTGAGCTCTATGATGCGCTCCCACGCCTGGCGCTTGCGTTCCAGGTCGTCGTCGGTGCCGAGCGACTCGTCGATGGCGTCACGAATGACGGCGGCGACGGAGAGGCGCTGACGCTTGGCCTCGGCGGCCACGCGCTGGTACCGCTCCTCGTCGAGCAGGAGCTGCAGGCGATGAGTCATCCTGGCAGACATACACATACATTAGCATGTGTAGGTTTGTGGGACCCCTGCTCCCGATGCGATGACGCCCGAAGGGCCTGAGGTCCGGCGCCGATACGATGGTGGTGTGACCGACGCTCCCGCGAAGCCCGCCCTTGACCCTGCGGCGAAGCCCGCCCTTGACACCGTCTTTGTCGCCGCCGAGACCCCGGAGCGTCAGCTCCCGTGGGCCGAGCTCGGTCTCAAGGCTGACGAGTACGCACGCATCGAGGAGATCCTCGGGCGCCGGCCCACCGGCGCGGAGCTGGCCATGTACTCGGTCATGTGGAGCGAGCACTGCTCCTACAAGTCCTCCAAGGTGCACCTGAAGAAGTTCGGTGAGCTGCCGCAGGAGACGCCACTGGGCAAGACGCTCGCCGGGATCGGTGAGAACGCCGGCGTCATCGACATCGGTCAGGGCTATGCCGTCACGTTCAAGGTGGAGTCCCACAACCACCCCAGCTACGTCGAGCCGTACCAGGGGGCCGCCACCGGCGTCGGTGGCATCGTCCGCGACATCCTCGCGATGGGTGCGCGGCCGATCGCGGTCATGGATCCACTGCGCTTCGGGCCGCTGGAGGCCGAGGACACCAGCCGGGTCCTGCCCGGCATCGTCGCCGGAGTCGGTGGCTACGGCAACTGCCTCGGCCTGCCCAACATCGGCGGTGAGGTGGTCTTCGACGAGACCTACCTCGGCAACCCGCTCGTCAACGCGCTGTGCGTCGGTGTGCTGCGTCACGAGGACCTCCACCTCGCCCACGCCACGGGTGCCGGCAACAAGGTGGTCCTCTACGGCGCCCGCACCGGGGGTGACGGCATCGGCGGCGTCTCGGTGCTCGCATCGGAGACCTTCGACGGCAGTGCCGATGGATCGGGGGGCCCGGCCAAGCGGCCCAGCGTCCAGGTGGGCGACCCGTTCATGGAGAAGCTGCTCATCGAGTGCACGCTCGAGCTGTTCTCCGCCGGTGTCGTGGGCGGCATCCAGGACCTCGGGGGCGCGGGCCTGTCCTGTGCCACGAGCGAGCTGGCGTCTGCCGGTGACGGCGGCATGCACGTCGAGCTGGACACCGTCCCGCTGCGTGACTCCACGCTGTCGCCGGAGGAGATCCTCATGAGCGAGAGCCAGGAGCGGATGATGGCCGTCGTCGAGCCGGAGCACCTCGACGACTTCATGGCGATCTGCCAGAAGTGGGACGTCGAGGCCGTCGTCATCGGTGAGGTCACCGACGGCGACCGCCTCGTCATCGACTGGCACGGTCAGAGGGTCGTCGACGTCCCGCCGCGGTCCGTGGCCCACGACGGCCCCACCTACCACCGCCCGTACGCCCGTCCGGACTGGCAGGACACTCTGCAGGCCGATGTCGCCGAGCAGCTGCCCCGGCCCGCCACGGGCGAGGAGCTACGCGAGAGCCTGCTGCGCCTCGTCGCCTCCCCGAACCTCGCCGATACGTCGTGGGTCACCGACCAGTACGACCGCTACGTGCAGGGCAACACGGTCCTCGCGCAGCCCGAGGATGCCGGCATCGTGCGGGTGGACGAGGAGTCGCACCTCGGCGTCGCCGTCTCCACGGACTGCAACGGGCGCTTCGCCAAGCTGGACCCGTACACCGGTGCTCAGCTGGCCCTGGCGGAGTCGTTCCGCAACGTCGCGGTCACCGGCGCCCTGCCCCTGGCGGTCACGGACTGCCTGAACTTCGGCTCGCCGGAGAACCCTGACGTCATGTGGCAGTTCGAGCAGGCCACGCAGGGCCTGAAGGACGGCTGCGCCGCGCTCGGCATCCCGGTCACCGGCGGCAACGTCTCCTTCTACAACCAGACCGGCGAGACGCCCATCCTGCCGACGCCCGTGGTCGGTGTGCTCGGCGTGGTCGATGACGTCCGCCGGCGGGTGAGGCAGGGCTTCGCCCGGCCGGACGAGCACGTCCTGCTCCTGGGGGAGACGCGTGAGGAGCTGTCGGGGTCGTCGTGGGCCGACGTCGTCCACGGCCACCTCGGCGGGCTCCCGCCGCAGGTCGACCTGGCGGCTGAGCAGGCGCTCGCAGCCGTGCTGAGGTCTGCCGCGCGTGACGGTCTGTTGTCTGCCGCCCACGACCTCTCCGACGGTGGTCTCGCCATGGCGCTCGTCGAGGGTTCGCTGCGCCACGGCGTCGGCGTGCACGTCGAGCTGGACGATGACCCGTTCGTCGCCCTGTTCAGCGAGTCCGCCGCCCGTGCAGTGGTGGTCGTCGACGAGCAGGACCATGACGCCCTGCTGTCGCTGGCAGAGCAGCACGGTGTGGAGGTCGCCTCGATCGGTCGCACCGGGGGTGAGGCCGTGGAGGTTGCCGGCGTGTTCAGCGTCGGCATCGAGGAGCTGCGTACCGCCTGGTCGTCCACCCTGCCGTCCGTGCTCGGCACGACCGTCGGTGGTGCTGGCGCGTAGATGGCCCGCGGCGCGGTCCCCCTCCCTCCCGAGGTCGTGCACGGGCTGCTGGCCCGTCTCGACGACGGCGACACGTCGCGTGAGGTGCTCAAGCCCCTCACCAAGCACTTCCTCGGTGCACTGGCGCTCAAGGCTCCTGGGCGCAGCGTCGAGGTCCGGGTGCCGCCCTATGCGGCGGTGCAGTGCATCGAGGGTGCGCGGCACACTCGCGGCACACCTCCGGCCGTCGTGGAGACCGACGCCGAGACGTGGATCGCCCTGGCCCGCGGGCGGCTCCTGTGGTCGGATGCGTCCGTCCAGGCATCGGGTGAACGCTCCGACCTCTCGTCGCTGCTCCCTCTCGCCTGACTCGAGCGGCAGGTGCCGTCTGGCGAACCTGGGACGGCGGACGCTGGGAATATGGCGTCGCCCGAGGCCGGTCTCGTGCCACGGAGTGGCCCGCGGCGACCTTCCGCGAGGCGCTGTGGCGTCCGTTGAAGTCGTCTGTATGCTTGGGCGCAGGCGCGGTCCCGACCCACACCCCTGGAGGGTCGGGATCGCGCTCTTCTCGGCTCCGGCTCAGACCTGGCGGCCATCACCCCAGTAGGGCTTGCGCAGGTCGCGCTTGAGGATCTTGCCCGACGGGTTGCGCGGGAGCGCCTCGACGACGTCGATCGACCGGGGCACCTTGTAGCCGGCGAGTCGCTCGCGCGCGAACTCGGTCAGCTCCTCGGCAGTCGCCGACTCACCGGGGCGGAAGGCGACGACCGCCTTGACCGACTCGCCCCAGTGGTCGTCCGGGACCCCGATGACGGCGAGCTCCAGGACGGACGGGTGCTCGGCCAGGACCCGCTCGACCTCGGGGGAGTAGACGTTCTCGCCGCCGGTGATGATCATGTCCTTGACGCGGTCCTCGATGAACACGAACCCGCCGTCGTCGATGCGCCCGACGTCGCCCGAGCGCAGCCACGGTGCGTCCTCTGCCGCCCGTGGTCCGGCGCCCCCGCCGTCGACGAGCAGCTCGGCGGTCGCGTCCGGCTTGCCCAGGTAGCCCGGGGTCGCCTGCTCGGTTCGCCACCACAGCTCACCGGAGGCTCCGGGCTCGACGTCGGTGAGCGTCGCGGTGTCGACGACACGTACCTCGACGCCGGGGATCGGCTTGCCGGCCGAGACGAGTCGCTCCGGTCGGCCGCCCTCGCGCAGGGCGTCGCGGTGCGCCGCGTCGTCGAGGATCGTCACCACGCCGCCCATCTCCGTCATGCCGTAGACCTGCATGAAGGCGGTGTCGGGCCAGTGCTCGAGGGCGCCGCGGAGCACGGGCAGCGGCATCGGGGCGGCGCCGTAGGAGAACGCCTTGAGCCTGCTGAAGAGCTGCATCGCCTCGGGTCCTGCCTGCAGCAGTCCGGCGACGACCGCGGGCACGAGGAAGGCGTGGGTGACCCCGGCCATCATGGCCTGGGCGAGCAGCTGCGGATCGACCTCGCGGATGATGTAGCCGTGGGTGCCCGTTGCCGGGCCGAACAGGGCGTACGACGAGCCGCCGACGTGGAACATCGGCATCGCGATGAGCATCATGTCGCCGTCGTCGTAGGAGATGTCGCCCATCGCGTTGCGGGTGTGGACGACCATGTTGTGCTGCGTCAGGACGACTCCCTTGGGGCGGCCGGTGGTGCCGGAGCTGTACATCACCAGGCAGGGGTCGTGCGGGTCGACGTCGTCCTGGCGATCCACCGGGGTGGCCGAGGCGAGCAGCGGGCGGTACTCATCGACCCCGTCTCCATCGGTCCCGTCGCCGATCACGATGATGCGCTCGACCGTGGTGAGCTGGTCCCGGATCAGCTGGAGCTGGGGCATCAGCTCCTGGCCGACGAGCAGGACGCGGGCGCCGGAGTCGTTGATGACGTAGTCGAGCTCGTCGCCGGCGAGGCGCCAGTTGACCACCGCATTGGCGCTGCCGAGCAGGCAGCAGGCCTGCGTCGCGGTCAGGATCGCCGGGTTGTTCTTGTCCAGTGTCGCGATGCGGTCGCCGTGACCGATGCCGGCGGCCTGCAGCGCACCGGCCAGCCGGCGGACGTCGTCCCAGGCCTCGGCCCAGGTCCAGGTGCGGTCCAGGTAGGTCCAGCAGGCTCCGTCGGGGTCGGTCTCGGCGCGGTACTGGTGGAAGTCAGAGAGGTAGGTGGCGTCCGGAACGGTCATGGAGACTCCTCGCAAGTGACGTGGATCACGCCAGCCTACGGGGGCTCTGTTCAGGCTTCGACCGCATCGGCCGGACGATCCTGGGTGGGAGGCATGTTCTGCTCCGCGACGACGGTCGTCGTGGGGCGCTCGAGCCGGAGATCCGCTCGGCCTGCGGGGCCACTTCCACCAACTAATGGATTTAGACATGTTGACACCATTAGTTCGGTGAGGGATGGTCCTGTGAAGCATCTCTGGCGACCGAGAGGGAAGTGGTGCAGATGACGAGCGAGGCAGCGTACGTCCTCGGCGAGGGACCGGACGAGGGCCGGCGGCTGCGGGACCAGTCCACCGTGCTGGACCCGATCACCAGGAGGCTCTTGGTCCGAGCGGGCCTCGAGCCTGGGATGACAGTGCTCGACCTCGGCAGTGGGGCTGGCAACGTGGCCGCGATCGCAGCAGACCTGGTGGGCCCGACGGGACAGGTCGTCGGGGTGGATCGTGATCCCGAGGCACTGGAGAATGCCAGGAACCTGACGGCAGGACTCGACAACGTCGAGTTCCGCCAGGGCGACGTCGGCAGTCTCGACGTCGTCTCCGGCGAGTTCGATGCGGTGGTCGGTCGTGCCGTGCTGATGCATCTGCCCGACCCGGTGGCTGCGCTTCGGGTGGCGGCTGAGCGCGTCCGACCGGGCGGGGTCCTGTGCATGCACGAGCCGGACATGACCTGCGCCTGGACCAGTCACGAGGTCCCGCTGTGGGAGACGGTCAGGGGCTGGATCCTCGAGGCGTTCGACCGGGGTGGCGTGCACTCCCGGATGGGACCGTCGCTGTTCGCCGCGTTCCGGTCCGCCGGGCTCGCCGACCCCGAGGTGGTGATGGAGGCCCCGGTCGGTGGAGGCGCTCGGTCTCCCGCGTTCGGCTGGGCCAACATCGTCGAGGCGCTGCTCCCCGTGATGGAACGACTCGGGATCACCACGGCGCAGGAGGCCGACGTCGAGACCCTCACGGCCCGTCTCGACGAGGCGATCTCCGCGTACGACGGACTGGTGATGGGCCCGCCGATGTACGGCGCCTGGTGCACGCCCGGCCGGTGAGCACGCCGGTGGTCAGCGCGTCTGGTCGCCCGGTGGTCCGCCGATCTACGGCTGTGTACCCAGAGCATGGCCACGGCCCTACACTGGGAGCGTGCCACGCGGAGACGGTCGCCTGACCCACGACATCGACCCCCAGAGCGCCGGACCCCAGGACGCCTGTGGCGTGTTCGGTGTCTGGGCGCCCGGTGAAGAGGTCGCCAAGCTCACCTACTACGGCCTGTACGCGTTGCAGCACCGCGGGCAGGAGTCCGCCGGCATCGCCGTGAGCAACGGCCGGCAGATCCTCGTGTACAAGGACATGGGCCTGGTCTCGCAGGTCTTCGACGAGGCGACGCTGGAGTCGCTCAAGGGCGAGGTGGCGATCGGTCACGCCCGCTACAGCACCACGGGCGCGAGCGTGTGGCAGAACGCGCAGCCGACCTTCCGGCCCACGCCCACCGGCTCGGTCGTCCTCGGCCACAACGGCAACCTCACCAACACCGCCGAGCTCGTCGACCTCCTGGCCGAGCGTACGGCCAGCACCGGCGGTGCGGCCGGCAAGGGCGAGAGCGCCACCACCGACACCGCCGTCATGGCCAGCCTGCTGGCCTCCTACGAGGACCGCTCCGTCGAGGAGGCGGCGTTGCAGGTGCTGCCCGCCCTGCGGGGTGCGTTCTCGCTCGTCTTCATGGACGAGGGCACCCTGTACGCCGCGCGCGACCCGCAGGGGATCCGCCCGCTCGTGCTCGGGCGTCTCGAGCGAGGCTGGGTGGTGGCCAGCGAGACCGCCGCCCTCGACATCGTCGGCGCCTCGTTCATCCGCGAGATCGAGCCCGGCGAGTTCGTCGCCGTCGACGAGAACGGTCTGCGCACCGAGCGGTTCGCGCCTGCGGCGCCCAAGGGCTGCATCTTCGAGTACGTCTACCTCGCCCGCCCCGACACCACGATCTCCGACCAGCGGATCTTCTCGGTGCGTGCGGAGATCGGCCGGCGCCTCGCCCGGGAGCATGCTGTCGATGCCGACCTCGTCATTCCGGTGCCGGAGTCAGGCACACCGGCGGCCATCGGCTACGCCGAGGAGTCCGGGATCCCCTTCGGGCACGGCCTGGTCAAGAACGCCTACGTCGGCCGGACGTTCATCCAGCCGTCGCAGACCATCCGCCAGCTCGGTATCCGGCTCAAGCTCAACCCGCTGCGCGACGTCATCGCCGGCCAGCGGCTCGTGGTGGTGGACGACTCCATCGTCAGGGGAAACACGCAACGTTCTCTGGTGGCGATGCTCCGCGAGGCCGGTGCGAGCGAGATCCATGTGCGCATCTCCAGCCCGCCGGTGAAGTGGCCCTGCTTCTACGGGATCGACTTCGCCTCGCGGGCAGAGCTCATCGCCAACGGCATCAGCGTCGAGGAGATCTGTCGCTCGATCGGTGCGGACTCGCTCGCCTACGTCGAGCTCGACCAGCTCGTCGAGGCCACCGGAGTGCCCAAGGACCGGTTGTGCCGGGCCTGCTTCGACGGCATCTACCCGGTGGCGCTGCCCGAGGACGACCTGATCGGCAAGCACCTGCTCGAGACCGACACCGAGCCGCTGAAGGTCATCCAGTGAGCCCGGGGGCGCGCCGGCAGGGACTCGGGCGTTCACGTTCGCACGCTTGCTCCTGCGCGGACGTGATCGCATGACGGACGCCTCCTACGCCGCGGCCGGCGTCTCGATCGAGGCCGGGGACCGCGCGGTGGAGCTCATGAAGGAGTGGGTCGAGAAGTCCCGGCGGCCCGAGGTCGTCGGGGGCATCGGCGGGTTCGCCGGCCTGTTCGACGCGAGTGCCCTGAAGAGCTACCAGCGGCCGCTGCTCGCCACCTCCGCTGACGGCGTGGGCACCAAGGTGGCGATCGCGCAGGCCATGGACGTCCACGACACGATCGGCTACGACCTCGTCGGCATGCTCGTCGACGACCTCGTCGTCTGCGGCGCGGAGCCGTTGTTCCTCACCGACTACATCGCCTGCGGTCAGGTCGTGCCCGAGCGCATCGCCGATGTCGTCAAGGGCATCGCGCAGGCGTGCGCCGAGGCCGGGACTGCCCTGCTGGGCGGCGAGACCGCCGAGCATCCCGGCCTGCTGGGTCCGGATGAGTACGACGTCGCAGGCTCCACGACAGGCGTCGTGGAGGCTGAGCGGCTGCTCGGTGCCGAGCGGGTCCGCGCGGGTGATGCTGTCGTGGCCATGGCGTCCTCCGGGCTGCACTCCAATGGCTACTCACTCGTGCGCCACGTGCTGCTGCGTGGTGCCGATGAGGGTGGGGCCGGCTGGAGCCTGGACCGTGAGGTCCCCGAGCTCGGCTGCCGGCTGGGAGAGGCCCTGCTGACACCGACCCGCCTCTACACGCTGCCATGCCTGGCGCTCGCCGAGGCATCGGACGTCCATGCCATGTCGCACGTGACCGGCGGTGGGCTGGCCGCCAACCTCCAGCGGGTGGTGCCCGAAGACGTCTCGGTGCGGGTGGACCGCTCCACGTGGACACGGCCGGCGATCTTCGACGTCGTGGCCGACGTCGGCCGGGTGGCGCGCACGGACCTGGAGGAGGCGCTCAACATCGGCGTCGGCATGGTGGCCGTGGTGGCCGCGGACGCCGCGGACGCCGCGGTCCGGCACCTGGGTGAGCACGGCGTGCAGGCATGGATCGTCGGCGACGTCGCCGAGGCGGGGGTCCACGGTGAAGGCGGCACCGTCACCCTGATCGGCGATCACGCCTGAAGGCCGGCACGGCTCCGTGCGCTCGGTCAGTCTGACCAAGGCTCTGGCGGGTCGGCAGGAGCGACACGTCACCGACTCCGATCGCCCCGGTGGCGAAACTCTGGGTGGACTTCGGTAGTGTTGTCGACACGACAATACTGACTATTTCTGTGCGAGGGGGTCGGACCCATGGGGCGCGGCCGTGCTAAGGCAAAGCAGACGAAGGTTGCACGCAACCTCAAGTACCGTACTTTCGATCCGGACTTCGATGACCTGCAGCGAGAACTGCACGGCGAGTCCGGCGATCCGATCCCGGATCAGTACGCCGACCTCGCCGAGGAACAGCGCGAGGACCGCCCAGCCAGCTAGTGCCAGCTGGTCCCGGTGCCGCCGGGGCTGTGGACCACGACTGGTCCCCGGACGTGATCGACTCACTCCCGGGGCCGGGTGTGGGCCGAGGGCGTCCTGAGTCTGCCTTGGTGCACCTGGCGCCCGAGGTGCTGGCGTACCCGGTCGAGGCGGCCGTCGACGGCTGACGCGGCACGCCCGGAGCCCCAAGGGGTTCGCCTCGCGGCCACTGGGTGCAGATGGCGACAGCCGGGTGAAAGCCGGCTGAAAGCGACCGCCGCCACAGTGAGCGCATGCGCTTGTTTCTTCGCGGCCTCGTGACGGCCGTCGCGGTCCTGGCTCTGCTCCTGGTGGCCGCCTGTTCTGACAGTGAGACACCGACCAGGTCGCCCGACGGCGACGACCTCGCCGGGCTTGAGACATTGACCATCGAGTCCGAGCCGACCTGGACCATCAACGTCAGGACCGGCCACCGGATCGCCTTCCACGACGACGTGGCGGTGGTCGCCGAGGACGGCGTCGCGGGTGGCATGGGCCGCGACGTCATCGTCCTCGACGCCGCCACCGGCGAGGAGCGTTGGAGGCACGGAGAGGGCGAGATCCCCGGCCTCGACCGTGCGCTCCCCGTTCCGAACGGCAGTGCTGTCGTTGGCGACGAAGGCGACGAGGTGGTCCTGGTCGGCTACTCCGCCCCCAGCTGCCAGAGCGACCCGTGCCTGTCGGACGACCCGGCCGAGCCCGAGGCGGGGGTCGCCGCGCTCGACCTGCGTACCGGTGAGGTCCGCTGGAGCCGCCCCACCGTCACGTTGCCGGCTGCCAGCGACCAGCGGATGCGGATCGCCAGCGGCAGGCACGGTGGTCCGCTCGTGGCCATCGGCCCCTTCGACGCCGGTGGCCCGCAGGACCCGGGTGCCTACCGGTCGATGGAGCTCGACCCGGCCACCGGTGAGACGGTCTGGGAGGCTGAGGGCGTCATCGCCCGCTGGGTGCTCGATGACCGGGTGATCGCGCTGGCGCCCGTCGGGCCGGAGGTCCCGCCCCAGCTACGCACCGAGCTGGGTGTGCCGGTGGCGTTGGACCGCGACTCCGGTGACGAGCTGTGGCGAGCCGCCGTGGAGGAGCCAGCGGGATGGGTCGGAGCAGGCGGCGACCATCTGGTCGTCACGCCGGCCGCTACCCCCGACGTGCGCCACATCATCGACCTGGAGGACGGCTCCGATGCCGGTCGCGTGGAAGGGCTCGACGACACCGTGCCGAGCACGGTCGACTCCGAGACCGGGATGCTGGTGTTCTACCGCTACGGCGAGCATCAGCAGCTGTTCACCCAGCTCCTCGGGACCGAGGAGTCAGAGACCGAGGCCGAGGAACCCGTCGCCTGCACCGGCAAGGCCGAACGGACGGCCGGCACGGTCGCTCATCTCGGCTACATCGACTGCGTGCAGCGCGACGACACCGGTGAGCCGGTGACGGTCTTCCTGGACCGGAGGGGGAACGAGGTGAGCGATCAGCTGCCCGGCACGGCGCTTGACCTGACCGACGACCACTACGTCGCGACCACGCTCGGCGCGGGGATCGCGGTCTACGCCCGCACCTCCTGAAGGCACTGCCATGCGACCGTATCCCCACGCGCGAGCCCGCACCGCCCGCACCGCCACCGAGGACCACGCCATCGCCGGGGCCGACGAGACCAGGATCGTCGTCCACCGGCGGGTCGGGTGAATCCATGTCCGATCGACGCTTCCTGGCGGTGCTCCTGACCCTCGGGGTCCTGACCGCCTGCACCGGCGGCTCCGGAGCACGCGACGACTCCCGAGGGCCCGAGGAGCCGGTGATCACCGCTGCGGTGGATCTGGAGCCGTCGGTGATCGAGGCCGACCCGCTGTGGACGTGGGACAACCAGAGCGAGCCGGTGGGGATCACCGACATCTCCCTCCACGGGGACCTGGCGGTGGTCGTCGGGGACGAGGGGGCTGACGGCAGGAACGAGTTCAGCGTGGTCGAGGCCGGTACCGGCCGCCCGCTCTGGTCCATGTCGGACCTGGACCCCATCGAGGCGCTGGACGCCAGCTTCGTCGGGAGCAGGGGGATGTCGGTGACCGGCGAGCCCGGTGAGGAGCTCGTGGTGGTGGGCTACTACTCTCCCGACTGCGTGAGCGAGCCCTGCCCGCCGCCGGGCCGGCAGTCGCCGGAGACCGGCGTGGCAGCACTCGACCTACGCACCGGTGCACTGCGGTGGACCTACCCGGCCATCGCCTCGGTCGATGAACAGGCCGACCCCGATCGGTCGGGGGAGGTGACCCTGCGCATCCAAGGGGACTCCCGGGGCACGCCACTGGTGACGATCGGCCCCGTGAACGGCCTGGTCGGCGAGCAGCCCAGTGATCCTGAGCTGTTCAGCGTCGTCGCGCTGTCATCAGGCAGCGGAGAGGAGCTGTGGTCGGTGCCGGAGGTGAGCGCCGGCCGGGTGTTCGGTGACGTCGTCGTCGCGTTCGCGCCCCCGCCGGGACCGAGTGGCACGCTGACCGGCGGCACCGGTGGTCCGGTCGTCATCGACCTGGCCACCGGTGAAGAGCGCTGGAGCCTCGCGGAGCAGTTCCCCAGGGCAGAGATCCTCGGAGCAGGCGGCGGTCAGCTGACCTTCCTGACCAGGGCCAGCCACTCCAGCCTGACGCACCACGTGGTCGATCTTGCCGATGGCACGGTGCTGCACGAGCTCGACACCCCCCTCGGCATGGCGGCCGTGGACCCGAGCACGGGAATGCTCGGCTACCGCACCCAGGAGAACCTCGACCAGCTGACCACCGTGCTGCCGGACGAACCGGGACCGGCGCTCACCGGCACCAAGTCGCCTCATCGGTCGGGGCCTCCGCTGCTGGCCCACGACGGCTATCTTTTTCTGCACGACACTGCTGAGGACGAGACCACCGTGGTCGACCGCTCCGGCGCGGTGCACCAGGAGGGTCTGGACGGCTGGCCGGTGTCGGTGACCGAGCACTACCTGGTGCTGCGGCAGGGCTCCGGCGACGACGCCACCATCGCCGTGCATGCCCGTACGACCCCAGCAGAGCAATGAGGGCAGCTCTCGCGACCATCGCCGCCCTGTTGGCGCTCGCCGCCTGTACCGGCACAACGGACGAGCGGCCCGGGCCGGCCGAGCCGGTGATATCCCAGCCGGTCGGGCTCGACCGGGTGACGGTCGAGGACGAGCCGGCCTGGACCGTGGCGCTCGAGAACGCCGACCGCTATCAGCTCACGTTCCACGATGACGTCGCGGTGTTGCTGCGCGATCCCGCCAGCATCGGTATGGACGTGACGGTGCTGGATGCCGATACCGGCGACCGGCTCTGGAGCCGCAAGCTGGGGGAGGTTCCGGGCTTCGAGGGTCATCACGTCGAGACCATCGGCGCCGGCGCGGCGGTGGCGGGCGCCGCCGGCGAGGAGGTGGTGCTGGTGGGCTACTACGTCCCTGACTGCCTGACCGAGCCCTGCCCGCCGGCGGGCCGCCAGTCGTCCGAGCGCGGTGTGCTGGGTCTCGACCTGCGCACCGGCGAGATCCGCTGGACGTACCCGGCCGTGCCATCGGTCGACAAGGACGGCGAACCCGATCGACACGAGGCGCTGCGGTACCGGACGTTGCGCATCGCCGGCGGACCGCAGGGCGGGCCGCTGGTCGCGGTCGGGCCGTTCGAGGGTTCCGGTGAGCGGATCGACGATCCCGAGGCCTACCACTCGGTGGAGCTGGACCCGGGCACCGGCGATGAGGTGTGGTCGGCGACCGGAGTCATCGCCCGTCTGATGCTCGACGATCGGGTGATCGGCGTGTCGCCGCTGCCGCTACCTGCCGAGAGCAGCGGCCGCCCGAGCAACCTGGGCGCTCCGGTCGCCGTCGACCGGCGTACCGGACAGGAGCTCTGGCGGCACGTCTCGGACCGGCAGGCGAGGCTGGCGGGCACCGGACAGGGACAGCTGATTCTCACTCATCTCGACGACGAACGGATCGTCGAGGTCATCGACGGCTCGGATGGTTCGCTGACCCGGCGGATCGACGGAGCATGGGGCGACCCGCCACCCGGCGCGGTCGATCCGGAGTCGGGGCTGTTGGTCTACCGGGATCCGGATGAGCCTGGTCGTCTGTTCAGCCTGCTGCCCGACGAGGAGGAGGTGCCAGCTCGTTCCGGCGCGGCGGTGGACTGCTCCGGGGCGAAGCGGGTCTGGCAGGGCTACATCCAGTGCCTCGACCAGGCTGAGCTGACCACCACCGTGTACGACCGCTCGGGCACTGCTGTGAGCGAGGTGCTGCCCGGTCTGGTCGTGGCGCTGAGCGATGACTACTACGTGTCCACGCAACAGGACGGCGTCATCGCCGCCTACGCCCGCCGGTGACCCGGACGCGACTGATCGATCCGGGTGGGTGCGAGCTCGGTGAGGTCACGGCAGATGGATCTGCCCGAGACGCCCGATGGTGCGCATCCGCTGCTCGGCCTCGCGGTCGGCGGCCTCGGCGGTGGTGAGTCCGTCGCTGGCCGCACGCTCCAGGACGGCGAGCGTGGAGTCGTAGATCCCGGTGGCGCGGGCCTTGGCCCTCTCGAAGCTGAAGCCCTGGGGGTCGAGCTCGTCGGCGACCTGGATGACGCCGCCTGCGTTGACGCAGTAGTCCGGGGCGTAGGTGATGCCGCGGTCGGTGAGCAGCTTGCCGACGCCGTCGTGGGCGAGCTGGTTGTTGGCGCCTCCGCAGACGATGGTGGCCGAGAGCGCGGCCACGACATCGTCGGTGAGGGCACGCCCGAGGGCGCACGGGGCGTAGATGTCGAGGGGTTCGGCGATGAGGGCGTCGGTGGACTCCACGACGCGCACGTGCGGGTGGCGAGTGGTGACGGCTTCGAGCGCGTCGCGGTCGACGTCGGTGATCACCACGTGCGCGTCCTCGGCGACCAGGTGGTCGACGAGGTGCTTGCCGACCTTGCCGACCCCGGCGACGCCCACGCGCCGGCCGGCGAGAGCGGTGGAGCCCCACGTGTGCTGGGCCGAGGCGCGCATGCCCTGGTAGACGCCGAACGCGGTGAGGACGGAGGAGTCGCCGGCGCCGCCGTGCTCCACGGTCCGGCCGGTGACGTAGGAGGTCTCGCGGGCGATGACGTCCATGTCCACGCTGAACGTCCCGACATCACACGCGGTGTAGTAGCGGCCGGCGAGGGACTCGACGAAGCGTCCGTAGGCACGCAGCAGCGCCTCGGACCTCAGGGTGTGGGGGTCGCCGATGATGACGGCCTTGCCGCCGCCGAGGTCGAGGCCGGCGAGCGCATTCTTGTAGGCCATCCCCCGGCTGAGGGCGAGGACGTCGGCGAGGGCGTCGGACTCAGTGGCGTACGGATGGAAGCGGGTGCCGCCGAGGCCCGGGCCGAGGGCGGTGGAGTACAGACCGATGATGGCCTTGAGTCCGCTGGCCTCGTCCTGGCAGAAGACGACTTGCTCGTGATGGTGGCCGAAGACGGACTCATCGCTCGCCCCGGCAGGGGTGCCGGGCCCTGGGCGGCTGGCGGTACTGGCAGGGGTGCCGGGCCCTGGGCGGCCAGAAGGAACAGTGCTGCTGGGAGTGCTCACGGTGGTTGCTCTCTCGTCGTGGTCGTCGAGCCTCGGCGATGGTGGGCCGCTGCTCCGGGTCGGCCACGGGGTGGTGTGGCCTATTGGCGATGGTACGCCGTCCTGGCCCGGAGAGGAGCCTCTCCTGCAGGACGGGTCGACCTGTGGGGGCAGTCCTCCCGGTCTGTGAGCCCTGGCCCCCAATCGAGTCGTCGTTGGGGGCCAGGGCTCACGAATCGGGGCGAGTGCGCCGGGCGAGGCGTTTGTCCATGCGTCGGATCTGGGGAGTGACGACCTTGGTCAGGACGCCCGGGAGCACCGACATGCCGGCCTGCGCGGCGGCACCCCCGAGGCTCGTGACCCGTGTCGGCCGGTCCACGACAGCCTTCACGATCCAGCGGCCGGCCTTGTCAGCCGTCATCATCGGCATCGCCGCGTAGATCGACGTCGCGCTCGACATCTCGGTGCGCACCATCGGGAAGTGCACGATCGTGGTGGTGACTCCCTCGTGGCCGTGCTCGGCCAGCAGCGACCGGGCGAACGACTCCGCCGCCGACTTGCTGCCCAGGTAGGCCGAGAACAGCGGGATGGGGACCTGGGTGGACATCGTCGAGCTGAACACGACGTGCCCGCCGCCGTCGCCGCGTCGGGCCTGGTCCAGGAAGCGGGGCATGAGGGCGAGCGTCAGACGCACCGCGCCGATGTAGTTGATCGCGATCGTGCGTTCGTAGTCGTGCAGCCGGTCCAGCGACTCACGGATCGGGCGGCGAATCGACCGTGCGGCGTTGTTGACCAGGACGTCGATGCGCGGGTGGTCGGCGAGCAGCTGCTCCACCACGGCGGCAGTGTCGGCGTCGTCGGTGAGGTCGACGGGGTACGCATGGACCGTCCCTCCTGCGCCGGTGTCCTGTGCCGCTCGGACCCTGGCGGCGACCGACTCGAGCTCCTCGGCGCGTCGGGCGAGCAGGCACACCGTCCAGCCGTGCCGGCCCAGCTGGACGGCTGCCTCGGCGCCGATGCCGCTGGACGAGCCGGTGATGACGACGACTCCCGGTGGGCGGCTCATGGGGTCCCCCTCACGTTCTGCGCATCCACGAACAGTGCTCCGACGAGACGACCGACCCGCTGGACCATGGCCTCGGCGGACTCCTCGGGATGGGCGACCCACCAGCCCATCAGGGAGTCGACGATGCCCAGCCACGTGGCGGTCATGGCCGAGACGTCGAGCTCGTCGTCCAGGCCGGCCAACGCCAGCAGCTCCGTGACGCCCTCGTGGGCGAGAGCGGTGATCCGGGTCGTGTGCGTCTGCCGGATCCTCGTGATCTCACCGGTGATGGGCGCCGTGGGATCGTGCAGGAGTCGCCACACGTGCCGGCGGTCCTCCAGCACGGCGAACATGCCGTCGAGCGTCCGGATGCCCCGCTCGATGCCGACGCTGCCGTCACGGGCGATGCGCTCGATCTCGGTGCCGAGCAGGTGTCCGGCGGCGTCGAGGCAGGCGGCATACAGGCCCTCCTTGGAGCCGAAGTACTGGTAGACGAGCGGTTTGGAGATGCCGGAGTCCGCGGCCACCTGTGCAATTCCTGTGGCCGCGTACCCCCGTGTCCCGAAGGCGACGCTCGCCACCTGCAGGATCTGTTGCTCTCGCTCGGCGCGCGGGACGCCCTTGGTGCCGGCGCGACGTGTGCCGGTGCGGGCAACGGGAGTGGCCATGCCAACGACCCTAGCCCGCCATCTGATCAGGTGGTAACTTACCTCAGAGTCATATCACCGAGGAGAACCCATGCACGAGCTGCTGGACCCCATGAAGAACCCGGTGACCTACGCGGCGCCCTTCTTCCTGCTGACCATCGTCATCGAGATGGCAGCGCTGCGGTGGCTGGATCACGACGACAACGTCACCGGGTATGCCCTGAAGGACGCCCGGACGTCGATCTCGATGGGCGTGGGGTCGCTGTTCTTCCTCACCGTCTTCAAGGTGGTCTCCTTCGTCGGCTTCATCGCGGTGTACACGCACCTGGCGCCGTTCCACCTTCCGGTCGACACGTGGTGGTACTGGGTGCTCGTCCTGCTCGGCGTCGACCTGGGCTTCTACTGCCACCACCGGTTCAGCCACCGGGTCCGCATCGGCTGGGCCGGCCACCAGGCGCACCACTCCAGCGAGCACATGAACTTCGGCACCGCGCTGCGGCAGAAGTGGAACCCTTGGTTCGAGTTCTTCTTCTGGCTGCCGCTGCCCCTGCTGGGCTTCTCTCCGTGGACGCTGTACGTCGCGTTCGGCTTCAACCTGATCTTCCAGTTCTTCGTGCACACCGAGGTCGTCGGCAAGCTGCCGCGGCCGATCGAGCTGGTGTTCAACACCCCGTCGCACCACCGTGTCCATCACGGCAGCGATCAGGAGTACCTCGACAAGAACTACGGCGGCATGCTGATCATCTGGGACCGGCTGTTCGGGACCTTCACCGAGGAGAAGCAGACGCCGACGTACGGCCTCACGTACAAGGTCGAGACCTACAACCTGCTCAAGCTCCAGTACGGCGACTACGTCCAGATGGTTCGCGACGTCCGTGGCGCGACGGGCCTGGTGAACAAGCTGGGCCACGTCTTCGGGCCGCCGGGCTGGCAGCCGCGGGCCGAGCGTGAGGACGAGGTCGAGGTGCCGAGCCGCTGATCCCGTGACGAGGCCCTCACGTCAGCTCATCCAGGGTCCGCCGGCGCCCGCAGCTTGGCCAGACGCGCCTGCAGCAGCTCGCCACGATGGCTGTTGCCGTGCAGACCGAGGTAGCGCTCGCCGAAGACGGCCAGCAGGGCGTCGTCGAGTCGCCGGACCGCTCCCGGCGGGTAGCGGTACCCGAGACGGGCGTTGATCGCAGCGCTGTCCACCGAGGTGAGCAGCCCGCCCAGCTCCTCCAGTGACGTCACCCCCAGCTCCAGCAGCAGCCCGGAGATCCAGGAGTAGTGGTCGGAGCGGGACCATTCGGCGTCGCTGTAGTGGGACGCGAGGAAGCTCGCGAGGGCGGGTGGGCTGATGCGGGGGTCGTCGGGGTCGACGTCCGGCTGCGCGGCGGTACCAGCCCGCAGCCGGTCGCGAATGGTGGAGAACTCCCGGTCGGCGAGCTCGAGCAGACCGGCCGCGAGGGTGAACCGCCGATCGAGGTCGGGAGCCTGCTCCTCGGGGATGGTGCCCTTGTAGCGGATGTCGTGCTCGAACTCCGCCCACGCGTGCTGGAGCACGGTGCGGAGCTGGACCTGGGCCTGCTTCTCACGCAGGACCTCGTGGCCGGAGACCTGGTCGCCGTGATCGGGTGCGGTCACCAGGAGGTGGCGGCTCGCATATCCCCAGCGACCCTCCTCGGCGGTCTCACGCCCCATGTCGCGGTCGTCGAGCACCGTGAGCTGGTCGGCCAGCAGGTCGGCGACGGCGGCGACGTCGCTGTGCACGTACGTGATGACCCGCAGGCCGATCTGGTCGGTGATCTCGCGCAGGGGGTCGGTGAACACCGGACGGCCACCGCTCGTGCGGTTCGCCTTGGTGGCGAACGAGGCGACGCTCTTGGTCCGGCCGCTGACGCTCAGGTAGTTGATGCCGGCGTCGTCGAGCAGCCTCGTCACCAGCGCGACCACGTGCTCGGTGGTCTCGGCCAGCTCGGCGTGCTGCGCCGCGTACACCTGGACCGCGTGGTGGACGGGGCCACGATCAGGAGCGTGACGCTCCGGCTCGCGGGCCGACGGTCGGTGCCCTGCCGGCAGCGTCGGCGTCACGATGTAGCCGGTGGTGGCGTCGCCGTAGGTGGTGACGTCTCGTGGCCGGCGTTCAGTCAGCAGCGCCACGTAGGCGCAGACCACCGCGTCGACCTGGTCCTCGGCCACTCGGAGCTCGCTCTTGCGGGTGGCGCTGGAGGCTCGCTCCACCACGGTCCGCCAGTGGTCGTGGTCCAGGGACAGCGGGACCTCCGCCGTCGCCAGGCCCTCGAGCAGACTGATCAGTCGCAGCAGGTCGTGCTTGAGCCGCTCGAGTGGTCGTCCGGACTTGTTCTTGTACTTCAGGGTGCGGCCGAGCCGGAAGATCGCGACGGTCGCCGGGTGGGGGTACACCTCGATCGCCCGTCGTTCGGCGCTCGAGGTGGGGTCGATGTCGAGACCGAGCGATGCCGCGATGCGCGCTCCGCGTGGTTCCGGCGAGAAGCCGGGCCGGCTCGTGCTCGATGGATGGGCGCCGGCGTCGAAGCGGGCGAAGTCTCGGTTCAGGGCCTTCTCGCACGGGCGACTGCCCCTGTCGTTGGTGACGATCAGCGGGGCGTCGAAGGCCACGACGCAGGGCCCGGTGACGTACGGCGCCATGGCCGCCTCGATCGAGTCGTCGTGGGTCTGGGCCGACAGGTGCACCAGGCGACCGTCGGCGTCGAGCGACGCGACGCCGCTGGGGTTGCGGGACCCCCACGCGAGGTCGACGCCCACGAAGTACATGCTGGCACCGTATCCGCACGAGGCTGAGCGGCTCAGCGAGTGCGCCGCTGGAGACAGACTGCTGACTCCGCCCGCTCCGGCCCGATGCCGGTCACAGGCCGCGAGTGAGTCCTCCGTCGACAGGGAGCATGACGCCGGTCAGGTAGCCCGAGGCGGGCGAGAGCAGGAAGGCCGCAGCCCGGCCGAACTCCGCAGGATGCCCATAGCGACGCAGTGGGATGCCGGCCGCAGTGCGCTCGCGTGCCGCGGCGGCGTCTCCTGCGAGGGCATCCAGCTCACGGACCCGCTCGGTGTCGACGCGCCCCGGGAGCAGGGTGTTGACGCGCACGCCGCGCGGGCCGAGCTCGTCGGCGAGGTCCTTGGCGGCCATGGCCAGTCCCGGGCGCAGGCCGTTGGAGATGCCCAGTCCGGTGACCGGCTGCTTCACCGACGTCGAGAGGACCAGTGCGATCGATCCCTCCGCCTCGATGGCGTTCGCCACCGTGGTGGCGACCCGCAGCCCACCGAGGAATATGCTCTCGAACGCCTGGCGCCACTCGTCGTCCGAGCGCCCGAGGACGGTCCCGGGGGGTGGTCCGCCGACGCTCACCAGAGCACCGTGGACACCCCCGAACGTCTCCTGTGCCGCCTCGAGCAGGGCCGTGGCGGCGTCCGGGTCGGAGTTGTCCACGGCCACCCCGGTGGCTCGGCCACCCAGCGCGGCCACCGTGGCGTCGACCGAGTCCTGGCTCCGTGAGGAGAGCACGACGTTGGCCCCCTCGGCCACGAGCACCTCGGCCGTGGCGCGGCCGAGCCCGCGGGTGCCGCCGGTGACGATGTAGGTCCTGCCTGCGAGTCCCAGATCCATGCAGACAGCCTACGGAGTGTTGTCGCGGGCGTCGGTGCCTTGGTCGGGACTGGGGCGTTCGGCCGGTGGGACGACCCGACACTAGGCGAACGGGCGACCGTTCTTCCTGCGATCCTGCACCCAGCTCGTGCAGGCCCCCACCGAGATCGCCGTGGCCAGTGTCAGCGCGATCTGGCCGAGGTCGCGTCCTGCCTGGAAGGGCAGCACGAGGGGCAGCACCAGGAGGTACGCGCCGACGGCGGCGACGGCGCCGTGAAGCTGCGGCACCTTGGGTCGACCGATCCTGCGTGCTGCGACGACGAAGGCGAGCGCGGCGGTCGCCGTCAGCCACAGGGTGCCGGCCAGCGGCATGGTCAGGAAGCCCACCAGGGGAGCTGAGATCCCGCCGATCAGCAGCACACTGAACCCGGCGGATGCTCCCCGCACCGCGAACGGCACGTCGACCAGACCCGGACTACGGGTGACCGGCTTCAGCTTCGCACTGGAACGGCGGGGCGTCTGGGAGGCTGCCGGCCGTCGTCGGGCGCTCATGTCGGGACACCGCGACGCACCCTGGGTGAGCCGCCCCGGTTCAGGATCATGCGGCTCACGCTAACGGCGCAGCGGAGCCGTTGATAGGGGACAGATCGCCAAAAGGTCGGGCGCAGTTTGGTGCGATATGACAATGACGTGGCGCACGTCACCCGGTCAGGCTACGAGGCGTCCCTTCTGCCCACCTCTAGGCGGTGTCTCGGCACATGGCTTCGTCACGTCATGAACCACCTCGCACCATCGGTGTCCGCCGATGAGCGCCACGCCGAACTCGGCCACCAGGACCACCCGCACGAGCCGCCCGCGTGCCGGTGGCTCGCTGCGGTCGATGTTGGTCGAGCTCGGCGAGATGGGCCTGCTCAGCGTCCAGGTCGTCTGGATGGCGGTCCGCGGGCCGTTCGACTACGGCCGGGACACGTTGGACCAGATGTTCAGCATCCTCAAGCAGTGCTGGATCCCGATGGCCATCTCGTGCACCTTCTTCGGGCTGGGAGCGCCCGGCCTGCAGGGAGGGAACATCTACGACCTGTTCGGCATGCCGGAACGGCTCGGATCGTTCTTCGTCATGGCGAGCATTCGCGAGTTCGCTCCCTGGGTCAACGCGATGGTCGTCGCCGGCGTCGTCGGTTCTGCCATCACCGCTGACCTGGGCGCGCGCCGCATCCGCGAGGAGATCGACGCCATGGAGGTCCTCGGCGTCGACCCGATCCGGGCGCTCGTGCTGCCCCGGGTCGTCGCCATCACCATCATCACGGGCCTGCTCGACGTCATCGCACTGTGCTTCGGCCTGCTGGGCGGGTTCATCGCCGCGGTCCCCATCCTGGGCGCCAACGAGTGGGCCTTCTACAACAACCTGTTCGCCAACCTGACCACCCCGGACATCTGGGGCAGTGTCGTCAAGACCACCATCTTCGGCTTCATCATCGCCATCGTCTGCTGCTACAAGGGCATCTACGCCAAGGGCGGCGCGATTGGCGTCGGGCGTGCGGTCAACCAGGCCGTGGTCATCGCCTTCGCGATGATCTGGGTGGTCAACGTCGTGTTCACCAACATCCTGCTCGGGCTCAACCCCGACATGCAGGTCTTCAAGTGAGGCGGGACCGATGACGACACTCGACGATCGCCCCGACGGCACCACGCCCCCGCGCCCTCCGCGGCCCGCTGACACGGTGGTCTCGGCCGGCAGCGCTCTGCAGTCGGTCAAGACGGCGCTGCAGACCGGAGGAGAGATCATCCGGTTCTCCGCCCAGGTGACGCGCAGCCTGCCCGACGTCAGGACGCACTGGACGGAGGTCATCCGCCAGGCGGCGATCCTGATCCTCGCCAGCGGACTGATCATCTGGGGCATGCAGTTCGTCATGGGGACGATGTGCGGCACACAGGCGATCTACACGCTCAAGCAGGTGGGTGCCCCGATCTACTCCGGCATCTTCAACGCGTGGTGTGCCGTGCGTGAGCTCGTCCCCTACATGTGGGGGTACATCCTCGCGGCCAAGGTCGGCTGCGGGCTGGTCGCGGAGATCGGTTCGATGCGCATCTCAGAGGAGGTCGACGCGCTCGAGGTGATGGGCGTCGACTCCCGCAGCTACCTCGTGGGCACCCGCGTCGTGGCCGCCTGGATCGCGATGCCGTTCCTCTACGCCGTCAGCCTCGGGATGATGTCGCTCGGCGAGATTCTGGTGACCGTGTACTACATCGGCGGCGTCTCGCCCGGCGGCCACATGTACATCTTCTGGCTCTATCAGAACCCGTTCGACTTCATGTACTCGATGATCAAGGGCCTGACCATGGGCACCGCCATCGTCTTCGTGTCGTGCTACTACGGCTACACCGTGCGTGGTGGTTCGGTCGAAGTCGGCAAGAACACCGCCAAGTCCATGGTGCTGAACATGGTGCTCATCCACCTCATCGGAGCGCTCGGCACCCAGCTCTTCTGGGGGATGTCGCCCAATGCGCCCATCGCCAACTGACCGCCTTCGTGCCTGCGTGGCACTCGAGCAGACCGACAGGAAGGCCCGATGACCCTCGAAATCAACCCCGCGACGAATGTGGGGACCGACGTGGCCGAACGCGTCCACTCGATGGAGGTCCGCGACGTCCACAAGTCGTTCGGACCGTTCGACATCCTGACCGGTCTCAACCTCAACTTCGTCGACGACGCCATTACGACGATCCTCGGACCGTCCGGCACCGGCAAGAGCGTGCTGATCAAGCACCTGGTCGGCCTGCTGGAGCCCGACCAGGGTGAGGTGCTGATCTTCGGGGAGGACATCTGGCGCATCTCCAAGAAGGAGCGCTACGACCTGCGCAAGCGCTTCGGGGTCCTGTTCCAGGACGGTGCCCTGTTCGGCTCGATGAACATCTTCGACAACGTCGCGTTCCCGTTGCGCAAGCACACCGACACCCCTGAGGACGAGATCGGGGACATCGTGATGGAGCGGCTCGTCGAGGTGGGGCTCGAGGAGGCAGCGGCCAAGCTGCCGAGCGAGATCTCCGGCGGGATGCGCAAGCGTGCCGGGTTCGCGCGGGCCCTGATCCTCGGGCCGGACATCGTGCTGTTCGACGAGCCGGACTCCGGACTGGACCCGGTCCGCACGAGTCTGCTCAACGACGTCATCCTCGACATGCACGAACGACACAAGGGCACCTACATGGTGGTCACCCACGACATCCGGACGGCGCGCAAGGTCAGCGACTACGTCGGTGTCATCTGGAAGGGCAAGGCCGTGCACTACAGCGCGGCGGAGGAGGCGTTCGACTCCAGCGACCCGTTCGTGCGGCAGTTCCTCTCCGGAGACTCCGCCGGCCCCCTGGGGATGGACTGATGAGACGTCGACTGGTCGGGGTCGTCGCGGTCATCGGCATCGTGCTGGCCGGGGTGGGCCTGTACCGCTCCTCCGACGACGGCTACGACGTCACGATGGTGCTGCCGAACGCGAACAACCTCTTCGTGGGCGGCTCCGTCATGAGGGACGGCTACCAGGCCGGGTCGATCAAGGACATCGAGGTCGTCGACGGCAAGGCGCGGGTGCAGGTCCGGCTCGACTCGGACTTCGGCCGCCTCCATGACGGAGCGACCGCGCAGGTGGTCTGGAAGGCCTCACTCGGCGAACGGCTCGTGCGCATCGACGACGGTCCGGAGTCCAACACGGTGCTGCCCTCCGGCGCCATCCTGCCGGGCGAGCAGTCAGAGCCCGTGGAGGTCGACGAGGTGCTCGCCGCGCTCGATGAGCCCACGCGCGAGAAGCTCAGCTCCCTGGTGGGGAGTCTGGAGGAGACGCTCAGCGGTCGCGAGGACGAGGTCAAGGCGACGGTGGAGTCGGCCGGGCCGGCGCTGCAGTCGCTCGGCGCGGTGCTGCGTGAGGTCGGCGCCGACGGCGAGACGATCCGTCAGCTCGTCACCCAGCTCAACGGAACCATGAGCATCCTCGCCGAGCGGGACGAGAGCCTGAAGAGCATCGTCGACGACCTGAGCGCGACGACCGCGACGGCTGTGCGCGAGCGGGAGGCACTGGGCCAGACGTTGGACAAGCTCCCCGGCGTCGTCGGGACGGCCGAGACGACCCTCGGCAAGGTCCCCGACACCGTGGACGAGACCGTTCCGCTGCTCAACGACCTCGACCCCGCCACCGGCCGGCTGACCGGGGTCTCCAAGAACCTCAGGCCGCTCCTGGCCGACCTGCGGCCGACGGTCGCAGAGCTCGGGCCGACGCTGGAGTCTGCGTCCGACCTGCTGCGGCACACCCCCGGGCTGCTCGACACCGGGACGGCCACCCTGCCCGACGGTGACACCGCGCTCAACAGCCTGATCCCCGTCCTGGACTTCATCCGGCCCTACACGCCGGAGATCGCCGGGTGGACCGCCAACTGGGGCTCGGCGGCCGGCAGCTACGACGTCAACGGTCACTACACCCGATTCCTGATCCAGACCGGCGCCGAGGCACCGATCGGACTCACCTCGGCGCCTGGTCCAGGGGTGAGGCAGAACCTGACACCCGATCCTGGCGAACCGGTCGGCCAGCCCTGGACCGACGCCTATGGAAGTGAGATGAGATGAGAGCGCGAGTGGGGAAGGCTCCCGTGATCATCGTCGGGGCACTGGTGCTCGTCCTGGCCCTGGTCGCGTGGCGCGGCGGAGGTGACGACAGCACCACGGTGGTGGCGAAGTTCGCCTCGGCCGCCCCGTTGGTCGACGGCAACGAGGTCAAGATCGATGGCGTCGTGGTCGGCACGGTCGAGGAGATGACGGTGCGGGAGAACCTTGCCGAGGTCTCCATGAAGCTCGACCCCGAAGCCCTGCCGCTGCACGAGGACGCGACCTTCACCATTCGGCCCGTCTCGCTGCTCGGCGAGCGCTTCATCGACCTGGATCGAGGCGACCCTGCTGCGCCGGCGATGGATCTCGACGCGGCGGTCCCCGTGGAGCAGACGGGCACCAACGTCGGGCTCGATGAGGTGCTCAACACCGTCGACGAGCCCACGGGCGAGGGCCTGGCGGCACTGGTCACGACTCTCGGGGACGGGTTGCGGGGCAACGGCGAGAACGCCGACAAGACCATCAGTGCCCTGGCTCCCAGCCTCGAGGACACCCAGGAGATGACCGCGGTCCTCAAGGAGCACAACACCCTGCTCGCCTCGCTGATCGAGAACTTCGAGCCCGTGGCGCGCGCCTTGGCCGCCGACGACGGCAAGGCGTTGGACACGGTGGTGGGTTCCTCAGAACGGCTCCTGGCAGCCGCGGCGCGCGAGCAGAAGAAGCTCGACCGTACGATCGCCAGCCTGCCCAAGACCCTCGCTGCAGCATCGACCACCTTGGGTGAGCTGTCGGCCACGGCCGATGAGACCACCCCGACCCTCGAGCGCCTGCGGCCGCTCACCGACGAGCTCCCGACGATCTCCAAGGAGCTGGAGGCGTTGTCGGACTCGCTCGACCCGGCACTCGCATCGTCGCAGCCGGTGCTCGAGCGCGCCGAGGAGCTCCTGGAGGCGGCGGCCCCGGTGGCACGGGACCTGAAGGACGCGGGCCCCGACCTCGCGACCACCGTCGAGGGTGCTCGACCGGTCGTGGAGGAGCTGTCCGCCAACCGGGAGAACGTCTTCAGCTACATCCGTTACTGGGCCCTCACGACGAACGGCCATGACGGGCTGTCCCACTACTTCCGGGTCAACGCCAGCGTCAACCCCGACATGCTCACCGGTCTGCTCCCGGGTGGTGGCGAGCAGTCAGGGGACGGCGAGGACTCCGACGGGGAGGCCGTGCCCGACGTGGACGACCTCACGGACTCGCTGAAGGGACTCACGGGCGGGACCCTGCTCTCCTCGCCCGAGCCCGGCACGAAGGACGGCGCCCGATCCCCCACGGGACTGACCAAGAAGCAGGAGTCCAACATGGTCGACTTCCTGCTCGGAGGGAACTGACATGAGCACCCACAGCAACACTCCGCTCATCGCCGGCGCGGTCATCATGATCCTGTTCGGGGTCGCCGTGCTCTTCGGGCTCAACGCCACCCAGGGCAACCCGTTGGCCGAGCGAAAGGAGGTCACGGTGGCCTTCGACGACCTCAGCGGACTCAACCGTGGCGACGACGTGCGCATCGCCAGCAAGCGGGTCGGCCACGTGTCGGAGCTGCGCATCGATGACGGCACTGCGGTGGCCGTCCTGAAGCTTGACGACCCGTCGACCCAGCTCTACGAGAACGCGCAGGCGGCACGGATCTCCGACCGCTCGGCCCTCGGACAGAAGTACGTGAACCTCGATCCCGGGTCCCCGGAGACCGGAGCGCTCCGCGACGACAGCACGATCCCCGCCACGCAGACCACCAAGTCAGAAGACGTCAACGAGCTCTTCGACACCCTGGATCCCCGCACTCGCGAGGCCAGCTCCACCGCGCTGAAGAACCTGGGTGGAGGCCTGATCGGACACGAGGCCGACCTCAACGACGCGGTGTCCGCAGCGCCCGGGATCCTCGACAACCTGGCCACCGTCTCACGCACGCTGGCCGAGGACGACGGGGCTTCCCTGGTCGCGATGCTCGAGTCGGCCGATGCGCTCAGCTCACGCCTCACGGGGCGCCACGAGGAGATCGCGGACCTGACGCGCCAGCTCGGGACATCGATGGACGCCCTCGGGGTCGACGAGGGCGAGCCGCTCGAGGCCAGCCTGGTCAGGGGACCGGAGACGCTGGACGACGCCACGGCTGCGCTCACCTCGCTCAACACGCCGCTCGCGGACACCCGGTCGGCCGTGACCACGCTTCGTCCGGGCGCCTCTGCACTGGGCGACTCGGTGCCCGACGTGCGCGGTGTCCTGCGGGAGGGGATCAAGCCGCTGCGCCGCGTCCCCGACGTCGCTGAGAAGGCAGAGCCCGCTGTCGAGGATCTGACGTCCCTGACCGACGATGCACGGCCGTTGGCCACCCAGCTGGTCAAGACCGGTGACGGCGCCGCACCTCCGGTCTCGGTCTTCGGTCAGTACGCCGACGAGATCGCCAACTACTTCACGCAGGCCGGTGACGCCCTCTCGCACGGTGACGATGCGGGGCACTGGCTGAGGATCATGCTCCTTCCGGGCGTGGAGTCGGCGGTCGGCCTCGAGGTGCCGGGAACGACCCAGAGGGATCCCTATCCCGCACCGGGACAGGCGGCCAAGAACAAGTCCGCCGCGAACGGAGGCAACCGCTGATGTCTGCCGGAACACGACGTACCCGCCGCCCCCAGCTCTCCAGCCTCAACCTCGGACTGGCCTTCGTCCTGATCTCGCTCCTGGCGGCTGTCGCACTGTTCGAGAAGCAGGCCATCCTCACCACCCTCCGGAGCGGTGAGACGATCACCGTCCAGTTCGACGAGGCGCACCGTCTGCGCGACGCCGTCTCCGAGGCCAAGATCGCCGGCGTCGGGATCGGCGTCGTCAAGGACGTCCGTCAGGACGACGACGGACTCACCGAGGTGCGCCTCAAGGTCGATCGGGAGTCTCTCGATGCGATGGGCACGACACCGTCAGCGGCCATCCGACCGACCACGCTGCTCGGTGGCAACTACTACGTCGAGATCAAGCCGGGCGGCCGGCGAGGCACCTTCTCCGGCACCATCCCGACCCAGCGCACCCAGCTGCCCGTCGAGATGGACGCTGTCGCGGCGGCCCTGCCCGAGGATGCCCGTCAAGGCGTCCGCAGCTCTGTCAGCGACCTCGACGGGGCCCTCGACGCAGAGGGCTCGCGTGCCCTTCGCGACCTGGTGACCGAAGCGCCGGACACCCTCGAGCCCATGGCAGGTGCGCTCGACGCCCTGCAGGGGACCCGGCCGGACAGCGACCTGCGGACCGCGGTGGACGGGCTGGAGTCGACCTCACGCATCCTGTCGGCCAAGCAGGGACAGCTCGACGGGATCGTCAAGGACCTGGGACGCGTGTCGGCCGTGCTGTCCACCCGTCGCGACGACATGGCCACGGCCACGGCTCGTCTTCCCGGCACCTTGGATGACGCCGACACCATGCTGACCAGCCTCGACGGCACCTTGGACCAGCTGCACGAGACGGCCGGCCCGGCCAGGCCCGCCGTGCAGGAGCTCGACGAGGTGCTCGAGGACCTCGACCCCGTGGTCGAGAAGGCGCGTCCGGTCGTCACCGACCTCAAGGGCGTCCTCGAGGACGCCCGCCCCGCGGTCGAGGACCTGGTGCCCACCAGCCGGAACCTGACGGGGACGTTCGACGACCTCGACGGCGCCGTCCTCGACCGGGTGAACGGTCCGATCATGTCGACGGTCCTGTCGCCGTGGCACGGAGAGGGCCGCTACGAGGGCGGAGGTGCCGACCGCCCGTTCTACCAGGAGCTGGCCTACATGGCCTCCAACCTCGCCCAGGCGAACCTGGCCGATGAGAACGGGTCCGCGGTCAGCTTCTTCCCGGGCGTCGGCGCCGGATCCGTGGCGGGCCTGCCGGTCAGCCTGGAGCAGTTCTTCCAACAGATCGCCTCACCGAACGGAGCACAGCGATGACCGCCCGCTCGAGACTGCGCACAGCATGGCAGCGGACCCGCAGCGAGCCCGGGCTCGGCCGGAACCTCACCGCCATCGCCGGCCTGGTGCTCATCGGCTCGATCGTCGCGACCTACTTCCTGTCCAACCAGCGGTTCAACCCACCGTGGGAGGACAAGCAGTCGATCTATGCGACCTTCGCCGAGGCACCGGCCGTCAGTCCGGGCAACGGCCAGGAGGTCAGGATCGCGGGCGTGAGCGTCGGTGACATCCGCTCGGCCAAGGTGTCCGAGGACGGTCGCGCCGTGCTGAAGCTGCGGATCGACTCACACCACGAGGTCTACGACAACGCCAAGGTCACCCTGCGGCCGAAGAGTCCGCTCAACGACATGTACGTCGAGCTCAACCCGGGGTCCCCGTCCGGGCAGAAGCTGGACGACGGCGACACGCTGCCGGTCGCCAACTCGGTGTCCCCGGTCCAGGTCGACGAGGTGCTGGGCCACCTCGACGACAATGCCCAGGCCGCCGTCACCACGCTGCTGTCCGAGGCAGACGTGGCTTTGACCAACGCCCCGGACAAGCTGCCGGACGGCCTGACCATGAGCACGGAGGTCATGGCTGACCTGGAGCCGGTCGTGAAGCAGCTCGATGCCCGCCGAGAGAAGTTGTCGCGGCTCGCGACGGCGCTGGCCGACATCTCCTCGGCGACCGGCAGCAACGACGAGCGGCTGACCCGTCTGGCCTCCTCGCTGCAGAAGGTGCTCGGCACGGTGGCCGACCGGGGAGAGTCCCTGGACCAGTCCTTGGAGGAGCTGCCCGAGTTCGCCGATGAGCTGCGACGAGCCTCCAAGAGCGTGTCGCACCTGATCGGACAGCTCGACCCGACGCTGGAGAACGTGCTCGATGCGAGCGAGGAGCTGCCCGACGCCCTGTCCCGCTTCGGTGACTCCGTCGACGAGCTCGACTCCTTCCTCGACGACGCACGACCCGTGGTCAAGGGCGCCGAGCCCGTCGTGGCAGACCTGCGGCCCGCCGCGTCGGACCTCAAGAAGATCACCGGAGACCTGCGGCCCATCACCCAACAGCTGGAGCCGCTCACCGACGGCCTGGTCCCCTACCTGGACGACCTGTCGGCCTTCGTCTACAACACCAACTCCGTCGCGAGCCTGAGGGATGCGAACCGAGGCATCCTGCGGGGCCAGTTCGCGGTCTCGCCGGAGTCCGTGCCGCTGGGACTGGATCCAGAAGCGGCCGAGAACAGTCGAGAGGGCGGGTCATGAGAATCTCCCACACCCTGATCCCCACGCTCCGGGCCGCGACGGTGGCAGGCTTCGTCGCGCTCTGCGCCCTGATCCTCGGGTTCCTCTGGTTGAACGCCGGCGGCCGGATCCCGCTGATCTCCGACGAGGGGTACCGCGTCGACGTGACACTGCCCGACGTCGACAACCTGGCGTTCCAGTCGGACGTACGGATGGCCGGGGTCGACGTCGGCAAGATTGAGAGCATCGAGACCCACGGTCGCGAGGCGCGGGTGACGCTCGAGCTCGAACCGTCGGTGGCCCCGTTGCACGAGGGAGCCACGATCACGGTGCGGAACAAGACCATGATCGAGGAGACCTACCTGGAGGTCGTCGACGGGGACGGCTCCGAGATCACGGCGGGCACAAAGCTGCCCGACGACGCCGGCACGACGAGCGTCCAGCTCAACGACGTCCTGACCAGCCTCGATGAGTCCACGCGGGACAGCCTCTCCCAGGTGCTGCGCTCCAGCGGCGCCGCGACGTCGGGGACCAAGGAGGACGTCGACGCCACGCTCCACGGGCTGGGCGACCTCGGGCGAGACGGTGGTGTCGCGCTCGAGGCCCTCGCCGACCAGTCCGATGCGCTCTCGGAGCTGACCAGGAACTCCACGGTGGTGCTGTCGGCTCTTGACACCCAGGAGGGCAGGATCGCCCAGCTGGCCCAGGACGCTGACCTCCTGACGCGGACGATCGCCGACAACTCCGATGACGTCGAGTCGCTCATGCGCTCGCTGCCCGGCCTCCTGGACACCACGAGGGAGGCCAGCGCCGGGCTGAGCCGGTTGTCCGATCCTCTGGGGAGGGTCGCGAGCAACCTCGACGAGGGGTCGGAGGATCTCTCCGCAGCCCTTCTGGAGCTGCCGGACACGGCGTCCGACCTGCGTGGGCTGCTTCCCGCCCTGGACTCGACCCTGCAACGAGCCCCGTCGACGCTGACGCGGGTCGACGGCTTCACCGACGAGGCCGAGCCTGTGGTCAACACGCTCCAGACGAACCTCGCCGACCTCAACCCCATGCTGGCCTACCTGAAGCCGTACGGGCCCGACGTGGTGTCCTACCTGACCAACTTCACGCAGTTCGCCAGCGGCAGCGACGTGAACGGCAACGTGGCGAGGGTCAAGCCGGTCTTCAACGCGAACTCACTCAACCTGCCGGTCCCCTTGACCCCGTTGACGATGTTCAACCCGTACCCGGCCGCCGGGACAGCCATGGACCCGCAGCCGTTCAGTGGCACGTACCCACGAGTGGAACGGGACTCCATACCCCGATGAGAGCGTTGGCCTCACGACTGAGAGTTCGTTCCCCAGCAACACCCCGGCGGCGGACTCTCGTCACGATCGGAGCCGGCCTGGTGCTGGCCGCCGTCATCGTCGGCGGCCTCGCCCGGGTCGACGTCGAGACGGGTGTCGACGCATTCGTCCCGCCGGGGGATGAGACTGCCGAAGCGACCGATCAGGTGGCCGCGTCGTTCGGAGGCGACCCCGTCGTGGTGCTGCTGGAGTCCGAGGAGCCGTATCACCTGCTGTCCGGCGACCAGCTGCCGGAGCTGCTCCGTCTGGAGGGGAGGCTGGCCGGGCTGCGCGACGTCGCAACGCTGTACGGGCCCGCGACCGTGCTCAACCAGATCGCCGGTCAGGCACAGTCGCTGCTGGCCGAGCTCTCCGGCTACCGGGACGGGCTGCGGGCGAAGGCCGAGAAGGATGCCAGCGAGGCGGGCCGGTCCAAGGGCGCGGCGGCCGAGGCGGCCCGTGGAGCCACGGCCGACTTCGACGAGCGATACTCACAGCTGCTCGCGCAGGGCCTTCCGGGTGGGCTGCCGACCTTGAGCAACGAGAAGTTCGCCCGGACGGTGATCTTCAACGACGACGGTGAGCCTCGACCGCAGTGGGACTTCGTGGTCCCGTCGGAGAACTCGGTGGCCATCCTCGTGAGACCCGAGAGCGAGCTGCGGCAGGACGCGGTGGAGACCCTCGTCGGCGAGGTCGAGGACGTGGTGGCCGAGGCCGACCTGGAGACCAGCCGGGTCACGGTCTCCGGTGTTCCGAGCATCGTGGCCGCGCTCGGTCAGCAGGTGCGACACGAGGTGCCGCTGCTGGGTGGGGTCGCCCTGCTCGGCGTCGGTGCATGGTTCCTGGGGACGAGCTGGACCAGACGGCGGGTGCGTCTGCTGCCCCTCGCCGCGACGCTGGCCGGCACCGGCGTCGCCCTCGCGATCGCGGGATGGGCCTCGATCCCGGTCTCGCTGGGGGTG
Source organism: Aeromicrobium sp. CTD01-1L150 (assembly GCF_041951745.1). Classification (GTDB taxonomy): domain Bacteria; phylum Actinomycetota; class Actinomycetes; order Propionibacteriales; family Nocardioidaceae; genus Aeromicrobium. The sequence continues at coordinate 576,268 of NZ_CP169555.1, forward strand.
GTGGCCTTCCTGCCGGTGCTGCTGGGGGTGGGCAGCGACTTCATGATCTATCTGCACCGCTCGGTGGAGCGACGGACCGTCGTGGTGGCTGCGCTCGCGACGGCCGCCAGCTTCGCGGCTCTCGCCGTGGCGCCCATCCCCGCCGTGCGGGACCTGGGTCTCACGCTGGCCTTCGGGATCCTGATGACCCTCCTGGTCAGTCTGGCGATCGACCGGTGGTCCGGTCTCGCGCACTCACCGCCCGTCGTCCGGCCCCCGTCCGGCGGGCCGACGCCCGGCACGTCCAGGAGCGCCGCGTCGCCGATGGTCCGGGCCGCCGCCGGGGTGGGAGCCGCGGCCGTGGCCCTCGGCGGCTGGCTGAGCCTGCCCGGCCTCGACGTCTCGGCGGACTTCCAGTCCCTGGCCTCGGAGCTGCCCGCCTTCGAGGACGCGAAGCACGTCGAGGACGTCATCGGTTCCTCCGGCGAGGTGGTCGTCGCGGTGTCGGGACAGGACACGATGACCCAGGAGTCACTGGCATGGATGAGCGAGGCCCGGACCGCCCTGACCGTCGCCCACGGTGACGAGCTGCGATCCATCCTGTCCCCTGACGCGCTGCTCGGGTTCCTGGGAGATGCCCCGACGGCTGACCAGGTGCAGGCCGCCACGCGGCTGCTGCCGCAGTACCTCTCGACCAGCGTGACCCGATCGGACCACCAGCTCTCGATCCTGGAGTTCGGAGTGCGGCTCGACGACGCCCGCGAGCTGCAGGGCCTGCGCTCCAGCATGCTGGAGGTGCTGCCACCGACCCCGGACGGGATCGAGGCGCAGGTCACCGGTCTGCCGATGGTCGCGGTCTCCGCGTACGAGGCGCTCTCGTCGGACCGGTACCTCACGGCCGGGCTGGGCATCATCGCGGCCGGCGCGGTGCTCCTGCTCGGGCTGCGGCGTCGCACTGACGCCGTGCGTGCGGTGTTCGCTGCCTTCCTGGCCACCGGTTTCGTCCTGCTCGGGATCGCTGCCATGGGGATCGGCCTGAACCCGCTGACCGCTGCGGTGGGCTCGCTCGCCGCGGCCGTGGCGTGCGAGTTCACCGTCGTGCTGGCCGAGGCGCGCCGACGCCACGACGTCCTCCTGCTGCGCTCGGTCGCCCTGGCGGCAGCCGCCTCGGCCACCGGCTACGCGGTCCTCGCGTTGTCGAACCTGCGCATCATCGGTGACTTCGGGCTGGTGCTCGCGGTCACGGTCGGGGCGTCGATCCTCGCAGCGTGGATCGTGTCGCGGCTGAGTGAACGACGGGTCGACGTCATCGGAGCCGTCGCGGAACCGACCGTCAGCAAGGAACCTGTGGGGGCTGGGCGATGAACGTCTCGACGGTGATCGGTGACCTCAGGGCCGCCGGCGTGCGACGGTGGCTGCCGTGGTTGCTCGGCGCCCTGGTCGTCGCGCTCGTGACCGCGGCGGTGCTCACGCGCTGGGGACCCCTGGGCCCGGGAGTGCCGTCCGGTGCTGCGGTGGTGGTCGACGGGGACACGGTGACGACCAAGCAGCTCGACCGGCGGATGGACACGCTCCGAGCGCTCTACGGAGTGGTGAGACCGACGGGGTCGAAGGAGCTCGACGGGTTCCGCCGTGATGCCGCCAAGTCGGTCGCCGTCAGTGCCGTGCTGGATGCCAGCATGTCTCGTCGGGGCATCGAGGTGTCGGACAAGCGGGCCCGCGACGAGCTCGACCAGTTCGTGGAGCGGCAGTTCGGCGACGGCGGGCGCGCGGCGTTCGTGGAGTCCCTGGGCAACGTCGGAACGTCCGAGGAGAGCGTCCTGGAGGAGATCCGCCGACAGGTCGGTCTGGGGATGCTCATCGAGGAGGTCGTCGGTGACGTGAGCGTCGGTGACGAGGAGCTCGAGCGCGAGTTCGAGTCGCGCAAGGACGAGCTGGCGACGCCTGAGCGCCGGACGGTCGCCAACATCGTCGTCGCCGACAAGGCAGCGGCCGAGGATGCGATGGCGCGTCTACGCAAGGGGGAGACGGTGTCCGAGGTGGCAGCCGACGTCAGCATGGATGCACGGACGAAGGACGACGGTGGCGCCCTCGGCGAGATCGAGGAGACTGATCTCGAGCCGGCGGTCTCCGAGGCAGTGTTCGCGGTGGACGAGGGACAGCTCTACGGTCCCGTCGAGGGCCGGTACGGCTGGAACCTGGGCAAGGTCTCCACGGTGAAGAAGCCGGTGCCCGCGGACTTCGACCGCGATGGCGAGGCATTCCGCCAGACCCTCGAGACGGAGCAGGCCACCAGCCGGTGGCGTTCGTGGCTCCAGGACGAGATCGGCTCGGCCGACATCCGCTACGCCGACGACTATCGCCCCGACGATCCGGACGCGCTTCCAGCCATGGGCCAGGACTCCTCCATGGGTGGTGGGCGCTGATGGCCGCGACGCTCGACACGATCATGTGTCTGCTGTTCGGAGTGTTCCTGTTGCTCCTGGGCTGGTGGGGCCGCCGACATCTCGTTGACCTGGTGCCGAGCTCGCTGCCCGACGACGAGCAGGACCATCGCGCGCAGGTCCTGTGGCGGGGGACCTGGGCCGCGCAGGTCGTCGGCGCGTCGTTCCTCGTCGTCGCGCTGCTGGTCTGGACCAGATGAACCAAAGGCAGCATCCGGCGTTTGTGCCCCAGCACGAAGACCCTGCGTAGGGCGCACCGTCGTGCAGTCACGGTCCGGCGCTGCTGCGCCGGCACCGTCGGTGGGGCGGCAGGTGCACGCGGCCGTGGCCCCTCTGGGCTCTCGCGAGACTGCGAGTCCACCAGAACACGGGTTGTTCCGGTGGCACCTGCGACCCCTGAAGCGTCCCGCGCTCGGCTGCCGGACGGTGTGAGCGCGTCGCCGGCTCCCGCGTCACCGGGAGTCCTGGTGGTGCAGGCGTGCCGTCCTCGCTTTGACAGATCGCACAAATGCCGCCGGGTGGTTTGCGCGTCTCACTATGGTCCAGGTCACATCGATGTCCCTACCGTCGAGACGTCCTCCCATCCGCTGGCACCGCCGCTGACATGAAGGAACGACCATGGGACTTGTCGCACCGGACCTGCCGCCGCAGGACCTGCAGACCTGGAACGAACGCCCGTACCTGGAGCGGATGCGCCTGCTCGGCCAGCACTGGGCCGAGTACGGCTTTGGGACCCCTCGCGCGATCCACATCATGTACGGCTTCAAGATCGTCGCCTACGCGTTCCTCGGCCTGTGGTTCATCTCCATGACTCCAGGCCTGGGCGGCATGTCCGACCTCGGATCGTGGTGGAGTGAGCCCATCGTCCTGCAGAAGGCGGTCATCTGGACGATGCTGTGGGAGATCCTCGGACTCGGCGCCTCCTCGGGCCCGCTGGCCTTCCGCTTCCTGCCGCCCATCGGCGGAGTCCTGTTCTGGCTCCGCCCCGGGACCATCCGACTGGCGCCCTGGCCGGCGAAGGTCCCGGGCACGTCCGGGGCGGTGCGTTCGCCCTTGGACGTCCTGCTCTACGTCGGCATCCTCGCCACCGAGATCTATCTGCTGTCGGCGGCGGGGGAGGGCGGCGACGGTGTGCCGGGCTCGGCCGGACTGCTGCCCATGACGCCCCTCGTCGTCCTGATCGGGCTCCTGGTCGTCGCCGGCCTGCGGGACAAGCTGCTGTTCCTCGCCTCGCGTGGTGAGCAGTACTGGGTCATGGCGATCATGTTCGCGACCTTCCCGTTCGTCGACATGATCATCGGGGTCAAGCTGGTCCTGGTCGCCGTCTGGTGGGGAGCGGCCGCGTCCAAGCTCGGTCATCACTTCACCTTCGTCGTCTCGGCGATGATGAGCAACGCTCCGCTCTTCAAGCCCCGCGCGCTGCGCCGAGCCCTCTACCGCCGCTTCCCCGACGACCTCCGACCGTCGAGGTTCGCGTTCCTCCTGGCACACACCGGCACCGTCATCGAGTTCACCGTGCCCGTCGTCCTGCTGTTCTCGACCAACAGCACCGTGACCGCGCTGGCCATCGGGCTCATGGTGTTCTTCCACTTCTTCATCACCTCCAACTTCCCCCTCGCTGTGCCCCTGGAGTGGAATGTGTTCTACATGTTCGGGGCCTGGTTCCTGTTCTGGAACTTCCCTGCCGGTGAGGGCTTCGGGATCGGGGACTTCTCGTCGGTGCCGGCCCTGGTCGCGCTGGTGGTCGCCCTCGCGTTCTTCCCGGTCCTGGGAAACCTTCGCCCCGACCTGGTCTCGTTCCTGCCGTCGATGCGGTACTACGCCGGCAACTGGGCGGTCTCGATGTGGGCGTTCCGTCGAGGCCCCGAGCCGCAGACCGGTGCTGAGAAGAAGATGGAGGAGAGCGTCACGGCGTCCTCTCCGACGCAGCTCAGCCAGCTCACCACGTTGTACGGGCCGGAGATCGCGGAGATCTTCCTGCAGAAGGCGACGGCCTGGCGGTCGATGCACAGCCACGGGCGGGCCCTGAACACGCTGATGGGTCGTCACCTCGACTCCTATGAGAACTACGACCTGCGTGAAGGAGAGTTCGTCTGCGCGACGCTCACCGGCTGGCAGTTCGGTGACGGTCACCTGCACGACGAGCGACTCCTTGCGGAGGTGCAGCGGCAGACACAGTTCGCTCCCGGGGACTGCATCGCGGTGATGATCGAGTCCGAGCCGATCTTCAACGGCCGTCTGAGGTACCGGGTCGTCGACGCCGCGGCGGGTGAGATCGAGCGAGGCTCGTTCGCCGTCGCCGACCAGCTCGACCGTCAGGGCTGGCTGGACAAGGGCCCCATCCCACTCACGGTCGAGCGGAGCTCGATCGACGACCCAGGAAGCGCGAACGTCTCCACATGAGGTCCGCGATCGTGGCGGGTGCCGGGCCCCACGGCCCGGCCTGCGCCGTGACGCTCGCGCGGGCCAAGGACGCCGTCACGGTGACCGAGAGGGGTGACAGACAGCCGATCTACGCCTACGCTCACGTCCCACGCAGCCACGCCGGGGATGCGACGAAGCTCATCATCAAACAGATCGAATGCTTCGCCCCCGGTATCCGTGACCGGATCAGTGCCACGGCCGTCCGTACCACTGCTGAGAGACGGCCAGGCGCCATCCCAACGAACATCGGAGGGGACATCGTGACCGGAGCCACCATGGGCCGACAGCTCGTCTTTCGCCCGCACGCCACGCTGTGGCCGTACGACACCGCAGTGCCCGGCGTCCATCTCTGCTCGGCCGCCACGCCGACGGGCATTGGGCCTCAGGGCGCCTGTGGCCACCACACGGCAACGCGGGCGCTGGCATGTCTGTGAAGTCCGCAGAGCAGTCCGACACTGACCGGGTCGAGGGGGAAGGACACGCCGAGGAGATCATCCGCGAGGTGCTCACCCGCCGGCGCCACTTCGTCGACACGCTGACCACGTACACCGGTCACGAGATCGCCGAGCTGGTGGCCGACGAGTCGACGGCGCACCTGCTCGGTGCAAGCATCAGTGAGAACACCCTGCTCCTGATCCAGACCCTCTACGAGGGACAGGACCCGGCGACCGTGACCGCGCCGCCGGGTGCGGTGCAGTACGCGCGCAAGCTGGCCCAGAACGACGTGTCCATGGCGTCCCTGATGCGTGCCTACCGGTTCGGCCAGGCGCAGTTCACCGAGATGTGCCTGGGGGTCGCGCAGGAGCTCGGAGATCGGCACGGGATCTCGGTGCTCAGCGACATCGTCAGCAAGGTCGCGATCTTCATCGACCGGATCTGTGACGTCGTCGCTCGTGAGTACGAGCAGGAGCGCGAGCGGTGGGTGCGCAGCCGCAGCGGCATGCGTCAGCACTGGATCAACGAGCTCCTCGCGGGCGACGTCACCGACATCAACCAGGCCGAGGCCGCGCTGGGGTACCCGCTCCACGGGCGTCACCTCGCCGTGGAGCTGTGGGCCGAGGACTCGATCACCCAGGCGGACGGTCTGCAGGCCTTCGACCTCGTCGCGGGCGTCATCGGGAAGTCACTCGGACACCGCTGTCCCAGCATGCTGGTGGCCACGGGGCAGCGGGAGGCCCGCGCCTGGTTCGCGCCGCGCGCGGACGAACGACCGAGTGTCGACGTGGTCGGCCGTTGGCTTCGCGACCAGAGGGTCCCGGTGCGCGTGGCCCTGAGCACGACGCTGTCGGGCATCGAGGGGTTCTGCCGCAGCAGCCGCCAGGCGTCACGGACCAAGGAGCTCGCCGCATCGAACCCCTCCCGCAAGGTGGTCGAGTTCGGCGAGGTCGCGGCGGTCGCCATGCTGCGCGACGACCCTGCCGAGCTGCAGGACTTCGTGCGCCGTGTGCTGGGCGGGCTGGCCGAACCGGGCGAGCGTAACGACGGCCTGCGGGAGACGCTCCTGGTGTTCCTGGAGCTCAGCGGCGATCACACGCTGGCCTCCCAGAGGCTGCACGTACACCGCAACACGGTGCGCTACCGGGTGGAGCAGGCGTTGCAGGCGATCGGCGCGGACTCTCCCAGACACGTCAGCAGCCATGACACGATGCTGGCGCTCAGCATCCTGCGCTGGCGCCAGAACCTGTTCACAGGCCACGGCGGCACGTCTCAAACCTGCTCGTAGAGCGTGACGACACACGCGCTGCCGAGACCGACGTTGTGCTGGAGCGCCAGCCGTGCTCCGTCCACCTGTCGCCCCGCGGCCTGGCCCCGGAGCTGCCAGACGAGCTCGGCGCACTGGGCGAGACCGGTCGCTCCCAGGGGGTGACCCTTGGAGAGCAGGCCGCCCGACGGGTTGGTCACCACGCGTCCGCCGTAGGTGTTCTCGCCTGTCAGGATGAACTTCTCCGACGTGCCCTCAGGTGTGAGCCGCAGAGACTCATAGCTCAGCAGCTCGTTCGCGGTGAAGCAGTCGTGCAGCTCGACGACCGGGATGTCCTGAGGATCGACCCCCGAATCCTCGTACACCGCATCAGCCGCGGCACGGGTGATCCCGTGGCCGACCAGCAGCCGAGGGTCGCCGTCGAAGGACTCTGCGGTGTCGGAGGTCATGGCCTGTGCGCGGATCCGCACCGTGGTGTCGAGATCGTGCTGCCGCGCGAGCTCGTCGCTACACAGCACGGCAGCGGCAGCCCCGCACGTCGGAGGACAGCACTGCAGGCGGGTGAGCGGGCCGTGGATCACCGGGGAGCCGAGCACTTCCTCGACCGTGACCGGATCCGTGAAGACGGCGTACGGGTTGTGCGCCGCATGACGTCGGGACTTGACCGAGATGTGTGCCAGGACGGCGGGATCCGTGCCGTGCTCATCGAGGTGGGCCTGTCCCGCGTTGCCGAAGAACTGAGCTGCCGTGGGTGCGCTCGGGTGGGTGCCCTGGTGCTGGTGGCGCGACTCGTTGAACCGAGCGAGTGCGTCGGGCCGGTCGGTGAAGACCGAGCCCAGAGCACCGGGAGTCATCTGTTCCATGCCCAGGGCGACCACGCAGTCGGCCGCTCCGGAGGCGATGGCCTGCCGGGCCAGCCAGAGTGCGCTGGAGCCGGTGGCACAGTTGTTGTTGACGTTGACGACCGGGATGCCCGTTGGCCCGAGCCCGTAGAGAGCGGCCTGGCCGGAGACCGAGTCGCCATACACGTAGCCGACGAATGCCTGCTCGACCAGGGAGAGGTCGACCCCGGCATCGGCGAGCGCCCGGCGGGTGGCGCGTTCGCCCATGACGTCATAGCTGTCGCTGCGGCCCGGCGTGGTGAACGGCACCATGCCCACGCCGACGACACACACCGGTGCAGAGGTCTTGGTCATTGACTCACCCTGCGTCCCAGGCGTCTCACGGGGAACAGGGCCCGCCGAACTTCGTACGGTGGAACAAGCCCTGGTGCGGGCGTTGTCCGCTGGCACGGCCCAGAGCTCCAACACGGGCCCTGCACCTCCGCTGCGCTCCGAGCAGGGGGTGCCCCAGGCGTGGCCAGGGCCGGGGTCGAACCGGCGACCTTCCGCTTTTCAGGCGGACGCTCGTACCAACTGAGCTACCTGGCCATGCCCGCCGAAACGGGCGACGGCCACCTTATCGCACGGTGACCGATGCCCCGAAACCGGCAGGTGGCCCTCCCACATCGCCTCGAACCACCCTCGCTGCGTCATCGAAGGCGATCCGCGGCAGCCGCTCCTGCCAGGTCCCCGGCCCCGGCCTTGCGACGCCGGCCGGCGCCGGTGAGGAACTCGTGGGTCCGCAGCGTCCCGGTCGAAACCGGCCATCGGTCCGGCCGCCAGGTCGACGGCACCCCACACCGATGATGAAGTAGCCGATCTGCAAGGCGGCATTGATCTCACCCTCGGGAGTGCTCCGGCAGGGGGTCATGGAACGTGTGTCGGATGCCAGGATCGCGACGAGCGGCGCCGCCCGCATCTTGGCCGTGTTGGTGCCGGCCATGTGCTCGACCAGATGCCCGCGTGCTTCGTCGCGCTGCACCAGAGCACCAGCCGCAGGGCTGGTTGTTCATGGCCGTGGGTCCGAACCGGACGACGTCGTGCCCGGCCAACCATCACCGCGCTCGTGACAGTGACTGCCGCTGGTGCAGGCGCGCGCGTTCGGCGGCCGCGCGGCCCTGCAGGTCGGAGTGCGGATCGGCCACCTGCTTGCCTGCACGCCAGGTTCGGGAGATCCCGTGCTGGTTCTTCATGTGGTCGAAGTAGTCGTCGAGCTCGACATCCTTGGCGATCAGCGCGACTGCCTTGGACTCACGCACCTCGCCCCGTGCGTCGAGTGTCTGCTCCAGCACGCCCGCACCGACCTGTGCGGCGCGCTGAGCCTCGGCCAGTCGCTGCCCGATCCTGGTGGTCCAGCCCTGGTAGAACGCCGCGCGTGCCGTGCGGCCGTGAACAGGTCGGTGCGCGCCGGACCTGATGTAGGCATCGGCATCGGCCACCATCTGCACCACGAGCGAGACGTACAGCGTCTTGGTGACGTCGATGTCATCGGTGAACCCGTAGAGGGTGACGCCGGTGTTGTCCGCATTGATGCTGCACCGCAGGTCGTTGGCATGCGCGATCTGCAGCATGAGCTCGACGAAGCGCACGTTGGAGTGCTGTCCGCGGTGCCCCAGCCGGACCGGCTCGAAGGTGGGAAGGCGCTCCTCGGAGCCCTCCGCGTGGGCGGCACGCGCGACGGCCAGCTCGATGGAGTGCGTCGTGGCGAGCTCCTGGGCCTTGGCGAAGAAGGTCTCCCGCTCGGCCTCGGTCGAGGCACCCTCGGCGTGGCGCAGCAGCTTGCCGACCTTGGCGAGCATCCCGTCGTCGGCGCTCCGGCGGCGATCCAGCCCCACCTGGCCGTAGGCCTCCTGCAGCATGGCGGAGATCTCGGTCCAGCCGACGTCCTGCAGCAGCTGCACGAGCGTGGCCCGAAACCCTGCGCCGTGCACGTCGATGATGGCGCCCTCGAGGCCGGTGTTGAGATGGTGCGCCAGCTCGTGCAGGACGACGAGCCCGCGCAAGGCCCACGCCCCGCCGCGCTCACGCTCCGGCAGCAGGATGACGTCGTTGCGGTAGGTGGCCTTGGTCCACCCGGGAAACGGCAGGACCTGCACGGAGCGCTTCTCGCGTCCCCGGTAGCTGGATCCGAACTGTCGACTTTGGCTCCGCAGACGTTCCAGGACGCGTTCGACGAAGCCCGTCACCTCTGACGGCCGGGAGAAGTGTGGTTCGGTCTCGGGGTGGTAGGTCCGCGTGTGGCGCCGGCCAGCGCGCTCGAGGCTCACCCGGACCTCCCCGGTCTCGGGGGAGACGGCATCGAGCCACTGCGTGAGCATGTGCTCGGCCGCGTAGGTGGTGTTCTGGTCCGGATCGTCCACGAACCCCACGCTGCCAGATGGCAGTGACAGTGCCGTCGTCCACGACGGTCAGCAGCATGACCGCCCCGAGACGACAGAAGCCCGTGCCTTGCGGCACGGGCTTCAGCGTCGTTCTCCAGCGACCCCGACGGGACTCGAACCCGCGACCTCCGCCGTGACAGGGCGGCGCGCTAACCAACTGCGCCACGGGGCCCGGGCGCTCGCGACTCCGCAGAACCGCGACCGCAACTGTAGCCCATGCGTGGCGCCCGGACCAAAACGGGGTCAGCCCCGGACGCTCAGGCGTGACGCGCGTCGCGCAGGGGGCTCTCGAGGGGGTCGAGGCCTTCTGCCGCAGGCCCTCCTCGCAGGTCGTCCCACCCCGCCGAGGCGTCCAGGCCTCCGGTGTCCTCACGCAACGGCCCGGGGGTGTCGGCGACGTCGCCCCCGACGTTCTCCGCAGCCGGTGCAGCCCCCTCGGTCGAGGCCGTGGGCGACGTCGGGACCGAGTGCAGCGGGACGGAGGGCACGTCGGGACCCTGGGCGTCAGGACGCCGTCGCTTGAACCAGACGTAGGCGGCGATCACCGCGACCAGCACTCCGATGAGGCGCATGGCACTCTCCTTGTCCCCGGGCCGCCCCCCGTGGGCGGCGATCCGCTCACCATAACGCGACCAGATCCATAACCCACGCACAGCGGCACGGGCGGACCGTCCGCCTCGTGGGACACCCACCACGGCACGGAGGCACGGCGTTCCATGGAGTCATGAGCATCACCTGGGAGTCCACGAACCCCGTGCCGCTCGCCGACCTCGTGGAGCGCACGGCAGCGGTCGCCGCCGACGTGCGCGCCGGGCTGTACGACGTGCGTGCCGACGCCGACGAACGCTGGCACGTCAGGTTGTACCGCGACGACTGCGTGGACCTGTGGCTCATCAGCTGGACCACCGAGCAGGGCACCCAGCTGCACGACCACGGCGGCTCCGGCGGCGCGTTCACCGTGGTGACCGGGACGCTGCAGGAGTCCGTGTGGGCCTCCGGTTCGCGTCGGCTCGTGGACAATGACCGCAACGCCGGGGACACCATCGGCTTCGGTGAGCACTACGTGCACGATGTCCGCAACGTCCACGAGCAGACGGCCGTGAGCGTCCACGCCTACTCGCCGCCGCTGGACCAGATGAACTTCTACGACGTCGAGCGCGACGAGGCGGGACGGCGGCACCTCACCCGCATCGCTCACCTGTGGACCGACGACCCCGAGGCCGAGCTCCCCGACGATGTCGTGCCGCGTGAGCAGCGGAGTGCGTCATGACGTTCATCGGGTACGAGCGCTTCCGCGGCGTCGATGACTTCCTCGCCGCCGCCCGGTCACGGATCGGCCGCCTCAGCCCGATCGAGGCCGCCGAGCAGGTGCGGCGCGGTGCGATCGTCGTCGACATCCGGCCAGCCTGGCAGCGTGAGGTCGACGGCGAGGTACCCGGTTCTGTCATCGTCGAGCGTAATCATTTGGAGTGGCGTCTGCACCCCGACTCCGGGGCATCCCTGCCGCAGGCCGGCGCCGGTCAGGAGTGGATCGTGTTGTGCACCGAGGGCTACACGTCGTCGCTCGCAGCGGCCTCCCTGGTCTCGATCGGAGTGCGGGCCGTCGACGTCGACGGAGGCATCCGGGCATGGCGACGCGCCGGGCTTCCGATTGCCGAAGGCCCCTCGGCCGTGGAGACTGTCGTGCAGCCGTACCGACCCAGACCCCACGGACCCGCGCCGGCGGCGTGGCGAGGAGCCTCATGATCGAGTACCGATCCGTCGCCAAGACCTTCCCCGACGGGACTCAGGCCGTCGCCGACTTCGACCTCACGATCGACTCGCACACCACCACCGTCTTCGTCGGCTCGTCCGGCTGCGGCAAGACGACCTTGCTGCGCATGGTCAACCGCATGGTCGAGCCGACGGCGGGGCAGGTGCTCATCGACGACGAGGACGTGGCCACGCGCGAGCGCGTCGAGCTGCGGCGCAGCATCGGCTACGTCATGCAGCACGCCGGCCTGCTGCCGCACCGCAAGGTCATCGACAACGTCGCCACCGTGCTGCGGCTCACTGGCACCGGGCGCACGCAGGCTCACGAGCGCGCGCTGCAGGTGCTGCGCACCGTCGGTCTGGACGAGGTGCACGCCGGCAAGTACCCCGGTCAGCTCTCCGGTGGTCAGCAGCAGCGCGTGGGCGTGGCGCGCGGGCTCGCCGCCGACCCCAACATCCTGCTGATGGACGAACCGTTCGGCGCCGTCGACCCGATCGTGCGCGACGAGCTGCAGGCCGAGCTCCTGCGCCTGCAGCGCGAGCTCGGCAAGACCATCGTCTTCGTCACCCACGACATCGACGAGGCGTTCCTGCTCGGTGACCAGGTGGTCATCCTCAAGGAGGGCGGTGAGGTGGCCCAGGTGGGCCGGCCCACCGACATCCTCGCCGGACCCGCCGACGACTTCGTGCGCAGCTTCGTCGGGCTGGACAAGGGCAGCCGAGAGCTGCGTCTGCAGGAACGGGACGGCCGCACCGTCGTGCTCGACGCCGCCGGCAAGGCCACGGGTGTCCTCGCCGAGGATGCCGCGGTGGAGGGGGCGAGCCCCCGGTGACCTGGGCCTGGGACAACCGGGCTGTCGTGCTGGACCTGTTCTGGCAGCACGCCTGGCTGAGCCTCGTCCCGATCGTCGTCGGGTTCGTGCTGGCGGTGCCGGTCGGCTGGTTCGCGAGCCGTCATCCACGACTGCGTGGCGTCCTGCTCAGCGGCGGCAGCATCCTCTACACCATCCCGTCGCTGCCACTGTTCGTGCTGCTGCCCGGCATCATCGGCACCGGTTTCCTCGACCCGCTCAACGTCGTCATCGCCCTGAGCCTCTACGCCTTCGCGATCATGGTCCGCACCGCTGCGGACGCCTTCACCGCCGTCTCACCGGCCGTGCTCGACGCCGCGACGGCCACGGGGTACTCCTCGCCACAGCGCGGGTTCTTCGTCGAGCTGCCACTCGCCGGTCCGGTGCTCCTCGCCGGGGTGCGGGTGGTCAGCGTCAGCACGATCAGCCTGGTGACCGTGGGTGCGCTGATCGGTGTCAGCAACCTCGGCTCGTTGTTCACCAGCGGCTACCGGCGCGACTTCACCACCGAGATCCTGGTCGGGCTGGTCGCCATCGTGATCCTCGCGCTCGCGATCGACGGCCTGCTCGTGCTCCTGGGACGGGTGCTCATGCCGTGGTCGGCCGCGACGTCTGGCAACGCGACGCCGAGGACGCGGCGACGTCGCGCCGCGCGCAGCCCTGAGCTCGCCGTCGCTGACACCGGTGGTGGCCGATGAGCGTCCTGACTGACACGGCCGACTGGCTGCTCGAGGCCGACCACTGGTCCGGGGCAGGGGGCATCCCGACGCGGGTGGCCGAGCACGTCGGCTACACGGGCCTGACCCTGCTCGGCGCCGCGGCCGTCGCCGTCCCCCTGGGTCTGTACATCGGCCACACCGGCCGGTTCCGCAGTGCCGCGATCAGCATCACCGGTGCTCTGCGCGCCCTGCCGACCCTCGGCGTCCTCACCTGGTTCACGCTGCTGGTGGGCATCGGCCTGACCGCCCCGGTCCTGGCGCTCGTGCTGCTCGCGATCCCACCGCTGCTGGCCGGTGTCTACTCCGGCATCGAGTCCGCTGACCCGCAGACGGTCGACGCTGCCCGTGCCCAGGGGATGACGGAGTGGCAGATCCTGCGGTCGGTCGAGGTCCCGATCGGCCTGCCGCTCATCATCGGCGGCCTGCGCAACGCCACCCTGCAGGTCGTGGCCACCGCAACCGTCGCCGCCTACGTCAGTCTCGGCGGCCTGGGACGGTACATCTTCGACGGTCAGGCGGTCCGTGACTACCCGCAGATGGCGGCCGGGTCGATCGTCGTGGTCGCGCTCGCCCTCGTGCTGGACGGGCTGTTCGCTGTCGCGCAGAACACCGCCCAGCGCGCCGCTCGGCCGGGCCACTCCACCTCCCCTTCAGCTCGACGCACCCTCACCACCACCTAGGAGAGTCATGACCCTCACGAAGCACCACCGCATGGTCCGCACCGTCGCCGGTGCCGCCGTCGCTGCCCTCGCGCTGACCGCCTGCGGAGGTGACCCGACCGAGAGTGACTCCGGCTCGATCACCGTCGGGTCAGCGGCCTTCAACGAGAACGAGATCATCGCCGAGATCTACGCCCAGGCGCTGGAGGCCGAAGGTGTGGAGGTCGAGCGCCAGATGCAGATCGGTGCCCGCGAGGCGTACATCCCCGCTCTGGAGAACGGCGAGATCGACCTCATCCCCGAGTACACCGGCAACCTCCTGCTGCACTTCGACCCCGAGTCCGAGGCCGCGACGCCGCAGGAGGTCGACGAGGCGTTGGACGCGGCGCTCCCCGAGGCCTTGGAGACGCTCGAGGAGGCTCCCGCGGAGAACAAGGACTCCTACAACGTCACCCGCGAGCTCGCCGAGACCGAGGGCCTGACGACGATCGGCGACCTCGCCAAGATTGACGGGCTCAAGGTCGGCGGCAACCCGGAGTTCGAGACGCGTTCCTACGGCATCCCGGGCCTGACCGGCATCTACGGCGTCGACGACCCGCAGTTCGTGTCGATCAGTGACAGCGGCGGTCCGGCCACCGTCAAGGCCCTCGTGGACGGTGACGTCGACGTCGCCAACATCTACTCCACGACGCCGGCGATCGTCGCCAACGACCTGGTGACGCTCGAGGACCCGGAGAACATGATCGCGGCGCAGAACGTCGTGCCGCTCATCAACGAGGACAAGGCCACCGACGAGGTCGAGGACGTGCTTGAGCGGACCTCCGAGGCGCTGACCACCGAGGACCTACTGGCTCTCAACGACCGTGTCGACGGCGACGAGAAGGCAGCCACCGCCACCGTGGCCAAGGAGTGGCTGGAGGAGAAGGACCTGATCTAGAGCGTCGACGATGATCTGCCGATCAGCCGTCGGAGCCGACGGGACCAGCCTCAGAGGCTGATCCCGTCGGCCAAGAAGTCCAACGCTTCGTCCACCGTCGTGTAGATGTCCTGACCTTGGCTCATGGCGCGCCAGTACGCCATCAGAGCGACACCGGCGAGGGCGCCCACCCAGTACTGCACCTGCGGGTCGTCCGCCTCGCGGCCGGTGCGCTGGGCGATGGCCTCGATGAACTGTGGGAGGTCCTCCTCGACCTTCTGCGCCGCAGCCGCCCTGAGCTCGGGAACCTGGGCCATCAGGGTCGCGCGGGTGGCCTCCAGGGTTGCCGCGTCGGTGTCCAGTCCGTCGACGACCGCGCGGAGCGCGGCCCTGACGGCCTCCAGCGGTGTGAGCTCCTCCGGTTGGGCGAGGATCGCGTCGATCACGATGGGGTCGACCCGGTCGTAGAGCACGGTGTCCGGCTTGCTCGGGAAGTAGCGAAAGAGCGTGCTGGGGGAGACGTCAGCGACAGCGGCCACCTGTTCCAGGGTGGTCTGTGCGTAGCCCTGCTCCCGGTAGAGGTGCAGCGCCGCGTCCTGGATGGCGTCGCGCGTGCGCCGCTTCTTCCGCTCCCTCAGTCCGCCGTTGCTCATGGCCTCATCCTAGGGACGCCGCCGTCGACACGGGCGGCTCACACGGTCACCTCCAACCGGTGCCGCAGCTTCTCGCCCTCGACGTCGAGGTCGGGAAGGACCCGGTCCAGCCAGCGGGGGAGCCACCACGCCCTGTCGCCCACGAGCTGCAGGACGGCGGGGACCACGGTCATCCTGACCACGAAGGCGTCGACGGCGACGGCAGCCGCCAGGCCCAGGCCGACCTGGACGATGTCGCTGGCGTCTCCGAGGACGAACCCGCCGAAGACGCTGACCATGATGATGGCCGCGGCTGCCACCACGCGCGCGCCGTGCTCGAAGCCGGCACGGATGGCCTCGGTGGCGGGGGCGCCGTGCACGTACTCCTCCCGCATGCGCGTGACCAGGAAGACCTCGTAGTCCATGGCCAGGCCGAAGACCACGCCGACGATGAAGATCGGCAGGATGCTGATCACCACGCCGGTCTCCTGGACGCCGAGCCACTCGAACCAGCCCCACTGGAACGCGGCCACGAGCACCCCGAAGGTGGCGCCAAGGCTCAGCAGGAAGCCGGCGGCGGCCTTCACCGGGATGACGATCGAGCGGAACACGGTCATCAGCAGCAGGAAGGAGAGACCGATCACGACCAGCAGGTAGATCCACAGCGCCTCGCTCATCCGGTCACTGAAGTCGATCAACATCGCCGCGGTCCCGGTGACGGCAGTGCGGGCGCCGGCCTGCTCGGCGACGTCGCTGACTTCGCTGCGCAGCAGCTCCACCAGTGCCTCGGTCTCCTCGCTGTCCGGCCCGCTCTCCGGGATCACCGGGATGATCGCGGCGTCGCCTGCGGGACTGAGCTCCGGCGGGGCAGCGGTGGCGACGCCCTGGGTCGCCCCCAGTGCGTCGTGGACGGCCTGCACCGACTGCTCGGGATCGTCGCTCCCGGCCAGGTCGACGGCCACCAGCAGTGGACCGTTGAAGCCGGGCCCGAAGCCCTCGGAGATCGCGTCGTAGGCCTGGCGCTGGGTGGTGTGGTCAGGGTAGGTCCCCTGGTCGGGGATGCCGAAGCGCAAGTCCAGGGCCGGAAGGGCCAGCAGGCCGACGCCGACGAGTGCGACCAGCAGCGCGGAGGCGGGGCGGCGAGTGATCAGTGACGCCCACCGCCGTGCGGGAGAGATCCTTCCCTCCGACCCCTCGTCGAGTCGACGACGGGCACGACGCCCCAGGACTCGTGGTCCGGCGAAGCCCAGTAGTGCTGGCAGCAGGGTCAGTGCCACCAGGACGGCGACGGCGACAGTCAGTGCAGCAGCGAGCCCCATCTCGGTCAGCAACCCGACGCCGACCACGGCCAGGCCTGAGAGGGCGATCATGACCGTGAGGCCGGCGAAGACGACGGCGGAGCCGGCCGTGCCTATCGCGCGTCCCACCGCCTCTTGTGGGTCGTGGCCCTCGATCAGCTCGTTCTGGTAGCGGGAGACGATGAACAGCGCGTAGTCGATGCCCACCGCCAGTCCGAGCATGAGTGCGAGGATCGGGGTGGTTGGTCCGAGATCCAGGAACCCGGTGGCCGCGACGATCCCGAGCAGTCCGACTCCGACCCCGGTGACCCCGGTGATCAGAGGCATCCCTGCTGCTGTCAGCGAGCCCAGGGTGATCAGCAGGACGACGGCGGCGACCAGGAGTCCGACGAGCTCCTTGCTCACGTCAGGCATCAGCTCCATGACCTCACCGCCGGCCTCCACGAGCAGGTCATCGGTGCCGGCGGCATCGACCACGTCGAGGAGCTCTTGGCGGCTGGCGTCCTCCACTGCCTCGAAGGAGACTTCGTAGGTGACCTGAGCGATGGCGATCCGCTGGTCCTCGGAGACCAGTCCGGTATCGAGCGGGCTCTCCACGGTGGCGACCTCTGCGGCACGAGAGGCCGCGCTGATCGTCTCGGCCATGCGCTGCTGGTGCTCGGGGTCGGTGATCGCTCCGTCCTCGGCGATGAACACGATCTGCGCGGTCCCACCGGTGAGATCTGCTCCGGAGAATCGTTCCTGCAGCAGGTCGAACGCCTCTTGGGACTCGGTGCCGGGGAGGCTGAACGACGTGGCCGACGGTGAGGCGAGTGTTGCGGCCCCGACGCCGAGCAGGACCAGCAGCCCCACCCAGACCAAGGTCACCAGGCGTCGGGCGCGGTAGCTGAAGCGGCCGAGGCGGTACAGGAACGTCGACATGCAGAACCTTCCAGATCTGACAGTAACTCGTTGTTGAGTGTGACTCTGAAATGAGAGTAACTCTCAAAATGATCCAGGGCAAGGGACTGGGTCAGTCTGGGAAGACGTGCACGCCGCGAGGCACAGCCCTCACTCGCGCCAGAACGGCACACGCTTCACAGGAGCCGATGTGGCGGGTTGACGCCGATGGCGGTGAAGGGCATCACTCCACGAACCGCAGCTCCAGGAGGGACTCCAGGCCCGGTCGGACGACGCTTGCCTCCAGATGCCCGGCCGCGACCAGCACGGCCATCCCGTGCACAGCCCCCCACAATGCCGCTGTCGCGGTTCGTGCGACGTCGTCGGGCGTCTCCTGGGGGAGCGCTGCGCGCACCGTCGCGGCGAGAAACTCGTCGTTCGCCTCGATCAACGGACCGGTCACCGGGTTGGGCTCGTGCGGGTCGCAGATCTCCGGGTCGAAGATGATCTCGAACAGGGGCCGGCTGGCACTGGCGAAGTCCACGTAGGCGAAGCTCGCGGCCAGAAGTCGCTGCTTGGGGGAGGTCGCCGAGTCGCTGGCCGTGACCATGGCGGCGAGCAGCTCTCGCAGCCCCTGTGCCGCGACCGACTTCAGCAGACCCTGTCGGTCGCCGAAGTGGTGGTAGGGGGCGTTGTGACTCACTCCCGCGCGTCTCGCGACCGCGCGAAGACTCAGCGCGGGGGATCCCTCCTCGGCCAACAATGCGACCGCTGCCTGCTCCAGTGCGGCCGCAAGATCGCCGTGGTGGTAGTTGACGCTCGATCTTGACACAGTCAAGATTCTAGCCTATGTTGACACTGGCAAGATACTTGACAGTGTCAACATTCAGCACATCTGGAGGCCCCCATGTCCGCAGTTCTCGTCCTCGACGGCCACCCGAACCCGGACAGCCTGAGCGCCGCGATCGCACGCACGTACGCCGACCGTTGCGCCGACGCCCGACTGCTGGCGGTTCGGGACCTGGACTTCGATGGACACATGCGCTTCGGCTACACCCAGCAGATGCCGATCGAACCGGACCTCGCCAAAGCCCGCCGGGCGATCCGTGAGGCCCAGCACCTCGTGGTCACCACCCCGGTGTGGTGGCGGTCGACCCCGGCGATGCTGAAGGGCTTCCTGGACCGAGCGCTGTTGCCAAAGGAGGACTACCAGTACACCAAGCGAGGTCTGCCCGAGGGGCTGCTGACCGGTCGCAGCGCACGCGTCTTCATCACGGCCGACACCCCTCGTGCGCTGCAGCCCATGATGCCGGACAGTCGCCTGCGCTCGCTCACCCACGGCACCCTTGCCTTCTGCGGGTTCAAGCCTGTGCGGGTGACTCGGTTCGCCCCGGTCAAGGGATCGACGGCGCAGCGTCGCGAGGAATGGATCGCCACCGTTCGGCGTCTTGCCGATGAGGACACCATCCGGCTCACGCAGCTCGCTCCGTCGGTGACGCACTGACCTGATGGTCGTCGTCGGCGCCACTCCACGGAGCGCCGAGCGCCGCGGGCTGCCGCTGCTCCAACCTGCTTGCGGGAGTGCCCTTTGCTCAACCGTGGAGCGCTCGGCTGACGAAGCGACCCTGCGGGCCGGCCCGGCGGATCAGCGGGTGCGCAGGGCGGCGGTGGCCAGCTCGGCGATGCCTTCGTGCGGTGTGACCCGGGCGCGAAAGCCCAGCCCCTCGGCGGCCGCCGCGGGTGAGGCCACGACGTGTCGCACGTCGAAGCCTCGGTACTCGCCGGTCACCTCCGGCTCGCCCGCTCCCGCCGCCTCGGCGAGGGTCCGCGCCATCTGGCCGATCGTGAACGGCGTCCCCGAGGCGACGTTGTAGGGCGTGACACCTTGCGGGTGCCCGGCCACCTGCTCGATCGAGAGCACATTGGCCAGGGCGACGTCACGCACGTGCACGAAGTCGCGCACCTGCTGCCCGTCCTCGAAGACGCGTGGCACCTCGCCCCGCTCGATCGCCGACCGGAAGATCGCCGCCACCCCGGAGTACGGGGTGTCCGCCGGCATCCCGGGCCCGTAGACGTTGTGGTAGCGCAGTGCGACCGTCCGGGCGCCCTCCAGCGTGCACCAGGCGCCGGCGAAGTGCTCCTGGGCCACCTTGGAGGCCGCATAGCTGGTGCGGGGCAGGAACGCGGTGGACTCGTCGATGAGCCGCCACTCGATGTCGCCGTCGCAGTGGGGGCACCGCGGGTCGTAGCGGCCGGCGGAGAGGTCCTCCTCGCGCCGGACGGCGGGCGGGACGTCGCCGTGCTCGGGGCACGTGTACCGACCGTCGCCGTAGACCACCATCGAGGAGGCCAGCACCAGGTCCCGGACCTCGGCGCGCGCCATGGCAGCGAGCAGGCGTGCCGTGGCGGCGTCGTTGTGCTCGGCGTAGGCCGGCAGGTCCTGCGCGTCCACGCCGTTGCCCACCATGGCCGCCTGGTGACACACGACGTCGACGCCGTCGAGAAGCTCATCGAGCGCGTCGGAGCGCAGGTCGACCATCTTGATCCCTGACTCCGGCCCCGAGTCACGCTCGGCGCTCGCTCCGTGCGCGGCCTCCAGCCAGGCGTCGACCCCCACGACCTCGTGACCGCGCTCCCTCGCGACGTCGGCCACGTGTCCGGCGATGAACCCGGCGGCTCCGGTCAGCAGGATCCTCACGGCAGCTCCACGGGCAGGTCGAAACCGTCGACGGCGTGCGGGCACGCGCAGTCCCGGCCGCCGGTGTCCTCTTCCGCCCGGGGCCCGGAACCCCCGCCGGTGTCCTCTTCCGCCCGGGGCCCGGAACCCCCGCCGGTGGTGCTCGGCGCGAGCCCGCCGACGATGCCGCGCAGCGCCGAGCGCAACAGCTCGGTGTGCTCACCGAAGACCTTGAACACCTCGGCCTGGCTCACCGCGCCACCGCCCTCGATGCCCGTGTCACGATCGGTGACGAGCGCGACGGCGGCGTAGCAGAGCGCCAGCTCGCGGGCCAGGACCGCCTCCGGGTGGCCGGTCATGTTGACCAGCGACCATCCCTGGCCGGCGTACCACTGTGACTCTGCCCGGGTGGAGAACCGTGGCCCGTCGATCACGACCATCGCACCACCATCGGTGGGCTCGTGGTCGGCCAGGCCGGTGAGCAGGTCTGCACGCAGCCGGTCGCAGTACGGGTCGGCGAAGGAGATGTGGCACGCCCCGGTGTCGTAGTACGTCTGGGCGCGACCGGTGGTGCGGTCGACGAGCTGGTCGGGGACCACGAGGCTGCCCGGTCCCAGCTCGGGCCGCAGGCTGCCGACAGCACAGGGCGCGAGGACCTGCCGGACCCCGAGGCTGCGCAGCGCCCACAGGTTGGCGCGGTACGGGACCCGGTGGGCCGGGAAGTCGTGGTGCCGGCCGTGCCGGGGCAGGAAGGCCACCCGACGCTCGTCGACGGTGCCGACGACGATCGGTGCCGACGGCCTGCCGTACGGAGTGTCCACCTCCACGGCCTCGGCGTCGTCGAGGAACGTGTAGAAACCTGAGCCGCCGATGACGGCCACGTCGGGGCGATCATTCATCTGCCCACCTTCTCAGGTCGTGTGACGATGTGCGCATGAGGTCGCGTTGAGGCTTCCGCGCGTGGAAGACATCGAGTCGAGACTGGAGTCTCGGGTCGGTGGTCCCCGTACTGCCTCGCGCCTCGGCCTGTGGCTGGGCGTCGCCTTCGGCATCTGCTTCCTCACCGGCCTCTGGAGCCACCTGCAGCAGGACACACCGGGCTGGCTCGCCGTACCCACCTCGCCGGCGTCGCTGTACCGCGTCACGCAGGGGCTGCACGTGGCCACCGGCGTCGCGACCATCCCGCTGCTGCTGGTCAAGCTCTGGTCGGTCTTCCCGCGACTGTTCGTGCGGCCGCCACGAGGGGCTCGGCCGCTCCTCCTGCACGCCCTGGAGCGTGGTTCGATCGCCGTGCTGATGGCCTCGACGATCTTCATGCTGGTGAGCGGTTCGCTCAACGTCGTCCAGGCCTACCCGTGGGAGTTCAGCTTCCGCGCGACGCACTACGCGATGGCCTGGGTGGCTGTCGGCTCGATCCTCGTGCACGTGGCCGTCAAGCTTCCGGTGATCCGCGAGGCGCTCGGCGCACCCATCGACGACACTCGGCAGGAGGGCCCGGACACGGACGGTTCGACCGGTGCGCAAGGTCCCACGCGCCGCACGGTCGTCGGCGCGACCTTGACGGCCTCTGCGGCCGCCACGGTGCTCACCGTCGGCCAGTCGGTGACTCCCCTGCGACGGATCTCCGTGCTCGGTGTCCGCGACGGCGAGGGCCCGCAGGACCTGCCGGTCAACCGCACCGCACGCGAGGCCGGTGCCACCGCCGCTGCGCTGGACGACCGCTGGCGACTGGAGGTGGAGCACGACGGCGTGGTCACGACGTTCACGCGCGACGAGCTGCTCGCACTGCCGCAGGTCACCCATCGACTGCCCATCGCGTGCGTCGAGGGATGGAGTCGCTCGGCCGACTGGACCGGTGTGACGGTGCGCAACGTCCTTGAGTCTGTCGGCGTTGCGCCACGGCTCGCCGTCCGGGTGCGGTCGCTGCAGCAACGTGGCGCCTTCGCAGTCTCCGAGCTGCCGGCGCACTTCGTCGACGACGACCGCACGCTGCTGGCCCTGGCGCTCAACGGTTCGACGCTGGCGCTCGACCACGGCTTCCCGTGCCGGGTCATCGCGCCCAACCGGCCAGGAGTCCTGCAGACGAAGTGGGTCCACCGGCTGGAGGTGCTGACGTGACCGAGCGACCCCAGCGAGCCGACGTTCCGGTCCCGCTCATGCGGGCACGTTCCTGCGCTGGTTCGTCTGAGGACGTGACCGGATGACAAGGGTGCGTGCAGTCCTCGGGACGGTCGGCGTCGCGCTGATCGCCGTCGGTGTGCTGGAGCTGCGCGGCTCGGACGCGACGCAGCTCCTCTCCGCCCTGTTGTGGCTGGGCGGCGGGGTCGTCGTGCACGACGTCGTGGTTGCGCCACTGACCGTCCTGGTCGTGCTCGCCGGGTCCCGGTGGGCGCCGCGGTCCGCGCACGGCGCGGCCGTCGTGGGGCTGGTCGTCTGGGGAACCGTGACGATCGCGACCGCCAACGTGCTGCTCGGCGTCGGCGGCAAGCCGGACAATCCCACGCTGCTGAACCGGCCCTACGTCGAGTGGTGGCTCGCGCTGAGCGTGCTCTGGTGGGCCGGAGTGGTCGGCACGGCGTGGTGGCTCAACAGACTGCCGTCCAGGGCGCCTCTCAGGCGGCGCGACGGCTCGTGAGCACGGCGGCGTGGCGGCTGCCCGAGGTACGGATGTCCTCCAGGTCGAACCCGGCCTGGTCGGCCACGTTGCCGATCGCGTCGGCACGGCGTGGTGGCTCAACAGACTGCCGTCCAGGGCGCCTCTCAGGCGGCGCGACGGCTCGTGAGCACGGCGGCGTGGCGGCTGCCCGAGGTACGGATGTCCTCCAGGTCGAACCCGGCCTGGTCGGCCACGTTGCCGATCGCGTCGGCACCGACGATGGACCAGTGGAAGGTCGGCGTCAGCTCACGGCCGACCTGCAGCCGCAGGTGCTCGGTGACGACGCCCACGCCGTGGCGGGCCACCTCGGTGACGACGCGCCCGCCGGGCCGCAGCAGGTCGTAGATGCGGCGCAGAAGCTTGACCGGGTCCCCGCCGATGCCGATGTTGCCGTCGGCGAGGAGGGCGCGGTCCCACCGCCCGATGTTGGCGATGCCGTCGAAGATGTCGCCCTGGATGGCGCGGGCGCCCCGGCGGCGCGCCTGGCGGACCGCCTCACTGGAGATGTCGATGCCGAGCGTGGGGACACCGCGTGCCGTGAGAGCCGCAGCGAGCCGCCCAGGGCCGCAGCCGATGTCGAGCGTGGACTCATCGTCGGTGTTGAGGAAGAGCTCATGGTCGTCGAGGTCCGGCGGCTGCTGCCAGCGGTCCACCGCCAGTGGCTTGGAGCGACCGTCGGGTTGTAGTAGCCAGCAACCGATGCCGGCGAAGGCGGCATCCATGGCGTCGGTCGTGGACACGACCACCAACGTCTCAGCTGTCACTGCTGACCCCCTGCCTCACGTACCACAGCGGCCGCTCGGAGCTGAACGTAGGACGACGCGACCATGAACGCATCTTGCCATTCGTCCACATCGCGCGCCGGATCTACCTGTGCCAGCGGTGCGGGCAGCACGGCAGCCGTGTCGGCTCCGGTGTGCGTGGTGGACATCTCCACGTCCACGAGTGCGGCGGCATCGGCCGGGTCGCGCAGTGCGAGAAGCCACCAGCCGCCGTCCTCGGCGTGGCCCAGCACCGCACGGTGGTCGGCGAGCAGGTCACCGGCCTCGCGGAGCTGCTCGGCGCTCACCTGTGGTGTGTCCATCCCGACCTGCACGACGCCGTGGCCACGGGCGGCGTCGGCGTGGGCGTTGACCAGGCGTTCGGCGAAGGTCGTGCCTCGCTGCGGTACCACCTCGACGTCGGCGAGCGCGGTGCGCAGGTCCTCAGCCCGTGCGGCACGGTCGAGGTCGCCGGTCATGGAGACGACCACCGGCCAGCCGGTGGCTCGTGCGGCGTCGAGCGTGTCCAGGAGTGCGGCAGCGGCGAAGTCCGCGGCCACGGCCTCGCCGACGTGGCCGGCGAGACGCGTCTTGGCCAGCCCGGGCACCGGCGCCTTGGCGACGATGAGGACCGTGGGCGCGCTCATCGGCTCGCCTCCGACCCCGTGTGACTCGCCCCGGTGCGTACGGTCCTCAGGACCCGGCCGAAGTCCCTGATCGTGCGGGTGGTGCCCCGTAGCGAGCCGGAGACCTTGGACCTCGTGCCGGCCGCCCGGGGACGGTAGTCGACGTCGCGCTCCAGCACTGTCCAACCGGCCTGTGAAGCGCGGACCATGAGCTCGAGCGGGTAGCCGAAGCGACGGTCCTCGATGCCGAGGTCGAGGAGGTCCGCGCGGCGGCACACGCGCATGGGTGCGAGGTCGTGGATGCCGAAGCCGCTGGAGCGACGCAGCCAGGTGGCGAGCAGGAGGGTGCCGGCCCGTGCGTGCCAGGGCCAGACGCCGCGTGCGACAGGACGGCGGCGGCCGACGGCCATCGTCGCGGCGCCGGCGCGGACGTCCTCGAGCATCGCAGGGAGGTCGGCGAGCGTCATCGAGTCGTCGCCGTCGACGACCGCGACGAACTCCGCCGTGGCCGCTTCCACTCCGGCATGGACCGCCGCGCCGTAGCCCGGCCGGGCCTCGTGGACCACGCGTGCCCCCAGATGCTGCGCGACGTCCGCGGTGCCGTCGCTGGAGCCGTTGTCGACCACGACGACGGCGAATCCGTCCGGGACGTCGGCCAGTACCAGTGGCAGGGCGGCGGCCTCGTCGCGACACGGAATGACGATGTCGCACGTCGTGGTCGGCGGCTCCATCCCAATAACTTACTGGCGTCCCGGTGACGCCACCACTGCACGGGTGGGTGGGTCCGAGGACCCGGTCGCAACCAGGGAACCGGGGGAGTCTCCTGAGTCCCAGGAACTCATGGGAATCACGATGCCGGTGGGAGGTTTCCGGGGACTGCCTAAGGTGTGCGTCATGGAGCTGCGCCGCCCCGGCCTCGTCGCCGCGACCTCGGCTGCGGTGGGGATCGTGCTGGTGGCCGTGGCGATCGTCGTGGCAGAGCTGGTCGAGACCGACGTGCGCGTGCACTGGCCGCCGCTGCACGCCGTGTGGGGGCCACGGTTCGACGGCCGCATCGTGCCGGCCGTGCTGCTGGGTGTCGTGCTCGCGCTGAGCCTGCCGTCGCTGCTGTCCCGCCTGTCGTGGGCGTGGGCCGTCGTCGTCTCCACGCTCGCCTCCTGGGCGTGGACTCTCGCGCTGGCCCTGAGCGACGGCCCGTACGGCCTGAGCAGGGTCATGGAGCGCAGCAGTGAGTACCCGGCCACCGCGCGCACGATCGACGACGTCCCTGGTTTCCTCGCCGAGTTCATCGACCGCATCCCGGAGCCCGCAGCAGACAACTGGCCCATCCACGTGGCGGGACACCCGCCGGGAGCCGTCCTGCCGTTCATCGGGCTGGACCGGATCGGCGTCCAGGACCCGTTCTGGATCGCCGTCGCCGTCGTGACGGTGGGAGCCAGCGCCGTGGCCGCCGTCATGCTGACGATCGGCGAGCTCGGCGACCGCGCCGTCGCACGCCGCGCCGGACCGTGGCTCGCGCTGGCGCCGCTGGTGGTGTGGGCGGGGGTGAGCGCGGACTGGATGTTCGCTGCCGTGGGGGCGTGGGGCCTGTACCTGCTGGCCCGGGCCGCGGTCAGGGACAGCGTGCCGGCGGCACTGGGTGCCGGGCTGGTGCTCGGCTACTGCGTGTTCCTGTCCTACGGGCTCCTCCTGCTGGGGATCCTCGCCGTGGCGGTGCTGTGGGTGGCGCGGTCCTGGAGGCCGCTGCCGTGGGCGCTCGGCGCGGCGCTCGCAGTCGCCGGGACGTTCGCCGTGCTGGGTTTCGCGTGGTGGGACGCCTATCCGGTGCTCCACGAGCGCTACCTCGCCGGCATCGCCTCCGAACGCCCGTACTGGTACTGGGTCTGGGGCAGCGTCGCGGCGTGGTCGTGCACGGTCGGCGTCGCGACGTGGGCGGCGTTCCCCCTGCTGTGGCACCGGTTGCGCAGTGATGCCCGGGACGCGCTGGGCGTCCTGGTCGGGGCCGGTCTGCTGACCATCGCGGCGGCGACGGTCTCGGGCATGAGCAAGGCGGAGGTCGAGCGGATCTGGCTGCCGTTCACCGTGTGGATCGTCGCTGTGGGTGCGGTGCTGCCGCGGCGCTGGGCACGGCCCCTGCTGCTGGTCCAGGTGCTGGTGGCGGTACTGGCGCAGACGCTCATCATCACCCGGTGGTAGCCGGGCGTGCTCGTCCCTCGCACTCACTCGCGTGGCGATGGCCTTGGTGCGGGTCGACATGCTGGCCTGTCGGGCACCACGGTGGGTGAGCCGGGCTGGCACCATGTGAGGTATGCCATATGCCGAGGTCAACGGGATCCGCTTCCATCACACCGACACCGGACCGCCACCGGACCGTCCGGACGCCCCTGCGCTCGTCATGGGCCACGGACTGCTGTTCAGCGGCTGGATGTTCCACCACCAGGTGGAGGCACTGGCCTCTGAGTACCGGTGCATCACCGTGGACTGGCGCGGCCAGGGCCGCACGCCACCCGTGCCCGCCTCCGGCGGGGGAGCAGGGCGCCGGGGACCGAGGTACGCAGCCGACATGGACTCCCTCACTGACGACCTCGTGGCCCTCCTGGACCATCTGGGGCTCGAGCGCGTGCACTACGCCGGCCTGTCGATGGGCGGGTTCGTCGGGATGCGGCTCGCCGCACGCCACCCGGAACGAGTGCGTTCGCTCATCCTGCTCGACACGAGCGCCGGTCCGGAGGACCCCGAGAAGGTCAAGCGATACCGGCTGCTCGCCCGTGCCTACCGCTGGCTCGGGATGCGGCCCGTGCGCAAGCAGGTGGAGCCCATCATGTTCGGTCCCACGCTGCTGAGCTCCCCGCGGCGCGAGGAGGTGGTCGGCCCGTGGATGGAGAACCTGTCGGCTGTGGACCGCTCGGGGATGCAGGCGGCGATCCTCGGTGTCACGGACCGTTCCGCGGTCGTCAGCGAGCTGGGCAGCATCACGGCACCCACCCTCGTGATCGTCGGTGCCGATGACGTGGCGACGCCGGTGCGCAAGTCCGAGGTGATCGTGGCCGGCATCGACGACTCCTCCCTGGCGGTGGTGCCCGAGGCCGGGCACTCCAGCACCGTGGAGCAGCCCGAGGCCGTCACCGGCCTGATGCGTGACTTCCTCGCCACCCGATGACCGACCTGCCCGGCGGGTCCGCGGGTCAGGGCAGGCGTGGACCCGTGACGGGCCGAAAGCGCACGGACTGTCCCGGCACCGCTTGGGCGGCCAGTGGCAGATCGGCCGTCACGACGCAGGCGATGACCGGGTAGCCGCCTGTCACGGGGTGGTCGGCGAGGAACAGCACCGGCAGGCCGTTGGCCGCCACCTGCACGGCCCCGGCCACCGTGCCCTCGCTCGGCAGCTCGAGCTCGGCGTGGGCGGCGTCGCGCTGCAGCGGTGCTCCATCGAGCCTGATGCCGACACGGTTGCTGCGCGGGTCCACCGTCCACTCCCGGCCGAGGGATGACGACGCGTCGTCGAACCAGTCGTCGCGCGGGCCCGGCACGACGCGCAGCGTGAGGGCCCCGTCACCGGGTGCTGAGAGCGGTGCCCACTCCAGCGTCGGCGGCGCGCTCGCCGGCTCGGGGCCGACGTCGAGGACGACGTCCTCGATCAAGGGGGTGCCGATGCCGGCGAGCAGGTCGGAGCTGGCCGATCCGAGCACCTCGGGGCAGCGCACACCGCCCCGCACGGCCAGCCAGCCGCGCAGGCCCCGGGCCGGCGGGGCGACCCGCAGCACCGCGCCGTCGGGCACGTGCACGGCCGTTCCGGCGCCGTGGGTGCGACGTCCGGCCGCCGACTCGACGGTGAGCATGCTCGGAGCGCCCGTCGTCGCGACGACGCAGGCACCGTGGGCACGCAGCACGAGTCCACCGAACGTCGTCTCCAGGGCGGGTGCCTGCTCGGGGTTCCCGACGATGCGGTTGGCCAGACGTAGGGCCGCCGGGTCCAGGGCTCCGGAGGGTGCGACGCCCAGGTGGGCATGGCCAGGGCGGCCGAGGTCCTGGACGGTCGTGAGGGTGCCCGGGGCGACGACGGTGAGCGAGGTCATCGAACCTCCTCGAACCGCACCAGGGTGCCCGGTGTGAGCAGTGCCGGCGGGTCGCGCTCGACGTCCCACAGGACGACGTCCGTGGAGCCGATGAGCTGCCAGCCCCCGGGCGAGGAGCGTGGGTACACGCCGGAGAACTCCCCGGCCAGGCCGACCGCGCCGACCGGCACCGAGGTACGGGCCTCGGCGTGCCGGGGCACCTCCAGGGGGCGGGATCCGTCGGCGGCCACGAGATAGCCGAACCCGGGCGCGAACCCGGTGAAGGCCACCTGCCAGAGCGTGTCGACGTGACGTCGGACCACCTCGGGCTCGTCGACGTCGAGCAGCGCGGCGACGCGGTGGAGGTCCGCGCCGCCGTAGCGGACCGGGATCCGCACCTGCGTGCCGGTGACAGGGGGCTGCGTCGCCGGCTCCAGCGTGGCGATGTGGTGGGCCACTCGTGTCAGCGTCCCGTCCGACCTGCACCGCACGAGGACGGTTCGAGCGGCAGGCACCACGTCGACGACACCGTCCAGGCGACCGGCCGTGCGCTCGACGTCGATGGCCGCTGAGAGCCGGAGCACCTCGGTGAGGTCGTCCAGCTCGATGATCGCCGCGGCGTCGCCGCAGGGGAGCCACCTCACGCAGGGGCCCCGACGAAGGCCGTCACCTCGAGCCCTGCCTCGTCCAGACGCCGCCGCACCGCTCGAGCCAGGTCGACGGCTCCGGGGGTGTCGCCGTGCACGCAGATGGAGTCCGCCTCCACGGCCACGGCGTGACCGTCGACGGACTCGACGACACCTTCGGTGACCAGACGCAGGACCCGCGTCGCCACCAGGTCGGCATCGTGCAGCACGGCGCCAGGGTGGCTGCGCGGGACGAGGGTGCCCTCGCGGGTGTACGCGCGATCGGCAAAGGCCTCCCGGAACGTCGGCAGACCGGCCTGGTCCGCGCGTCGCAGCCAGAGGGAACCGGGCAGGCCCAGCGCGGCGAGCCCTGGGTCGTGCGCCGTGACTGCCTCCACCACTGCCGCGGCCTGCTCCTCGTGGTGCCCGATCGCGTGGTAGAGCGCACCGTGGGGCTTCACGTACGCGACGCGCCCTCCGGCCGCGCGGGCCAGAGCGTCGAGAGCCCCGAGCTGGTACAGGACGTCGGCCGCGAGGTCCTGCGGCTCGACGTCGATGTAGCGCCGCCCGAACCCGGCGAGGTCGCGATAGCCCACCTGCGCCCCGATCCTGACGCCGTGGTCCACGGCGGTGAGGCAGGCGTTCCTGATCGTTCGCGGATCGCCGGCGTGGAAGCCGCACGCGATGTTGGCGCTCGTGACGATCCCCAGCATCGCGTCGTCGTCGCCGAGGCGCCACGTGCCGAAGCTCTCCGCGAGGTCGCTGTTGAGGTCGATGCCCATCGTCTCCCTCAGGTCTGTGGGGTCGTGCCTCGATCCTGCCACGCACCGCAGCGGTGTGCGTCGTCGCGCTCAGGCGGGTGGGGTGAAGACCCAAGGGGTTCGAGGCAGTGACGAGGGATCGAAGCGCTCCAGCAGGTCGGCCGGGGACAGTGCAGGCAGTCCGAGCGACTGGGTGATGAGTGCCAGGGGGTCGTGCCCACGCTCGTGCAGCTCTCGGAGGGTGACGGCACCGTCGCGCTTGGCCAGGCGCCTGCCCTGGACGTTGAGCACGAGGGGCACGTGGGCGTACACGGGCTGGGGGTGTCCGAGGAGGTGTGCGAGGTGCGCCTGCCGTGGCGCGGAGGTGAGCAGGTCGTCGCCACGCACCACCTGGTCGACGCCCTGCGCCGCGTCGTCGACCACCACGGCGAGGTTGTAGGCGGGCACGCCGTCGTTGCGACGCAGCACGACGTCATCGAGTCCGCCGGTGAAGTCGCCGTGCAGAAGGTCGTGGATGGTCCACTCGCCTGCGCCGGCCCGTAGCCGGACGGCCGGGGGGCGCTGCCGGGCGCGTTCGGCGCGTTGGTCGGCGGTGAGCTCGCGGCACGTCCCCGGATAGGCCCCGGGTGGCAGGTGTGGCGCCGACGGCGCCTCGAGAATCTCGCGTCGTGTGCAGAAGCACTCGAACGTCCGGCCCTGCTCGGTCAGCGTTCGGATCGCATCGTCGTGGTGGGCCAGCTGCTCACTCTGCCGGATCAGTGGCCCGTCCCAGTCGATCCCGAGCCGGCGCAGGTCGTCGAGCTGGCGCTGCTCGGCGCCGTCGCGCACGCGGTCGAGGTCCTCCACCCGCATCAGGAAGGCACGGCCGCTGGTCCGGGCGAACAGCCAGGCCAGCAGCGCGGTGCGCAGGTTGCCCAAGTGCAGGTCACCGGAGGGAGATGGCGCGTACCGTCCCGCCGTCGATGTCGTGCTGACGGGCGGAAGGTTCACCGCATCAGTGTGTCGTGAGCTCGCGTTCCTCGGTGGTCGTGGTGGTGCCGCGCGCCTCCACGGCGGCGACGATCCACTGCACGACACGGTGCAGGCCGACGACGAAGACGCCGCCGATGGCGACGGTGAGAACGAGGCTGAGGAGGGTCAGGAGCATCACGAGCACGACGCAAGAATAGGCAGGTGCCGAGCGGTTCCCCAATTCGCCTGAAGTGATCTTGGTCACTATTGTTCCTGCAGGTCAGCCGGGATTTGGTGTGATCTTCAACTGACCTCTCCGTGCCGTCTCCACACCCCTTCCCGGGGGCCTCCCGAGGCGTCGCGCGACGGCCCCACACGGGCCGGCGCCGAGGTCGTCGAGACGAGCGCGTGGCGTCACTGTGGCCAAGGGGATGGTGACGCCCGGGCCGGCCTGCGCGAGTTCTGCGAGCGGAGGATTGAGCCTGAGGGTCGGCTCCGTGAGGAACGAGCGGAGTGACGACCCGAGGGCGTCCCACCCAGTACCCCGTACGGGATTCGAACCCGCGCTACCGCCTTGAAAGGGCGGCGTCCTGGGCCGCTAGACGAACGGGGCGCGGCGCCAGCCAGCATACGTCGTGCTTGCCGCCTCCGGCAGGATGGGGCCATGGTCGAGGTGAGTGCTGAGCGGTTCGCCGAGCTCGTCGAGGAGGCCTTCGCGGCGGTGCCGGAGGAGCTCGTGGCGCTGCTCGACAACGTCGTCCTGTTCATCGAGGACGACGCGCCGCCGGAGGATCCGCACCTGTTGGGGCTGTACGACGGGGTGGCGTTGACCGACCGTGACTCCTCCTACGGCGGGGTGCTGCCCGATCGCATCAGCGTGTATCGCCGGCCGACGCTGGCCATCTGCGAGACGGAGGAGGACGTCGTGCGGGAGGTCAACATCACCGTGGCGCACGAGATCGCGCATCACTTCGGCATCGACGACGTACGGCTGCACGAGCTCGGCTATGCGTGAGGTGCGGCGCGGGGGTGAGCGTTTCCGTACCGACGGTGAGGGGACGCGCACGTGGCACTCGTTCAGCTACGGCGCCCACTACGACCCCGACAACCTGGGCTTCGGCGCGTTGCAGGCCATCAACGAGGAGCACGTCGCGCCCGGGGCCGGCTACGACGAGCACCGGCACCGCGACGTCGAGATCGTCACCTGGGTGCTCGAGGGCGCGCTCGCCCATGCCGACACCACGGGGGCGCAGGGTGTGATCGAGCCGGGCACGGCGCAACGCCTGAGCGCCGGCACGGGGGTCGAGCACGCCGAGCGCAATGCGTCGCAGCTCGAGCCGTTGGTGTTCGTCCAGGTGATGCTGCGCTCGGAGCACGCGGCGGAGCCGCGGTACGCCTGCGTCGACGTGGAGGGTCCTGGACTGCTGGAGACGGTCGACGTCGCGGCGGACGCCCGGCTGCTGGTGGCCCGGCCCGACGGCGGGATCTTGTCCGTGCCACCCGCCCCGCGAACCCTCGTGCACACCACCCGAGGCCCCCTCGTGGTCGACGGCCTGGAGCTGGGCGCCGGGGACGAGGTCAGGACCGATGAACCCGTGGAGCGCGTGGCCGGTCACGGCGAGGCGCTCCTGTGGCTCCTGCGCTGACGGTCTCCCCGGTGGTCCTCCTCGTCGGAACAGGAATATGGTGATGAGGTGAAAGGTTGGCAGGCGCACCGGGAGTCGGTGGATCGCTTGCGTGCGTCCTACCGCGCCATCCCTGACGGCGCCCGGGTCCGACTGGCCAAGCGCACCTCCAACCTGTTCCGCCCCCGCGTCGCTGACGGCGCGCCCGGGCTCGACGTGTCGGGCCTGGACGGTGTCATCGCGGTCGACGTCGACGCGCGCACCGCTGACGTGCAGGGCATGTGCACCTACGAGGACCTCGTCGACGCCGTCCTGCCGTTCGGGCTGATCCCGTACGTGGTGCCGCAGCTGCGTACGATCACGCTCGGCGGAGCCGTCACCGGCCTGGGTATCGAGTCGACGTCGTTCCGCAACGGTCTGCCGCACGAGTCGGTGCTGGAGATGGACGTCCTCACCGGTTCCGGTGACCTCGTGACCGCCACGCCGGAGGGCGAGCACGCTGACCTCTTCGACGCCTTCCCGAACTCCTACGGCTCGCTGGGTTATGCGACGCGTCTGCGGATCAGCCTGGAGGCCGTGCCGCCCTACGTCGCGCTGCGGCACGTCGGTCTCGACGTCGGCAAGGCCACGGCGGCGATCGAGGAGATCTGCGTAGGGGGCGCGTGGGACGGCGTGCGCGTCGACGGTCTCGACGCGACGGCCTTCACACCGGATGAGGTCCGGCTGACGCTGGCGACGTTCACCGACGAGCCCGGTCCGACGAGTGACTACACCGGGCAGGACGTCTACTACCGCTCCGTCGAACGCCTGGACCACGACCGGCTGACGATGCACGACTACCTGTGGCGCTGGGACACCGACTGGTTCTGGTGCTCGGCGGCCTTCGGCGCCCAGAATCGTTGGGTGCGGCGCGTCTGGCCGCGACGCTGGCGACGCAGCGACGTCTACCACCGGCTCGTCACGCTGGACACCCGGCTCGGGCTGAGCCGCTTGCTCGACCGCGTCAAGGGCGTCCCGGGCCGCGAGAAGGTCATCCAGGATGTGGAGGTGCCACTGGAGCGGATGCCCGAGTTCCTGGCCTGGTTCGACGCCGAGGTCGGGATGCGGCCGGTGTGGGTGTGTCCCCTGCGGACCCGACGGACCTGGCCCACCTACCCGCTCACTCCCGGCGAGACGTACGTGAACCTGGGATTCTGGGGCACGGTCGAGGTGCCGGCCGACGCCCCGCCGGGGTTCGTGAACCGGCGGATCGAGGAGCACGTGCACTCGCTCGGCGGCCACAAGTCCCTGTACTCCGAGGCTTTCTACGACGAAGCGACGTTCGCCGGTCTGTACGGCGTCGACGTCCTGGACACGGTGCGGCGACGCTACGACCCCGAGGCGCGTCTCAGCACCCTCTACGACAAGGCGGTGGGTAACTCATGACGATCGATGTCGGCACCCTGACGATCGCGCAGGCAGTGGAAAGACTCATGCGCGACGGCATGCCGTTTCGTTTCGAGGCCTATGACGGCAGCGTCTCCGGTCCGGAGCCGGACGAGGCGCCGTTCGTCGTGCGGCTGAACACCGAGCGCGGTCTGGCGTATCTCATGACGGCTCCGGGCGACCTGGGCTTCGCGCGGGCGTTCGTCGCCGGGGACCTCGAGGTGGACGGCGTCTCGCTCGCCAACCCCTACGAGCTGATGGTGCACGTGCAGAGCAAGCTGCGGCTGCGGCTGCCGACCCCGACGGAGCTGTTGCAGATCGTGCGGAGCCTGGGGATCTCGCACCTCAAGCCGCCGCCACCGCCGCCGGAGGAGCACCTGCCGCGCTGGCGACGCGTCGTGGAGGGGCTGCGCCACAGCCGGACACGAGATGCCGAGGCGATCCACCATCACTACGACGTCTCCAACCGGTTCTACGAGCTGGTGCTCGGCCCGTCGATGACGTACACGTGCGCCGTCTACCCCACCGAAGGGGCGAGCCTGGAGCAGGCGCAGCGCGCCAAGTACGAGCTCATCGCCCGCAAGCTCGACCTCGGGCGGGGTGACCGCCTGCTGGACGTGGGCTGCGGCTGGGGCGGCATGGTGCTCCACGCCGCGCGTGAGCACGGCGTCAAGGCCCTCGGGGTCACCTTGTCGCGGCAGCAGGCCGACTGGGCGCAGGCGCGCATCGAGGCCGAAGGGCTGGGCGACCTCGCCGAGGTGCGCTTCGGCGACTACCGCGACGTCGGCGAGACCGGGTTCGATGCCGTGAGCTCGATCGGGCTGATCGAGCACATCGGGGTGCGCAACTACGGCGACTACTTCACCTTCCTGCGGGACAGGCTGCGAACGGGTGGGCGGATGCTCAACCACAGCATCACGCGGCGCGACGGGTCGGTGGCCCCCTCGGCAGGTGCGTTCATCGACCGGTACGTGTTCCCCGACGGCGAGCTGGCCCCGGTCGGGACGATCGTCACCGCGATGCACGACCACGGTCTGGAGGTCCGCCACGTCGAGAGCATCCGTGAGCACTACGCCCGGACGCTCCAGGCGTGGTGCGAGAACCTCGAGGCCAACTGGGAGGCGGCGCTCGGCGAGGTCACGCTCGGCACCGCCAAGGTGTGGGGGCTGTACATGGCAGGCTCGCGACTGGCCTTCGAGCGCGGCGAGATCGGCCTGCACCACGTCCTCGGTGTCAAGACCGACGACGACGGTGCCGCGGACTTTCCGCTGCGTCCCACCTGGGGCAGCTGAGCGCCCGCTGGTCCCACGCGACCCCCAATTCCCATGACGTCATGGGAATCCTCGCTGCCTGTCCGGGTCGACAGGCCGAGGGAGGAGCCGCTCAGGTGAGGTCGACGACGACCGGGGCGTGGTCGCTGGCGCCCTTGCCCTTGCGTTCCTCGCGGTCGATGAACGCCCCGTCGACCCGGGCGGCCAGAGCGTCGGAGCCGAGCACGAAGTCGATCCGCATGCCGCGCTTCTTGGGGAAGGCGAGCTGCTGGTAGTCCCAGTACGTGTAGACGCCCGGACCGGGCGCGTGCGGGCGGACGACGTCGCTGAAGCCTGCCTCGAGCACGTCGCGGAAGGCCTGGCGCTCCGGCTCCGAGACGTGCGTCCTGCCCTCGAAGGCAGCCATGTCCCACACGTCGTCGTCCTCGGGCGCGATGTTCCAGTCCCCGGCCAGGGCGGTCTGCGCCTGGGGGTTCTCCCGCAGCCATCCGGCGGCACTGGAGCGCAGCTGTTCGAGCCAGCTGAGCTTGTAGTGGTAGTGCGCGTGGTCCAGCTCGCGGCCGTTGGGCACGTACAGGCTCCAGATCCGCACTCCGCCGCACGTGGCACCGACGGCTCGGGGCTCCAGCACCTCCGGCTCACCGAACCTCGGCTGATCGTCGCCGAAGGACGTGGCGACGTCCTCCAGCCCCACACGGGAGAGCACGGCGACGCCGTTCCACTGGTTCAGTCCCACGTGCACGTACTCATAGCCCATCGACGTGAGCTCCAGGCCGGGGAACTGGTCCTCTCGACACTTGGTCTCCTGGATCGCCAGGACGTCGACGTCGGAGCGTTCCAGCCAGCCGGTCACCCGGTCGATGCGGCTGCGGATGGAGTTGACGTTCCACGTCGCGATGCGCATGCCGCGAACCTACCAACCGGTCCCGGCGCCGCCCGGGGTGTGGTCCGAGGCTCAGGAGAGGTCGTCGCGCGTCAGGGTGGAGCGGTCGACCTTGTTGAAGCGGAACGCGGCGCGCCCGATCATGTGAGCCGAGACGGGGGCGGTCATGAGCGCGAAGACGCCGACCAGCGTCAAGATCGTGATCGACGACTTGTCCGGCGCACGGAGCGCGATGGCCACGAGGATCAACACCAGCCCCAGGGACTGTGGCTTGGTCGCAGCGTGCAGCCGGGTGAGCACGTCCGAGAAGCGCAAGAGCCCGATGCCGGCCACGAGCGCCAGCAGGCAGCCGATGAGCAGCAGCGCGGAGGCGATGACGTCGATGATCACGGGCGCTCCTGCGATGATGGCGGCCCGGAGTCGCGGGCCGCGAACCGGGCGATGCTCACCGACCCCAGGAAGGCCACGAGCGCGAGGGCCAGCAGGACGGGAACGGTCGTGGTCGAGCGTCCGACGGCCGCCTCGACGCCCACGGCGGCGATGGTGATCGCCACGAACACGTCGGTGGCCACGGTGCGGTCCAGCATCGTGGGCCCGCGGACGATGCGCACCAGGCACAGCGCGCCGG
This sequence comes from Aeromicrobium sp. CTD01-1L150, assembly GCF_041951745.1. Lineage (GTDB taxonomy): Bacteria > Actinomycetota > Actinomycetes > Propionibacteriales > Nocardioidaceae > Aeromicrobium. The sequence goes on from NZ_CP169555.1 coordinate 612,730, forward strand.
CCAGGCCGAGGATGATCCCGCAGATGATGCCAACGGTGTTCATGCCATCACGTCCTGAGGAAAGGCACGGTAGGACGTGATGGCATGAGCTGTCTGATGGTTCTCGCCCCCAGGCACTTCGCTGCGCTCCGTGCAGGGAGGTGCCTCCAGCTGGCGCTCGCTCATGGGTTCCCCTTCCCGCAGATGGCGTCCCGCTCCACCCGTGGCGCGAGGGCCCTGACGACGCGCTCCTCCTGTGCCAGGACGTTGCGGCGGGCGCGCTCGATGGCCTCGGGCGTGCTGCCGTCGAGGACGTGCACGTACATCGCCGAGGTCTCGGGAGTGAGCTCGATGAGCAGCGAGCCCGGCACGAGGGAGACGAGCCCGCCCGTCGTGGTCATCAGCAGCTCCGACCGGGTGCGCAGGTCGACGCGGAGGACGGCGCTCGCCGGTGGGGGCGCAGGACGCACGGCGATCCAGGCGACCTCGATGCTCGCCCGCACGACGTCCACGCCGAATCGCGCCAGCAGCATCAGGAACGACCACGGTCGGATGGTCGCGACCCACGGTGCCCTGGGAAAGGGGAAGACCGCGACGACCAGCCATGACGTCAGCAGCCCGCCGATGACCAGCCAGCCCGAGATGTCGCCCCACAGCAGGAGCCACACGCCGGTGAGCACGAGCACCTGGAACCAGCCTCGCCTCATGATGGCTCCCCCAGGACGGCCTCGATGTACGGAGTGCGCTCGATCAGCTCGGCGGACGCGCGGTCGGTGATGCCGAAGAGGGGCCCGGCGGCGAGCGTGAGGCCGACACTGAAGATCACCAGGGCCACCGTCGGAAGGGCCATGCCGAGCGGGAGCCGTTGCTCCTCGGCCACCTGCCACATGGTGCTGACCCGGGTCCCGGTGGAGACCTGGTCATGCCCGTGCAGCGGGCCGTGGGCCCAGTCGTCTGAGTCGTCGACCTCCGCGTCGTCGTCGACGGGCTGCCAGAACGCCCGGTTCCAGACCTTGGCGATGGCGTACAGCGTCAGCAGGCTGGTGCCGATGGCGGCGGCGACACCGATGAGCGCCAGCCAGCTGCCGTCGTCGACCCCCGCCTTGCCGAGCGCGACCTTGCCCAGGAAGCCGGAGAACGGGGGGATGCCGGCGAGGTTCATGGCCGGGATGAAGAAGATGACCGAGAGGATGGGTGCGGAGCGCGCCAGGCCGCCCAGCCGGTCCAGGTTGGTCGATCCCGTCCGCCACTCCACCAGACCTGCCACGAGGAACAGGACCGTCTGCACGGTGATGTGGTGGGCGATGTAGAAGATCGCGCCCGAGAGCGCCAGCTGGCTCGCGATCGCGATGCCGAAGAGCATGTAGCCGATGTGACTGACCAGGGTGAAGGACAGGATGCGTTTGATGTCGGACTGCGCCACCGCACCGAAGATGCCCACGAGCATCGTCAGGATGGAGGCCCACAGCAGCACGGTGCGCAGGTCGGTGTCGGGGAACAGCAGCGTCTGGGTGCGGACGATGGCGTAGATGCCGACCTTGGTGAGGAGCCCGGCGAACACCGCGGTGACGGGCGCCGGCGCGGTGGGATAGGAGTCCGGCAGCCAGAAGGACAGCGGGAAGACTGCCGCCTTGATGCTGAACGTGACCAGCAGCAACAGCTGCAGCACGAGCTGGACGCCGTCAGGAAGGTCGGCGAGGCGCTGGGAGAGCATCGCGAAGTTGACCGTCCCGGTGGCCGCGTAGACGCAGGCGACCGCAATGAGGAAGAAGGCCGACGAGACGAGACTGACGATGACGTAGATCGTGCCGGCACGGATGCGTGCCTCGGTGCCACCCAAGGTGATGAGCACGTAGCTGGCGGCCAGGAGCACCTCGAAGCCGACGAAGAGGTTGAACAGGTCGGCGGACAGGAAGGCGTTGGAGACGCCCGCGGAGAGCACCAGGTAGGTGGGGTGGAAGACCGACAGGGGGGTGTCGCGGCCGAACTCCACGATCCCCTGCCCGAAGGAGTACAGCAGCACGCACAGCGTCACCACGGTGGAGACCAGCAGCATGAGGGCGGAGAGTCGGTCGGCCACCAGGGAGATGCCGATGTCGGAGGTCCAGCCGGCGATCGAGACCGACTGGGGTCCGTAACGGTCGGCACGCACCAGCAGCGTGACCGCTGTGACGACCACGGCCGACAGCACGATGATGCTGACCACGCGCTGGGCGCGGGCGGACCGTCCGAGCACGAGGCACAGACCTGCACCCAGGAGGGGGAGCAGGACGGGAACGAGCACGATCTGGTTCATGGGGTGGCTCCCGGGGCCGGGCCGGAGTCAGTCTCGGCAGCCGGGTCGGGCTGGTCGGCGCCCTCCTCCTCGGGCAGTCCGGCCTCGACGTCGTCGAAGGAGGCCGAGGGTTCGTCGAGCTCGGCACGGCGACGCACGAGGTCGTCCTCGAGGTCGTCCTGGACGTCGTCGTGCCCGGTGAGCTGCCAGGCGCGATAAGCCAGGGCGAGCCCGAAGGCGGTGACACCCAACGTGATGACGATGGCGGTCAGCGCCATGGCCTGGGGGAGGGGGTCCACCATCGGCTCCGAGCTCCCCTCGCCGAGCAGGGGCGGTGCTCCCCGGGGGCCTGATGCGATGACGAACAGCAGGTTCACGCCGTTGCCGATCATGAAGAAGCCGATGAGGATGCGAGTCAGGCTGCGTTCCAGCATGAGCGTCGTCCCGCACCCGACCAGCACGGCGGTGACGAGGACGAGGGCGATGTTGCTGCTCACGGGTCCACCGCCTCGACCATGGCCGGCTCCTCGGCGTGCTTGTCGATGCCCCCGCCAAGGCTTCGCAGCACGTCGAGCGCCAGGCCCACCACGATGAGGTAGACGCCGACGTCGAAGAAGAGCGAGGTCACGATGTGGAGGTCACCGAGCAGAGGCACCGGGATGTCGAGGCTCCCGCTCTGGAAGGCGTTGTAGCCGGCCAGGGCGGGGATGAGCCCTGACATGGCGGCGACGACCAGTCCGGAGCCGAGCACCGTGCCCGCATCGACCGGCGCGGCCGAGTCGAGCTCGGACCGGCCTCCGGCTAGGTAGCGGACCATGAGCGCCAGCCCGGCGACCAGGCCGCCGGCGAACCCCCCGCCGGGATCGTAGTGCCCTGCGAGCATGAGGTAGACGGAGAAGACCATGATCACGGGGAAGATCGCCCGGGAGACGACCTCCAGCATCACCGATCGGCGACGGTCGGCCACGAGGCGGGCACCTTGCATCCACCCCTCGGCGGCGACCTCCTGACGACGGTCACGGCGCGCCTCCCGGTGGGAGGTGGCCCGATCGGTGAGCAGGAAGATGAGGCTGGCCACGCCGGTGGCGGCGACGACCAGCACGGCGAGCTCGCCGAACGTGTCCCACACGCGGATGTCGACCAACGTGATGTTGACGATGTTCTCGCCACCGCCGAATGCATAGGCCGGCTCGGCGAACTCGCGGCCCACGGGGTCGGCGGTGCGCACCGAGGACGCGATGAGGGTGTAGGCGCCGACCGCGACGCCCACGACGGTCCCGAGGCCGATCCGCAGCCACCGGCCAAAGGTGAAGGGACGGTCGGAGAAGAACGGTGGAAGGCGCCGCAGCACGAGCACGAAGGTGACCACGGCGAACGTCTCGACGAGCGTCTGGGTGAGGGCGAGGTCCGGTGCGCCGTGGATGACGAAGAGCAACGCGGTGCCGTAGCCGGTGACCCCGAGCAGCAGGACGGCACGCAGCCTGCGGCGTGAACGCACCGTCATCACGGCCGCAACGATGATCAGGGTGACGACGGCCACCTGGAGCCAGCTGTCGGGGCGGCGCAGCGCGACCCCCTCCCATGCGGTGGCCAGCGCCAGACCCGGCACCACGACGAAGGTGATCAGCATGATCGCGACGTAGACCGGCAGCGAACCGCGCTGCGTGCGACCGGTGAGCTCGATGGAGAAGCGGTCCACGCCGCGCAGGATGTCGTGGTAGACCAGCTCGGCGTCGGGCAGGTGCAGCCGGTGCACGAGGCGTTGCTGCAGGTCGGCGACGCGCTTGCGCACCACCCACAGCCAGATGCCTGCCGTGACGGCGACGACCGACAGCGCCAGCGCCGGCGTGAACCCGTGCCAGAGCGTGAGCACCGGTGCGTGCGCGCCGGCCGGCTCCTGCCCGGCGTAGGACATGATCCGCGGCGTGAGCGGACCACCCAGGAAGCCGCCCACGAGGGAGAGCGCCGCCAGCACGACCGGCGCGGCCACGAACCCGACGGGGAGTGCCTTCAGGGTCGGCGCCTGGACGTCGCGCACGCCGAACGCCCCCCAGAGGAAGCGGGCGGTGTAGGCCACGGTGAGGATCGAGCCCACCGTGATGCCGATGAGCGCGAACGTGCCCCACACGCCGATGCCGGCATCCTCCCCGAGGTCGACGAATGCCGCGAGCGCGGCCTCCTTGGCGGTGAAGCCCAGCAGCGGGGGCAGGCCCGCCATGGAGCCCGCTGCCACGACGGCGGCCGCGAAGAGCACCGGCATGCGGCGGTACAGGCCGGTGAGCTCGCGCAGGTCACGGGTGCCGGCGGTGCGGTCGATGACGCCGACGATGAGGAACAACGCTGACTTGAACAACGCATGGCCGAGGATCAGCGCCAGCCCGGCGAACGCTGCCGAGCGGGTGCCGGCCCCGGCGACGGCCGCCAGGAACCCGAGCTGGCTCACGGTGCCGTAGGCCAGCAGCAGCTTGGTGTCGTGCTGGCGCAGCGCCCGCAGTCCGCCGAGGATCATCGTGACGATGCCGAGCGTGATGAGCAGCGGCCGCCAGCCGGGGACGTCGGCGAATGCGGGGGCGAGCAGCGCGATGAGGAAGACGCCGGCCTTGACCATGGCCGCGGCGTGCAGGTAGGCGCTGACCGGCGTGGGAGCAGCCATGGCGCCCGGCAACCAGAAGTGGAAGGGCACGAGTGCGGACTTGCTCACCGCGCCGACGAGGACGAGCAGGATCGCCCACGTGGTGGCCGTGCCGCTGGGCGGGTCGATGAGGATCTCGCTGATGCGGGCCGTGCCGGCCTCGATGTCCAGGATGAACAGGCCGATCAGCATGACCAGACCACCGAACGTCGTCACGAGCAGCGCGTTCATGGCGGCGCGACGGTTGGCCTTGCGCTCCGGGTTGTGGCCGATGAGCAGGAACGACAAGATCGTCGTCAGCTCCCAGAACACGAACAGGACGTAGAGGTTGTCGGAGACGACCAGCCCGAGCATGGAGCCGGCGAAGCCCGTGAGGACGGCCGAGAAGCGCCAGATCTCCGGGTCGCCCGGACGGAAGTACCAGGCGCAGTAGGCCACGACCAGGGCGCCGACGCCGGTGACGACGAGCGACATGATCGCCGTCAATGGTGTGAGCGCCAGGTCGATGTCCATCCCGATGCTCGAGATCCAGGTGAGGTGCTCGGTGTGGGCCGCCCCGCCGGAGGTCACGTCGAGAGTCGGGCCGAGCAGCCAGGCGAACGATGCCGCAGGCACCAGGGCGAGCACCAGGAAGGCGCGCCGGTCGAGCCGCCGGGTCAGGACGGGGGCCAGCGCTGCAGCGAGAAAGTGCAGCGCGAGGAGCCCGATCATGAGTGAGGCGATCCTATCGGTATGACGTGGCTGACACCGTTTCAGGGCAGTATCAGGGTGGGACCCCTACCGTGGTCACATGAGCGAGCACACCCCCGAGCGCTGCACTGCAGGGCGGTACCCGCACCGAGCGAGTCAGGGGCACAGCATGCGGGCCCGGTCCCACGGCGGTTCGTCGCAGGGCGCGACCGCATGATCGACTGGAAGGTCGCGCAACGCACGGCGGGCACGCTGCTGCGTCCGGGGCCGGAGCTCAGCGCCGACCAGACCCACGACGTCATCGAGACGCTGCGGCGAGCAGCGGTCACCGCCGAGGCGCCCGTGCGCGAGTACACGGGGCTGGTGGCGCCCGCGCTGCCCTCGAGCGAGGCGCCCGTCCTGGTGGTCGACAGGCCGCGCTGGGTCGAGGCGAACCTCGCGACGTTCGCCACGATCATGGAGCCGGTACTGGACAAGGTGACGGCAGCGCACCAGCACTCGGGGCGGATGGTGGGCGTCGGCTCCGTCGTCGGCGGCGTGGAGATCGGCACCGTGATGTCCTACCTCGCGGGGAAGGTGCTCGGGCAGTTCGACCCGTTCTGGACCGGTGCCGCCGGCGAGGGTGGCCGGCTGCTGCTGGTCGCGCCCAACATCGTCGACGTCGAGCAGCGCCTGGAGGTCGACCCGGACGACTTCCGGCTGTGGGTGGCGCTGCACGAGCAGACGCACCGGGTGCAGTTCACGGCCGTCCCGTGGATGCGTGGACACCTGCGCTCGCTCATGGACGAGATGGTCGACGCCACCGACCTCGACCCGCAGGCGCTGTCGCGCTTGGTGTCCGACGGGCTGGGGGAGTTCGTGCGGATCGTGCGGGGGGAGTCCGAGGCGTCGCTCGCGGACCTGTTCCAGAACGACCAGCAGAAGGCCGTCGTGGAGAAGGTCACCGGTGTCATGTCGCTGCTGGAGGGGCACGCCGACGTCGTCATGGACGGTGTCGGGCCGGACGTCATCCCCACGGTCAAGCAGATCCGTCGGCGCTTCGAGCAGCGCCGCTCTGGTGGCAGCGGGCTGGACCGGTTGCTGCGGCGCCTGCTCGGCATGGAGACCAAGCTGCGGCAGTACCGCGACGGGGCAGTGTTCGTGCGGCACGTCGTGGACACCACGGGTCGTGACGGATTCGACGCCGTCTGGGCCGAGGCCGCCAATCTGCCCACCCGGGCGGAGATCCTCGACCCCGACGCCTGGATCAAGCGCGTCCACGCCTGATGCAGGTTTCCCACGAGACCGCTTGAACCATGCGCAACGCACACGAAGTTTCGTGTGTTCACGGCAGGTTTTGAGCGGTCTCGTGGGAAACTTCGATACCCAGGAGGGGCGATGAGGCTGGGACGGGCGGAGGCTGACGGGCGGCGCGGGGTGCGCACGAGCCTGGCCGACGTCGAGACCGGGACGCCCGTCGTGGTCGGTCTGTCCGGCGGGGCGGACTCGCTCGCGCTCGTGGCCTGCGCCGCCTTCGTCGCCGACCGTGATGGTCATGACGTGCGGGCGGTCGTCGTCGACCACCGCCTCCAGCCGGGCTCGGCGGACGTCGCTGCCCGTGCCGCGCAGCAGGCCACGACGCTGGGCGTGCCCGCCTCGGTGGTCGCCGTCGACGTCACCGGTCCCGGAGGCCCCGAGGCCGCCGCCCGGGCGGCACGACGCGAGGCCCTGCAGGAGGCCGCGGGCCCCGCAGGCGTCGTCCTGCTGGCCCACACCCGCGACGACCAGGCCGAGACGGTGCTGCTGGGCCTCGGGCGCGGCTCCGGCCCGCGATCCCTGGCTGGGATGCGGGCCGCCGATGGCCCCTGGCGCCGGCCCTTCCTCGGGCTGCGGCGCTGCGACACCGAGGCCATCTGCCGTGCCCGCGACCTCACCTGGTGGCAGGACCCGCACAACCTCGACCCCACGTTCCGGCGCTCCCGGCTGCGGCGGGAAGTCCTCCCACTGCTGGAGGACGTGCTCTCCGGCGGAGTGGTCGAGGCACTCTCTCGCACCGCCGACCAGCTGCGCGACGACGCCGACCTGCTCGACTCCCTCGCGGCAGCCGTGGACGACGCGCTCGACGTCCCGACCCTGGCGGGCCTGCCGCCGGCGCTGCGTTCGAGGGTCCTGCGCCGCAACGCACTCGCAGCCGGTGCCCTCGCCTCCGAGACGGCGGCGTCGCACGTCGCGGCGCTCGATCGGCTCGTGACGGCCTACGACGGCCAGGACCGGGTCGAGCTCCCGGGCGGGGTGTGCTGTCGGCGGGAGGGGAGTTCCCTCCGCTTCGGCCCCACCCCTGTGGCAGGCTGACCGCGTGGACCAACAGCACGTCGAAGCGGACCTCGACCCGGACCAGACACTCTTCACCGAGGACCAGATCCGTGACCGGCTGGCCGAGCTCGCCGCCACGATCGAGCGAGACTACGAGGGCAAGGACCTCCTGCTCGTCGGTGTCCTCAAGGGCGCCGTCATGGTGATGGCCGACCTCGCCCGCAGCATCGGCCGGCACGTCGAGATGGACTGGATGGCCGTCTCGTCCTACGGGTCAGGGACGATGTCGTCGGGCGTCGTGCGCATCCTCAAGGACCTCGACACCGACATCAGCGGCCGCCACGTCCTCATCGTCGAGGACATCATCGACACCGGCCTGACACTGTCGTGGCTCGTGGCCAACCTGCGCTCGCGGGGCCCGGCCTCGGTGGAGATCGCCACGCTGCTGCGCAAGCCCGACGCCCTGCGGATGGAGGTCGACGTGAGCTACGTCGGCTTCGACATCCCGAACGCCTTCGTCGTGGGCTACGGACTCGACTACGCCGAGAAGTACCGCAATCTGCGCTGCATCGGCACGCTCGCCCCACACGTCTACACCTGAGCGCAGTCCCGCACCGCCCGCCGGGTGCGCCTGCGGGCGGGAACGCAGGTGGGCCCTCGACCGTTGGGGAGAGTGGGCCGTCGGCTCACGGCGTCACGGGCTGACGTGTACGGTTTGGCGAGTCTGGGCAACCGTGTCCGGACAGCCAGGTCTGGGCAACCGAGCCCAGGCAGCACCGTGCGGACCGCACGTCTCGGCCTCAGGACCGGCCCGCACGGCTCGGTCGGTGACGTCCGAGGATTGATGACCACGAGGGAGGAGTGGGCCCGCCCACCAGTCGATGAACGCCAAGAGTCTGTTCCGTGGTCCCTGGATGCTGATCATCCTGTTCGCACTCGGAGCCATCCTCATCATCAACCTGACCGGTTCCCGCGACAGCCATCGCGAGGTCCGCACCGCGACACTGGTGCAGTACCTCGACGACGGCAAGGTTGATGAGATCACCTTCGTCGAGGGCGACCAGGAGATGCGCGCGACGCTCGAGGACGGCACCGACGTGCGCGCCAAGTGGCTCGGCGACCAGGGCAGCCGCATGGTCCAGCAGGCCGAGCGCGAGGTCCGCGCCAAGGACCTCAAGAGCTACAACGTCGAGGTCCCGCAGACGTCGATGCTGACGCAGTTCCTGTTCGCCTTCCTGCCGATCCTGCTGATCCTCGCAGTCTTCATCTACATCTTCATGCGCTTCCAGGGCGGCGGTGGCGGTGTCATGAAGTTCGCGAAGTCCAAGGCGAAGCTCATCACCAAGGACACGCCCCAGACGACGTTCAGCGACGTCGCCGGGTGCGACGAGGCCATCGAGGAGCTCGGCGAGATCAAGGAGTTCCTCTCCGAGCCGGCCAAGTTCCAGGCGGTCGGGGCCAAGATCCCCAAGGGCGTGCTGCTCTACGGCCCGCCCGGCACCGGCAAGACGCTGCTGGCCCGCGCCGTGGCCGGTGAGGCCGGGGTCCCGTTCTACTCCATCTCCGGCTCCGACTTCGTGGAGATGTTCGTCGGCGTCGGCGCGAGCCGTGTGCGCGACCTGTTCGAGCAGGCCAAGGAGAACGCCCCCGCGATCGTCTTCATCGACGAGATCGACGCCGTCGGCCGCCACCGCGGCACCGGCATGGGCGGCGGCCACGACGAGCGCGAGCAGACCCTCAACCAGCTCCTGGTGGAGATGGACGGCTTCGACGTGCGCGGCGGCGTCATCCTGATCGCGGCCACCAACCGGCCGGACGTCCTCGACCCGGCCCTGCTGCGGCCCGGACGGTTCGACCGCCAGATCGGCGTCGAGGCGCCGGACCTGAAGGGTCGCGAGACGATTCTCGGCGTCCACGCCCGCGGCAAGCCGATCGGCCCCGACGTCGACCTCGTCAGCGTCGCCAAGCGGACCCCGGGCTTCAGCGGAGCCGACCTCGCCAACGTCCTCAACGAGGCGGCGCTGCTGACGGCGCGCAACGGCGACAAGGTCATCGACAACCGGTCGCTGGACGAGGCGATCGACCGCGTCATGGCCGGACCGCAGAAGCGCACCCGACTGATGAACGAGCACGAACGGCTGGTGACCGCCTATCACGAGGGCGGGCACGCCCTGGTCGCTGCGGCGCTGCCGCAGAGCGACCCCGTGCACAAGATCACCATCCTGCCGCGCGGCCGGGCCCTCGGGTACACGATGGTGCTGCCCGATGAGGACAAGTACAGCCAGACGCGGGCCGAGCTGCAGGACAAGCTCGCCTACATGCTGGGCGGCCGCGCAGCCGAGGAGCTGGTCTTCCACAACCCCACCACGGGCGCCGGCAACGACATCGAGAAGGCCACCGGGCTGGCCCGTGCGATGGTCACGCAGTACGGCATGAGTGAGCGGCTCGGCGCCGTCCAGCTGGGTGAGGACAACTCCCAGCCGTTCCTGGGCCGCGACATCGGGCACAGCCGCAACTACTCCGAGGCCGTGGCGTCGGCGGTCGATGAGGAGATCGCCGCGTTCATCGCCCGGGCCCACCAGGAGGCCTTCGACATCCTGGCCGACAACCGCGACGTCCTCGACGCGCTCGTCCTGGAGCTCATGGAGAAGGAGACCCTGGACAAGCAGGAGGTCTCGCGGATCTTCGAGCCGCTGCGCCGCCGCGACGTCCGCCCGGCCTGGACGGGCTCGGACACCCGCGCGCCCTCGGCCGTCCCACCGGTGGAGGTGCCAGAGTCCGCCCGGACGAAGGACCCCGAGCCCACCGGCCTGACGGTGGGACCGGACACCGGCCCCGATGCCCCGGCGCCGGACGCCGACCCGGCTCCCGAGCCCACGGACAACCCCGACGACCCCAGGCCGTGAGTCCCAGCTGATGAGTGCAGCCCGATGAGTGTTGACCTGCCGCGTGCCGAGGCGGCGATCCGCGAGCTCCTCCTCGCCATCGGGGAGGACCCGGACCGCGACGGCCTGCGGGACACCCCGGCCAGGGTGGCGCGTTCCTACGCCGAGCTGCTGGCCGGGATGGACCAGGATGCCCACGAGGTCCTCTCCGCGACGTTCGACGTCGGGCACGACGAGCTCGTGCTGGTCAAGGACATCGAGCTGTGGAGCCTGTGCGAGCACCACCTGGTGCCGTTCACGGGTGTGGCGCACGTCGGCTACATCCCGCGCGAGGAGGGCCACGTCACCGGACTGTCCAAGCTGGCACGGCTCGTCGACGTGTTCGC